>JAODMG010000228.1 GCA_025464895.1 Microbacteriaceae bacterium | reverse complement strand
CGATCCGCAGGTCCGCCAGTTTCACCGAACCGGACGGATGATCGGCACCGCGTTCACACAGCTGCGCCGCCGCATCGACGAGCTCGGTGGTCGCCAGGGATTCCACGCCAGGTCCGAGGCTCAGCGGCAGATGTGGGACGACGAATGGCTGCGCTGCTTCGGTGCGGCGCAGTTCGACCGGGTCGTTGATTTTGACGGATACGGACCCTATTGGGCCACCCTGCTGCTCCACAGTCCAGCCGCCCGCCGCTCGATCTGGATGCACAACGAGATGGCCTCCGAAATGCATCGCATCATTCGGGGGAGAGAGCGTTTGAAACGCTCGCTCGGCGCCGTGTTCTCCAGGTACCCCGACTTCGATGCCCTGGTCTCGGTCTCGCCGTCTCTCGCCGATGTCAACCGGCTCCGGTTGGCCGAACGGTACGGGATCGATCCGGCGCGTTTCCTTTCGGCAAGAAACCTGATCGATGCGCCTCGTGTCGTTGCGGCAGCCCAGCATCCTCTAGACGAGGTGATAAGTGGAGACCCATCGAAGCCCGCGGGGTCTCTGGGTGACCTCTTGCGTGACCCCGCAGTCAAGACATTTATCACTCTCGGCAGGTTTTCCTTCGAGAAGAACCAATCTCGATTGCTTCGCGCCTTCGCCCGGGTGCACACGCAGCGTCCGGAATCTCGCCTCCTTTTAGTCGGCTATGGTCCGCTCCGCTCCCACCTCGAGCACCTCATCGAGGAGCTGCAGCTCACTCGGAGCGCCTTCGTGATCGGGCCATACCAGAACCCGTTTCCCATCCTCGCGGCCTCCGACTGCTTCGTTCTCTCCAGCAACTACGAGGGGCAGCCGATGGTGATCCTGGAGGCGGCGCTCCTTCGTCGGCCCATCGTGTCTGTTGCATTCAGCACGGTCGGCGACGCATTGCCCGAGAGCACCATTCGCATAGTGGACCAAACGGATGATGCCCTCGCCGAAGGCATGCTCGCCTTCCTGCGGGGAGAAGTCCCGCCGCAAAGGTTGGATGCTGACCGCTATGCACGCGACGCTCTCCGGGAGTTCATTGCCGTGACATCCGGCCTTCCCGGCTAGGCGGGCGTCGCTCGAATGCGGCGGGCTTCTTAGAGCCGCACCCGACGCAACTCCTCGGCCGCCGCCTCGAACCGGTCGAGGGCCGCGCGGGCCTGGCGGCGCTCCGCGTCCGCGAGAGTGCCGTAGCCTGCCGTGTCCTCGCCTGCCTCAGCTGCCGCACCCGCGACGTCGTCGAGATGGGCGACATAGAGCACCGCGTCACGGTGGTCACCGCTCGCGCTCTGCAGCTCACGGCCGGCGTCAGCGAGGATGCGGGTCTTCTTACCGAGCACCGCCCCCGCGCCATCGCTGAGCGACTCCGCCACGTAGCGCATGCGCCGCGCCGCCTTGCGCGCCTCGTGCATCGAGACCAGATCGTCTTCGTGCGCTCGTGCCAGGCGCTTGCGGGCTCGGCGGGCTTGGCGACTCAGTGCAGCGCGGAGCTCGGTCGGAGCATCCGCCATCGCACCGGGCATGATGGGCGGTCGCGCGAGCAGCTCGTCGAGATCGTCCAGCAACCGGAGATAGTCCGCACCGTCCAGGTACTCGACCACGTCTTCGTGCCTCACCCGATACTCTCCGAGCGCGTCGTCGACGAGACGCCTGCGCAGGTCGGCATCCGGCTGCTGCGGCTCCATCCTGTGCCGAGAGCCATGGTCGAGTGCGACGTCGTCGAGAAGGTCGATAGCGCGCTGCCGCCGCACCTCCGCGTCCCTGGCTTCGCCCAGCACCGAGCCCAGCTCCCTCAGCCGAATCCGGATGTCGTCGGTCACCCCCCGGTCGAGCACGGTGCGGAAGGCGGCGAGAACGCTTCGAAGCCGGCGCACGATCACGCGCATGGCGTGTACGGCATCCGGTTCGCCGTCTCTTGCCCGCGGATCGACCGCCACGAGCGCCGCGACCAGTTCGGTGAGGATGGCGGTGACGACTACGAGCGACGTACTGGACTTTTCGACGATTGCGGTGTCATGACCCAGCGAAGTGTGACCGGTCGCGTGGGCGAGCTTCGACGCGCTCTCCGACGGTCTCGCGCCGGCGGCGCGAAGGACTTTTTCGATGGAGTCCAACAGCGCCTCCCTCGCGTCATGGTCGCCGGGCGCCGCATCCTGGAGTTCGACCTCCCACTCGCGCCACGCCCGCTGGGTTCCTGCCGGAACCTCGATGGCGAGAACGACGTCATCGGCTACCTCTGCAACGGTCGCGGCATCCTTGTCCAACAGGCGGATGACCGACCGCAAGGTGCTCATCCGCGCGACCTGGACGAGCTCATGGTCGCGAATCACGGAGCGAACCCTGTCCGCCAACTCGGGTGGCGGGTCGTCGGCCAGCTCGGCGTGGTACTCGGTACGCCCGTCGGCGGCCGGCGTCTTGAGGTGCCAGCCCTCGTCCAGGTCTCCCGTGCGGCGCCTCAGGGTCATCCGGTGCTCGGCGAGTGCGCCATCCGCTGTGTCGTAGTAGACGGACCACAGCGTTACCGGCCGGGCGGTTTGCACCTCGCCGAGGCTCGAGAGGTCGGGAATGCGCGCGGATTCGTCGACATCGTACTTGCGCTCGATCTCGGTCGCCCTGGTGATGGACATCGTGCTTCCATCTTGTACGCCTCGATCGGCGATTGCGGAAGGGCTTTTGCGGATTTTCCTACCGAAACCGGGTGCTATTGCGTCCGCACCCTCGCCTGCCTCCCGGTCGGCCGAGCGACCCGCGTGAGCCGAGCGACCAGGTAGATGGCGAAGCTGATTCCGCTGATGAAGACGCTGGCCTTCACCTGGCTGACAGCCAGGCTGGCCAGGAGCCCGCCGTCCGCGGCTACCAGGGCAAACACGATCGCGAGCACGCTCACCGCCCGGGGGTTGGCACTGAAATGGCGCGCCGCCGCGGCCGGGGTGATGGCGAGGCTCAGCACGAGGAGAGTCCCGACGATCTGGGACGCCTCCGTGACAGTCAGCGCGAGAATGAACACGAAGACAAAGTTGATCGCTCGCGTCTTGACCCCGCGGGCGATCGCCACCTCCGGGTCGATCGATGAGAACTGCAGCGGCCGATAGATCACCGCGATGGCGGCGAGGATGACCACGGCGATGACGCTGAGGATCAGGATGTCGGTGTTGCTCACCCCGAAGATCTGGCCGAACAGGATGTTTGTGGCCTCGGTCGCGAACCCTTGGTAGAACGACAGCAACAACACACCGAGCCCGAGCCCGGCGGCGAGGATGACCCCGATAGCCGAGTTTCGTTCTCGCGGGCGCTCGCCGAGTAGCCCGATCGCCGTGGCGACGAACAGCGACCCGACGAGGGCGCCCCCCACGGCATCCCCCGCTACGAGCAGTCCGGCCGCGGCCCCGGTGAAGCTCAGCTCAGCGGTGCCATGGACCGCGAACGCCATGTCACGGGAGGCGACGAACGGTCCGATCAATCCCGAGATGATGGCCACGAGGGTCGCCGCGATGAGAGCATGCTGCGCGAACGGCAGTTGCAGGTATTGAACGATCATTCGTGGTGCTCGTTCGCCTGCAGTCCGAAGGACGCCGAGGCATCTGTCGCCCCGACCACCAGGAGTTTGTCTCCGATGCGGGTCACTTCCACTCGGGTTTGATAGAGATCGCTGAGTCGCTCGCTGGTCATGACTTCCTCTGGAGTGCCGATGGCCCAACGGCCGTCGACGATGTAAACAATTCGGTCGACCACCGGAAGGATCGGGTTGATCTCGTGGGTCACGAACACCACGGCCGTGTTGCTCGCACGGCGGCGCTCGTCAATCAGGTCGACTATCGCCTTCTGGTTGGCCAGGTCGAGGGACAGTAGCGGCTCGTCGCAGAGCAACACCTGCGGCGAGCTCAGGAGGGCCTGGGCGATGCGCAGCCGTTGCTGTTCCCCGCCGGAGAGCAGCCCGATCGGCGAGTAGGCGAACCTGGAGGCACCGACCTGCTCGATGACCTCATTGAGCAGCCGCCGCTTGGTGGGGTTGGGCCACGGGACGCCGTACCGGTGGCCGTCGAAGCCGAGCGCGACCAGGTCGATCCCTCGAGCGCCGAGATCGCTGTCGAAACCGCGCTGCTGGGGAACGTAGCCCACCCTGCTGCTCCCGCGCCGAGGCGGCTCGCCGCCGAGCCGAACCGTGCCGGAGGTCAGCGGCCGCAGCCCGAGCAGCACCTTGATCAGCGAGGTCTTTCCCGAGCCGTTTGGCCCGAGGACGGCGATGAACTCACCTCGTTCAACGGAGAGGCTGAGGCCAGACCACAACCGGCGGTCGCCATAGCGGAGTTCCGCGGAATCCAGCTCGATTGCCACCGACGAGGAAGCCGTCAGGCGGCTGTCAGTGCCGACGACCATTCCTAGTTGCCCAGGGCCTTCAACAGCTCGGTGTCCTGGCGAAGCTGCCAGGCCTGGAAATTCTTATCCGTGGTCGGCAGGGTCTCGGAAACTCCGACGATCGGCACGCCGCTCTTGGTCGCAAGCGTTTTCAGGTTGTCCGTCGCCTGATCGGTGACCTGCCCGTTGTAGAGGAGCACCTTCACCGACTTGCTCGTGATCGCAGCATCGAACGCCGCGGTGTCGGCCGGTGACGGGTCCGAGCCATCCTCGATCGCCTGGGTGAACGTCACCGGAACTCCGAGCTTCAGCCCAGCGGCATCCACAAGGTACCCGGGGACCCGCTCCGTGTAAGCGATCTCCGTTCCGGCGTACTTCGACTTGATCTGCGAAATCACGTTCAGGATGGGCTTCAGGCTCGCGTCGAACGTCTGTCCGTTCGCCGCGAAGGTGGCGGAGTCCTTCGGATCGAGCTTGGAGAGTTCCTTCACGATTGCCGCCGACACCTGGGGCAGGCGCGCGGTGTCGTACCAAACGTGAGGGTTAGGGTTCGCTCCGGTGATGTTCAAGATCTTCTGCACAGACATGACGTCGCGACTGGAGCTGGGCGATGAGCTCAGCAGCTTGCTCATGAAGTCGTCGTAGCCCAGCCCGTTTTCCAGCACGAAGTTGGCATTCGCGATGGCCGCGGCATTGGCCGCACTCGCCTCGTACTCGTGCGGGTCCGCATTGGGATCGCTGACGATCGAGGTGACCGCGACGTGGGACCCGCCGATCTGGCCGATGATGTTGCCCCAGAAGTTTTCGCCTGCGACGACGTTGATCACGCCAGAGGAGGAACCGGATGACGAGCTGGCGTTCGCGGTGCTGGTGCAGCCGGTGGCAGCGAGGACAAGTGCCGCGCCGGAAACGAGCGCGACGATGGTGGGGGTGGTTCGCATGTGTGTGGTGCTCCGAGCTAGTGAAAAATGGACCTTACCTAATGAATATCATTATCGATAGAGGTTTCCAAATCGACCGAGAGACACTCGTTGTGCTCGCCACCGTGATGCGCGCTTCGGTCACCGGGCGAGGTGGTTGTTTCCATTAGCGTTGAGCCTGTGAAACAGCGCGGAGCTAGCCGGTCCGGTGAGTTCGCACCTGAACTAAGGACACGACAATGACGCTTCCGCTCGACGGAATCCGCATCCTCTCGTTGGAGCAGTTCGGCGCCGGACCATTCGGAACATCTCATCTGGCCGATCTGGGCGCGGAAGTGATCAAGATCGAAGACCCAGGATCGGGTGGAGACGTCGGGCGCTACGTTCCGCCGTTCACCTCGGGAGAGGACTCACTCTTCTTCGAGGCCTTCAACCGCGGAAAAAAGTCCATCTCGCTCGACCTCGGCTCTCCAGCTGGCCGCGCGATCTTCAACGAGCTGGTCAAGGTCAGCGACGCCGTCTATTCCAACATGAGAGGCGACGTCCCCGCGAAGATCGGCATCACCTACGACGACCTCAAGGGCATCAACCCCGCGATCGTGTGCTGCTCGCTCAGCGGATTCGGGATGACCGGACCGCGTCGGGCCGAACCCGGCTACGACTACGTCATCCAGGGGCTGACCGGGTGGATGGACATCACCGGTGAGCCGGATGGCCCGCCCACCAAGTCCGGACTCTCGATCGTCGACTTCTCGACCGGCTATGTCGCAGCCCTCGCGCTGCTCGCCGGGCTTCACGCCGCGCAGCGGGACGGCATCGGCATGGACTGCGACGTGAGCCTCTACGAAACCGCGCTGAGCATGCTCACCTACCCGGGGGTGTGGCACCTCAACGCCGGATTCAACCCGAAGCGGATGCACAACTCCGCGCACCCGTCTGTTGTACCGTTCCAGGCATTCGAGGCCTCGGACGGATGGATCGTCGTCGCCGCTCCCAAGGAGAAGTTCTGGACTCGGCTGACCGGGGTCCTGGGCAGGCCGGACCTCGCGGACAACGCGAGATTCCGAACCCTCGCCGACCGCCAGCAGAACTCGGTTGAGCTCCTCGAGATACTCGATGGAGTGTTCGCCACGCGGACCGTGGCCGAATGGGTGACCGAGCTGAAGGCGGCATCCGTTCCCTCTGGCGAGGTCAAGTCGGTGGCAGACGCCTTCCTCGACCCCCAGGTTGAGGCGCGAAACATGATCGTTGAAGCGGAACACCCGGTCTACGGCACGGTCAAGACGATTGCGTCACCGGTGCGCGTCGGCGGTCACTTCGCCCCCGCGACCAGGGCTCCCAGGCGGGGCGAGCACACCAACCAAGTCATCGGCGAGCTCCTCGGCCTGAGCGATGAGCAGCTGCGCGTCGCCGCCGATGCCGGTGCATTCGGAGCATCACGAGAGAAGGCCGACCATGACAATTGAGTGGCAACCGACCACAGAACACCGGGCCGGCGCCGTGACGGCGGAGTCCGCGCGAGCCCTCCACGACCTTCTCGACATCGAGTCGCCCGCGCCGCAGGCCGACGATGCCCTGCCCATCCTCTGGCATTGGCTCGCCTTCCTGCCAGAGGCCAGGCAGTCGGATTTGGGGCCGGATGGCCACCCGAGAACGGGTGGCTTCCTTCCGCCGGTGGGGGACCGGGTGCGCATGTACGCCGGCGGCGCCGTCACGAGGAGCGGCCTGGTTCGGATCGGTGAGGCTCTCGCGAAAACATCAGGCGTGACATCCGTCGAGAACAAGCAGGGGCGATCCGGGGAGCTTCTCTTCGTCGAAGTCGATTCAACCTTCGCCGGCGAAAACGGATCGCTCAACGAGACGTCGAACATCGTCTACAAGCAGCCGACGCCATTCCGGCCGGGCTCACTCGACGGCGACCTCGTGGACGGCGAATGGTCGTCGGGCCGGGAGGTCTCGCCGGATCCCACGATGCTGTTTCGGTTCTCGGCCCTGACCTACAACGCGCATCGCATACACTACGACCGCAGCTACGCGACCGAGATCGAGGGCTACCCTGGCCTCGTCGTGCACGGTCCGCTGCAGGCCATTCTGCTCGCGGACGTGCTCCGTAGCGCCGTTCCTTCGCACACCGCCGAATCGTTTCGTTTCCGGTCAACCGCGCCCGCGTTCGACATCGATTCGCTGCAACTGCGGCTTCGAATCAACGCCGACCGATCCGAGGCGGAGCTCGCCGCATTCAGCGGAGGACGCAGGACGATGACCGCGAAGGCAACGCTCACCCGGCAAACTGGCAAATCTCCCGAATAGCTTGCTTTAGTAACACTCTTGGTTTTATAGTCGTCACAACCCCCACACGGGGGTGTTTCAACGACGAAGCGAATGACGCACCAAGGGTCTCGTGGAGTCGCTTGGGGTAATCATTCTGGGCACATTCGTGTCCACGGGCTCTTCTGCCGTAGCGGGGGAGCCCCAACCTTGATCAGGAGTTTCAATGAAGAAACAACGACTGCGATTTGCCATCGCCGCCGCCGCTGTCGGATTGCTGGCCCTCACCGCTTGCTCCTCAAACGCAGGAGCCAGCGCTACCAGCGGTCAAGCCGATCCCGGCGCAAAGGTGACCATCACCATCGGCGACGAGCCCACTGCCGACAAACCGGCGGATCGCGCGAACTTCCTTGCCAGGGTCAAGGACTTCGAAAAGCAGAATCCGAACATCACGGTGAAGCCGTCCACGGAGGCGTGGGACGCGCAGACCTTCCAGGCGAAGCTTGCCGGCGGCACCCTGCCAACGGTGATGGGCGTTTCGCTCACCTATAGTCACGAGCTCATCGCGAACGGTCAGCTTCCCAACATGACGCCGTACCTGAAGCAACTCAACATGATCGGTGACCTCAACCCGTTGGCGGTGAAGAACGTGCAGGACTCGAAGGGCCAGATCTACACGGTGCCCACCGGGCTCTTCTCGGTCGGGTTGGCCTACAACCGAAAGATCTTCCAGGAAGCCGGGCTGGACCCGAACAAGCCACCGACAACGTGGGACGAGCTGCGAGCCGACGCGAAGACCATCTCCGAAAAGGTGCCGGGCGTCGCGGGCTACGCACAGCTGACGACCAACAACACGGGTGGCTGGATGCTCACCACAATGACGTACAGCATGGGCGGTAGGGTCGAGAACGCGGCTGGGACGAAGACAGCGTTCGGCCCCGCCACGACGCAAGCGCTGCAATTGCTGCACGACATGCGTTGGGTGGACAACTCCA
>JAODMG010000236.1 GCA_025464895.1 Microbacteriaceae bacterium | reverse complement strand
GTCGTGGCGAGGATGGGCATCCGTGTTGCTCCCGAACAGCACGAGGTCGTTGCCGGCCTCGCTGATCGCGAAGGCGAAGATCTCGCCCGCCGCGGCCTCCCTGAGCACGAATTCGAGCGAGTCGTCGCCGCGGTCGCGCAGGGTTTTCGCGATTCCGGTCCAGACGAGGTGCATGTTGACGGCGAGCGCCGTGGCCGGCGCCGCGGCGGCGAGCCGCACCTGCTCGTGGGCGAGCTCCAGGAGGGAGAGCCCGAGACCACCGAATTCCACCGGCACGAGCGCACGAAGATAGCCGATCGCCTTCAGCTCATCGAGGTCTTCGGTGAAGAAGGCGTTGTCGCGGTCGTAGCCCGCCGCCCGATCGTGGATACGGACCAGCAGGTCGTCGTCGAGAATGCTCACCGCACAAGCATGCCACCGCGGGTACGGAAGAATAGGACCAGTGAGCACCGCGCCCGAGGACACAGGAGCCAGGCGTTCGCACCTCATCGACCTGTCACCCCTGCGCGAATCCCCCGCTTTTGCCCGGCTGTGGGCCGGCGGCGCGATCTCCGGCATCGGCGGTCAGATGACGATCGTCGCCGTTGGATTGCACATCTACCAGATCACCCACTCGACATTCGCCGTCTCGCTCGTCGGTGCTTTCGCGCTCGTGCCCATGGTGATCTTCGGACTCTACGGCGGGATGCTGGCCGACGCCTTCGACCGGAGGGTCGTGCTGTTCGTGGCAGCCGTCGTCGCCTGGGCGTCGACGATCACGCTCGCGACCATCGCCTGGCTGGGCGTCGAAATCGTCTGGCCGTTCTATCTGCTCACGACGCTGACCGCGGTCGCCGCGACCGTCATCGGCGCGGTGCGTTCCGCGGTGCCACCCCGGCTGCTTCCTCGAAGACTCCTGCCTGCGGCATCCGCCCTCGGCGGCATCAGCGTCGGCATCATGATCACCGTCGGGCCCGCACTCGCCGGGGTTCTCGTCGCCAGTGTCGGATTCGCGTGGACCTATACGATCGACGTCATCCTGTTTCTCAGCGCCTTCCTCGGCATCCTGTCGCTGCCCAGGCTCTCGCCGGAGGGCGAAGTGCAGCGGCCGGGGCTCGAGTCGCTGCGTTACGGACTCGCCTTCCTGAAGCGCGCGCCGAACATCCGCATGACGTTCATCGCCGACATCATTGCGATGACCTTCGGCCAGCCGCGCGTGCTCTTCCCGGCTGTCGGCGCGGTCGCCCTTGGCGGCGGAGCTGTCACGGTCGGCATCCTGACAGCCGCCGGCGCGGTCGGCGCCCTTCTCAGCAGTCTGTTCTCCGGACGACTCGGCGGGCTGCGCCGACACGGCAAGGCCATCACGGCAGCGATCGTCGTCTACGGCGTCTTCATCGCGGGCTTCGGGATCGTCCTCGCCGTGACGAGCTTCTGGCACCTCGCCAAGCCGGTCGTGCATGCCGACTTCATCGCCATCGTCATCTCCGCGGTGCTGCTCGCCGGCGCGGGTGCAGCCGACAACATCAGCAGCATCTTCCGGCAGACGATGCTGCAGACCGCCGTACCGGACAATATGCGCGGGCGCCTGCAGGGCGTCTTCACCGTCGTGGTGACCGGAGGGCCACGGATGGGCGACATCTACGTCGGAATCGTCGCCTCGGTCGGTGCCCTCTGGCTTCCCCCGCTGCTCGGCGGGGTCGTCATCATCCTCCTGCTGGTGTTCCTGGTGCGGGTGCAGCGCGGGTTCCTCCGCTATGACTCGCTCGATCCCATGCCGTAGTCACGTTCTCCCGCGGGTCGAGTAGCGCCGTCTACGGCGCGTATCGAGACCTTGCGCCAACCGGCCTCGATACGGTCGCTGCGCGACCTACTCGACCCGCAAAACTCCCACCAACCGGTCTCGATACGCTGCGCGACCTACTCGACCCGCAGACCTTCTGGCAGCTCGCCCTCCGCCACCAGGTAGAGCCGCTGGGTCGCGCGCGTCATCGCCACATACAGGGCGCCGGCCCCACGTTCGGATGCCGCCACGATCGCCGCCGGGTCGACCACGACGACGGCGTCGAACTCCAGGCCCTTCGCATCCTGAGGAGTGATGATCGCCACGTCGCGGGTAAGGCCCTGAGCACCGATTCCGACGGCAGCGCCGAACTCGGCTTCCAGCTTCTCGCCGAGCGCGGCCAGTTGCGGTTCGAGCACGATCACGGCCAGGGTGCCGCCGACCTCGAGCGCGCGGTTGCGACGTACGGCATCCGCGACATCCGTCACGACCTCGATCGGCCATTCGCTCGCCCGCACCGCACGGGACGGTGTGACCGGAAGGCCGTGCGCGACCGCCATCTTCTCGGCGGCATCTGCAATCTGGCTCGGAGTCCTGTAGTTGACGGTGAGCTCCTCTAGCCGCCAGCGATCGACCTCAGGAGAGCCGTCGAGTAGCGGTGCCAGTGCCGTCTCCCAGCTCGAGGATGCCGCCGCCGAGGCCGCCTGAGCGATGTCGCCGACGATTGTGAAGGAGCGCAATGGGCCGCGGCGCAGCAACAGCTTCCACTGCATGGGCGAGAGTTCCTGGGCCTCGTCGACCACGACATGGCCGTAGGTCCACGTGCGATCGGCGGCGGCCCTCTCGGCGGTCGTGGCGCGGTCACCGAGTTCGGCGAAGTTGTCGGCCAGTGCCTTCGCGTTGACGAGGCCCTTGACGTCCATGTTCTCGATGGCGCGATCGGCGTTCTCGATGTCACGCTTACGCTGCTGCCTGGCCTCGCGCTTCTGGGCGGCATCGGCGACGCTGTACTCCCCGAGGTGCTCGGCGGCCTCGTCGAGCAGCGGGATATCGGCGATCGTGAACTCGGCGTCGCGATCTCTTCTCAACAGCGCGCGTCGCTCCGGCGTCCAGCTCGGGGTGAGTTCCGCGAGCCACTGGGGCCGCGCATAGAGATCCTGCAGAAGCTTTTCCGGAGTGAGCGGGAGCCAGGCTGTGTTGAGTGCGACGCGCACGTCTTCGGCCGAGCGAAGGTCCTCCCGCAACATCGGCAGATCCGAGTCGTCCATCGAGTTCCCGGCGTCCTTGAGTTGCGCGAGCCACTGGCGCGAGAGGGCGCCGAGGGCATTCTTGACGAAGGTCACGCGGGCCTCGTTGTATGGCTTGTTCGATTCGCGCGCCCGGTTGATCGCGCTCGATACGAGCTGGGGATCGAGGGTGAGCCGGTCCCCGTTGACCTCGAGTTCCTGCGGCTGCGCTGGCACGCGCTGCCGGGAGCGCACCGCCCGGGCGATCAGGCCGGCCATGAACGACTGGCCTTTGAGCGCGGCGACGGCCGGGGCATCCTCCCTGGTCGCCTCGACGCCGGGATAGAGTTGGCCGACACTGGCGAGCACGACGCCGGTCTCGCCGAGTGAAGGCAGCACCGCCTCGATGTACTGCAGGAACGACCGCGACGGACCGACGATGAGCACTCCGGAGGTCCGCAGCCGATCGCGGTGCGAATACAGCAGGTAGGCCGCGCGGTGCAGCGCGACG
>JAODMG010000025.1 GCA_025464895.1 Microbacteriaceae bacterium | reverse complement strand
TGTCCTTGCCCTCGTTCGTGCCGTGGGGAATAGCGAGAAAATTACCCATGTAGGTGGAGATCATGCGCTCCCGATCGTGCATGAAGCCGATGTAGTCGGGAGTCACAGCACCTGCCGCGACCAGGATCCGGCCCGCTTCATCGACCGCTTCATCCAGAGTTTTCGCCGTACCGTGGATATCGATTTGTGCGCGTTCCAAAACCTTGCCGCTCATGGGTGTTACCTCTTCTTCTCTTCTATTCAGTTCGCTACGGGCTAGGAGTTGCGCGCCGTGACTTCGGCAACAACTTCGTCGTACTTCGTGCTCGACATGAAGTTGTCGACCGAGTAGTGCTCCGCACTCGGTGTCTTCTGCCTCGCACGCTCGGTGAGCTGCTCCTGGGTGATGACGATGTCGACGTCGTCGGTGAGGTTCGCGATCGCTTTGTTGACGACCGTGACCCCTTCGATGCCGGCTTTCTTGATCTTGTTGCGCAGAACCGTCGCACCCATGGCGCTCGATCCCATTCCGGCGTCACAGGCGAAGACGATCGTCTGGACCTTCGACGCAGTCGTTGTGCCAGTGCCGGTTCCGAGGAGGTCTCCGACCCGGCTCTCGCGGCCCTTGTTCGCGGCGTTCCGTGCGACGGCGGTGACAAGAGCGTCCTGCTCACCGGAAGCCTCGGCTGCGAGGTCGCGGTTGCGGCTGGCCCTCAAGATGATCGCCGTGACGAAGAAGGAGACGGCCGCCGAGAGGATCACCGAGAGGATCACGCCAACGTAGCTGTCTTTCGCGGTCTCGAAGATCACCGCGAAAATCGATCCTGGCGACGCGGGGGCGACGAGACCCGACTGGAAGGTGACGTTCGTCGCGACTCCGGTCGCACCTCCGGCGATGACGGCAAGCAGCAGCATCGGCTTTGACAGCACGTACGGGAAGTAGATCTCGTGGATTCCGCCGAAGAACTGGATGATGATCGCACCGGGAGCGGTCGCGCGAGCGACGCCGACACCGAAGAACATGAAAGCGAGGAGCAGGCCGACGCCGGGGCCGGGGTTGGCCTCGAGCAGGAACAGGATCGACTTGCCGGTCTGCTGAACCTGCTGCGCGCCGAGCTGGTCGAGCACACCGTGGTTGATCGCGTTGTTGAGGAACACGACCTTTGCGGGCTCGATGAAGATACTCGCGAGGGGCAGAAGGTGTGCGTTGACCAGGGCCTTCACGCCGTCACCGAGGATCGTGGCGATCCAGTCGAAGATCGGAGAGAGCCAGAAGAACCCGGCCAGCGCGAGGCCGAATCCGAGGATGCCGGCAGAGAAGTTGTTCACCAACATCTCGAAGCCGGCCTTGATCTTGTTCTCCCAGATGCGGTCGACCTGCTTGATCAGGTACCCTCCGAGCGGTCCACAGATCATCGCACCGAGGATCATGGTCGTGCCGAGGGACCCGACGATGACACCCATGGTCATCACGGTGCCGACGACGGCGCCACGAGTGCCGTAGACCATTCGCCCACCTTGCGAGGCGATGAGCAACGGAATCAGCCAGGTGATGATCGGTCCGACCAGACCGGGATTGGCGACCCCGTTCGTCGTACCGAAGCCACCGAGGATGCCGTTCGGCGTCCATCCGGTTTGAATGAAGAATGCGGTGATGATTCCCCAGGCAATGAACGCGGGGATATTCGGCATCACCATTCCGCTCAGGAATGTGCCGAACCGCTGCACGCGAACCCGCGCGCTGCTTCCGGACTTGGGTACTGCTGATGACGTCGTCGTCATGATGTCACTCGACTTTCTGTGATGGTTGGTGTTCTGGTTGGTTGGATTGCTCGGACTTCGAAATTGTTGCGAGAACTGCGGCGCGGGCTTCGTTCGCGCCGGTCGCGGCGAGGGCGATTCCGGCGAACTCGACGGCCTGCGCCATGGTGAACCGCGCGAGTTCCTCGCGAACTCCGGCGATGGCCGCTGCAGACATCGAGAGCGACGTCGCGCCGAGCCCGACGAGAACGACCGCGAGCAGTGGGTCCGCCGCCGCTTCGCCGCAGATGCCGACCGGCTTTCCCAGTGCAACTCCGGCGCGGCCGACCTCGCCGACCAGGCGCAGGACCGCGGGATGCCAGGGATCCTGGAGGGCGGCGACCGAGCCGAGCATTCTGTCGGCCGCGAGGGTGTACTGGGTCAGGTCGTTCGTGCCGATGCTCGCGAAGTCGGCTTCGGCCAGGATGCGGTCGGCCAGGAGAGCGGATGACGGCACCTCCACCATCACCCCTGCGGTCCTGATTCCGGCCTCCCGCGCGATGGCGGCGAAATATCTCGTCTCCTCCACCGTCGCCACCATGGGCGCCATGACCCACAGCTCGGCGTCGGTTGCGGCATCCGCGTTCGCCAGTGCGGTCAGCTGGTCCCGCAGGATCTGCTCGTTCGCGCGGAGGGCGCGAAGCCCGCGGAGTCCGAGCGCCGGGTTCTCCTCGTGCGCCGTGTTGAGGAAGGCCAGCGGCTTGTCCGCGCCGGCGTCGAGGGCGCGGACGACAACTTTCTTGCCGGGGAACGCCGAGAGCAGGGCGGTGTAGTGCTCCTGCTGCTCCGCCACGGTTGGCGCGATGGTCGCGTCGAGGAACAGGAATTCGGTGCGAAAGAGGCCGACCCCCTCTGCGCCGAGAGCCACAGCATCCGCAGCACCGGTGGCGGAACCCAGGTTCGCGAGCAGGGGAATCGGGGTGCCGTCTGCGAGAGCTCCTGGTCCGATCGGTACCGGAACTTCTGCGGAACGGGCCTCGAGTTCGGTTCGTACCCCGGCAAGCTGCTCCTCGGTCGGGTCGACGATGACGAGTCCGGCCGTGGCATCCACGATCACGGTCGAGCCGTCCGCCACCTGGGTGGCGTCCGTCGCACCGACGATCGCGACGATCGACTTCTCCCTGGCCAGAATTGCCGTGTGCGAAGTCGGGCCGCCGTCGCTCGTGACGAGGGCGATGATCTTGTCCAGGTCGAGGAGCGCGGTGTCCGCCGGGGCAAGGTCCCTGGCAATAAGGACGAACGGATAGTCGGGATCCGGCACCCCGGGAACCGCAACGCCGGTGAGCTCGGCCACCACTCGCTGCGACACGTCGTCGAGGTCGTTCGCGCGCTCTCCCAGGTAGCCGCCCATGCCGAGCAGCATGTCGCGGAAACCGGCGAACGCCTCGAATGCCGCGCGCTCTGCCGTCTTTCCCGACTGGATCTTCGCGGCGATGTCGTCGGCGAGCGTCGGATCTTCCGCCATGAGGGCCTGGGCATCGAGCACCTCTTTCGCCGTGCCGCCCGCCTTTTCGCCCCGCAGGCGGATGGTGACCGCCGTGGCCGCGAGCGCGTCCGTGATCCGCTCCTGCTCCGCGTCTGCGCTTAGCGAACTCGGCTGGTCGGCCGGCTCGGGAAGCGGCTCCGGCATCCGGAGGACCGGGCCGACGGCGAGGCCCCTGCCGATCCCCACTCCGTGAAACTCCATCTGCCGGTCCTAGTTCGCGTCGAAATCGGTGCTGAGAATGGTAACGAGTTCACCGAGGACCTGCTCGGCGTTCTCGCCATCCGTGCTGATGGTCACCTCGTCGTCGTAGTTGATGCCGAGGGAGATGACACCGAGGATGCTCGCGGCATTCACCGACTTGCCACCCTTGGAGATCTGCACCGGCACCCCGGCGCGCGCGGCGGCCTGGGTGAATAGCGAGGCGGGGCGAGCGTGCAGGCCGTGAGCGGATGCGACTCGAATTGATTGTTCAGCCATGGGATCTTCCTGGGTTCTGCAAACCAGACGGTTCACGTGAGGATGCGGCTGCGGGCGCAGCGGCGAGGTCTGCGACCAGATCGAGCACCGCACCGGCGCCGTCTGCATCGAATCCGACCGGTGGCATGAGCAGCGCCTGCACGTGTGCCGCTTCGGCCTCGGAGAAGAGATCCGGAAAGGAACCGGCGAGATGGCTGCCGACGAGGACGACATCGATGTCCGCCAGTCGAGAGCTGACGTCATCCCTGCTGCCGGCCTGGAATGCCAAGTCGAGGCCGCGGGTACTCGCGACCTTGCGCAGCCAATGGACCAGGAAACTGCTCGAAGCGCCGGCGCCGCAGATTACCAGAATCCTCTGCATGGCACGCCTCCTCGCGTCGTTCGAAACACTTGGTTTCCAGTCTGGCGCACCGTGCCATTCCCGCGCCAACAGGAAACATTCCGCTCCCCCGGAAGGCGGCTTCCGCGGGATGCCTCTGCGACAATAGGTCACGCCATACAGATCGGATGATGCAGGTCGGATGATGAGGATCGGATGATCGACAAGCACGAGCGCCTGCTCGACTACCTCGCGCAGGCCGACGACTGGGTCACCGCGAGCGAGCTTGCCGACCGGCTCGGTGTGACAACGCGAAGCGTGCGGAGCTATGTGACCGCGGTGAAATCCTCGGCGCGCCCACTCGAGGTCATCGCGTCCTCGACCAGCGGTTACCGCCTCAACCGGGAGCTGTACGCGTCGTTCCTCGCGACCGCCCGCACCAGAGGGGCCGAGTCGGAGACGCCGCGCGACCGGGTCTACCACCTGGTCAGGCGGCTGAGCGATGCGCCGGACGGCCTCGACATCTACTCGCTGGCCGAAAGCCTGTTCGTGAGCGAGTCAACCATCGAGGCCGACCTCCGCAAGATCAAGGGCATCGTCGAAGAATCCGACCTCACCCTGACCCGCCGCGGCGCCCTGGTGTCGATCGCCGGCTCCGAGGTCAATCTGCGACGTCTGCTCAGCAGGATGTTCCAAGATGGCGGCGCCCAGGGCTTCCTCGAACTCGAGAGCATCCAGCGGGAGTTCGAATCCGCGAACCTGCGCGCCTTCAAGACCGATCTCATCGGTATGCTCGACTCCCACGGCTATTTCGTGAACGAATACGGCATCAACAACGTCCTGCTGCATGTGGCGATCGCCGTCGATCGCACGGCCAAGGAGCAACTCCCGATTGCCGAGCCGCCGGTCGGCGACGGAACGACCGGCGACATCCCGGCCGAGCTCGCGAGCCTGGTCATCCGTCATTTCGATGTCCCTCTTCGTGCGAGCGACCTCGACCACCTCGCGCTTCTGCTGACGACACGCGTGGTGGCACCCGGCCGGGCCGTCGACGAGTCGAGCGCCGTACCGAACGCGGCGATGGACAACATCATCGCCACGGTTCGCCGGATCGTCGGGAGGGTGGCGGACGAGTACGTCGTCGACCTGGACAACGAGGACTTCATCGTGCGGCTGTCGTTGCACGTGCAGAACCTCATTGCGCGCGCCAACGACAAGTCGTATTCCAGAAACCCGATGACCCGCTCGATCAAGACCGCGTACCCGATGATCTACGAGCTCGCCGTGTTCATCGCGAGCGAGATCCAACGGAGCGAGGGCATCACCATCCTCGACGACGAGATCTCCTACATCGCGCTTCACGTCGGGTCATACCTCGAGCGCCAGTCCCGTCGGGAGGAACGCGTCACCTGCGCGATCGTCTGCCCGAACTACTACGACCTGCACCTGATCCTGCGCGAACGTCTCGAAGCCGAGCTGGGAAACGAGCTTCAGATCGAGATCGTGATCACCAGGACCGACGTCGACTGGGACGAACTGGCGACCGATCTCATCCTCACCACGATCGCCTCGAGGACCTTCGCGGACAACGTCGTCGTGATCCAGCCGTTCCTCACCGAGGGCGACATCGAAGCGATCCGGCGCGCGATAAGCCGGGTGCGTCGGCAGAGGCGGCGGGTGAACCTCAAGGACGAGCTGCTGCTGTTCTTCGACGAGACGCTGTTTCTCCGCAATTTCTACCCGGGCGACGAGATCGCGATGATCCGGGCGCTCGGCGAGCGAATGGTCACCGCCGGCATCATCGAGCCGGCATACATCGACGGCGCGATCGAGCGGGAGCGGATGTCGTCGACCGCGTTCACCGACAACATCGCCGTTCCCCACGCCATGGCCATGACGGCCAAACGGACCGCCATCTGCATCGTCGTCAACGACACTCCCATGGCCTGGGGCGAGAACCGCGTCAGCGTGATCGCGCTGATCGCGTTCAGTGCCAGCGGACGAACCACATTCCAGACCATCTTCGACCAGTTCGTCGAGGTGTTCTCGGAGCGAGAGGACGTGCAGCGACTGATCCACCGCTCGGTCGATTTCCCATCATTCATCGAAGAACTGGTGCGCGAGATCGAGAAGTAACGCGCCCCGGTTAAATCAGCGCTGAATCAGGCGATCGGAACGGGAACCACTCCGAACGCAGCGAGCCCGGCCGCGCCGCCGTCCTCGGCGGTGAGCACCCAGATCCCGTCGGCGTGCACGGCGACAGAGTGCTCCCAGTGCGCGGCGGAACTGCCGTCGCTGGTCGCAACCGTCCAGTCGTCATCGCGGGTGACGGTGTCGATGCCGCCGAGGGTGACCATAGGTTCGATGGCGACAACGAGCCCAGGTTTGACCACCGGTCCGCGGTCACGCACCCGGTAGTTGAACACGGGCGGCTCCTCGTGCATCGATCGCCCGATGCCGTGTCCGACATAGTCCTCCAGGATGCCGTAGCTACCCTGCGCGTCGATGTAGTCCTCGATGTCTCCCCCGATGTGGTTGAGGTGACCGACCCTGGCCAGCGCGGCTATCCCGTTCCAGAGCGAGTGCTCGGTGACATCCGACAGTCTCTGTCGTTCCGCGACCAACTCCGGCCTGCTCGGATCCGGCACCACGACGCTGAACGCCGCATCGCCGTTCCAGCCGCCGACCTCTGCCCCGCTGTCGATCGAGACGATGTCGCCGGGCTGGATCACCCGAGCACCGGGAACGCCGTGCACGACTTCGTCGTTCACCGAGACGCAGATGGTGTGGATGTAGCCGGGCTCCTTCATGAAATTCGAGACGCCGCCGCCCGCCCTGATCGCCTGTTCCGCGATCGCGTCGAGCTCGAGCGTCGTGATGCCCGGTCGGATGGCGGCACGAACCGCAGCGAGAGAGGCCGCGGTCACCAGTCCTGGCCGAACCATCAGCCGAAGCTCTGCCGGCGACTTGTAGATGCTGCTCCGACGCCGCATGGGTCTAGCCGAGTGCGAGGTCGTTCTCGGCAGATCCGATGCCGCGCTCTGCGAGTGCTTCGAAAATCCGACCGGAAACGTCATCGACCGAGCCGAGACCGTCGACCTCGGTGAGCAGGCCACGATCCCGGTACACCGCGATGAGCGGCTCGGTCTCGCGCAGGTAGACGTCCTGGCGGTGGCGGATCGCCTCCTCGGAATCGTCGACGCGTCCCTCGGCGATGGCGCGCTTGCGCAGCCGATCAACGATCGCGTCGCGATCGGCGACCAGGCGGATGACGGCGTCGACCGCGTGCCCCTTCTCGGCCAGGAGCGCGTCGAGGTAGCGAACCTGCTCCAGCGTCCGCGGGTAGCCGTCGAGCAGGAAACCGTTTGCCGCATCCGGCTCGGCGAGGCGGTGACGCACCAGCTCGTTGGTCAACTCGTCTGGAACGTAGTCACCGGCGTCGACGATGGCCCGCACCTGCAGCCCGAGGGCGGTTTCGTTAGCGATATTCGACCGAAAGATGTCGCCGGTCGAGATGGTCGGGATCCCCAGGTTTTCCGAGATCCGCTTCGCCTGGGTGCCCTTACCTGCTCCTGGCGGCCCGACGATGAGAAGCCGGCTCAACGGAGCAGGCCTTCGTAGTGCCGTTGTTGCAGCTGGGAGTCGATTTGCTTGACGGTCTCGAGACCGACACCAACGATGATCAAAATACTTGCTCCTCCGAAGGGGAAGTTCTGGTTAGCACCCACCGTGGCGAGAGCGATCAGTGGAATGAGCGCGATGAGACCCAAGTACAGCGAACCGGGGAGGGTGACCCTGGTGAGCACGTAGTCGAGGTATTCCGCCGTCGGTCGGCCCGCCCGGATCCCGGGGATGAAGCCGCCGTACTTCTTCATGTTGTCTGCCACTTCCTCCGGGTTGAAGGTGATGGCGACGTAGAAATAGGTGAAGCCGATGATGAGCACGAAGTACACCAGGATGTACATCGGGCTGTCGCCGGACTGAAGGTTGTCGGTGATCCAGGTCACCCACGCCGGGGGAACCGTTCCGGCCTTCGGCTGGTTGAACTGAGCGATGAGGGCCGGAAGGTAGAGCAGCGACGACGCGAAGATGACCGGTACGACACCAGCCATGTTGACCTTGATCGGGATGTAGGTGTTGTTGCCGCCATAGGTGCGCCTGCCGACCATCCGTTTGGCATATTGCACAGGAATGCGCCGCTGCGATTGCTCCACATAGACCACGAGGCCCATGATGATGATCCCGATCGCGATCACCCCGATGAAGATCTCCCAGCCCTTGGTCTGCTGGATGCTCCAGAGCGCGGTGGGGAAGCGGGCGGCGATCGAGGTGAAGATCAGGATGGACATGCCGTTACCGACGCCGCGCTCGGTGATGAGCTCACCCATCCACATGATGAGTCCGGTACCCGCGGTCATCGTGATGACCATCAGCAGGATCGCGTACCACGCGTCGTTGGTGAGCAGCTGGCTACACTGCGAGGTGCCGCTCGAACTCGGGAACAGCGCACCACTGCGAGCAACGGTGACGAGGGTGGTGGACTGGAGAACACCGAGCGCCACCGTGAGGTAGCGGGTGTACTGGGTCAGGCGGGCCTGGCCGGCCTGGCCCTCTTTGTACAGGGTGTCGAAGTGCGGGATGACCACGCGCAGCAACTGCACGATGATCGACGCCGTGATGTACGGCATGATCCCGAGGGCGAAGATGGAGAGCTGCAGCAGCGCGCCACCGCTGAACAGGTTGACCAGGTCATACAGGCCGGTGGTCCCGCTGTTGCTGGCCAGACAGGCCTGCACGTTGACGTAGTTGACGAACGGCGACGGGATGACCGATCCCAACCGGAACAGCGCGAGCATGCCGAGCGTGAAACCGATCTTGTTTCGAAGATCGGGTGTGCGGAAGATCCGCGCAACGGCTCTAAACACTGGGCCTCCTGGCTAAACAAAGTGGAGCATGCGAGTGGCCCTTTCGGGCCACTCGAGAACGGCTGGTTAGTTTACCGAGCCGCCCGCTGCGACGATCTTCTCCTGGGCAGAGCCAGAGACCTTATCAACGGCAACGTTTAGCTTAACCGCAATGTCACCCGACCCAAGAACCTTGACCTTTTCGTTCTTGCGAACGGCACCCTTGGCCACGAGGTCGCTGATCGTGACCTCGCCGCCCTTGGGGTAGAGCTCTGCGAGCTTTTCGAGGTTGACTACCTGGTACTCGACGCGGAACGGGTTCTTGAACCCACGAAGCTTCGGGCTGCGCATGATGCTGTTCAGGTTTCCACCCTCGAGCCCAACGCGCACCTGGTAGCGAGCCTTCGATCCCTTGGTACCACGACCTGCCGTCTTACCCTTGGATCCTTCACCACGACCGACGCGGGTGCGTGCGGTCTTGGCGCCGGGGGCGGGACGCAGGTGGTGCATCTTCAGGACCTGGGGACGCGCTTCCGTTTCGACCTTGGGAGCCTTCTTGGCCTTGGTTTTGGCAGGAGCCTTCTCCGCAGCAGCGGCCTTCGACGCGGTGGTCGTCGACGCAGCTTTCGCATCGGCCTTCGCGGCGGGGGCCTTCTCGGCAGGAGCCTTCTCAGCGCTGGCCTTCGCCGGAGCCTTGGTTGCGGCCTTCTCTGCTGCCGGCTTCGTCGCGGTCGCCTTCGCAGCGGCCGCCTTGGGGGCGGCCTTCGCGGCAGGCGCCTTGGCGGCATCCGTCTTGGCAGCAGGCGCCTTGGCAGCGTCCGTCTTAGACGCAGCAGCCTTCGCGGCGGGGGCCTTCTTCTCTGCTGGCTTGTTGTCGTCAGCCATTAGTCAATCTCCTCGACCTTAACCAGGTGAGCGACGGTGTTGACGTACCCGCGGTTCTGCGAGTTGTCTTCCCTGACGACGGAATCGCCGATGCGCTTGAGTCCCAAGCTGCGCAGGGTGTCGCGCTGGTTTTGCTTTTCACTAATTTTGGACTTGATCTGGGTTACCTTCAGGCGACCGGCCATCAGACACCTGCCTTTGCTGACTCTGCCTGGATCCGCAGGATCTGGGACGGCACGACGTGCTCGATCGAGAGCCCACGACGAGCGGCAACCGCAGCCGGCTCTTCGAGCTGCTGGAGGGCCGCAACGGTCGCGTGAACGATGTTGATCGTGTTCGACGAACCGAGGGACTTGCTCAGGACGTCATGGATGCCGGCGCACTCGAGTACGGCGCGGACTGGGCCACCGGCGATAACACCGGTACCGGCAGCGGCCGGGCGGAGCAGAACGACGCCGGCTGCGGCCTCACCCTGGACGGGGTGCGGGATCGACTTGCCGACTCGGGGAACGCGGAAGAAGTTCTTCTTCGCCTCCTCGACGCCCTTCGAGATCGCGGTAGGCACCTCACGGGCCTTGCCGTAGCCGACGCCGACCAGGCCGTTACCGTCTCCGACGACGACGAGAGCGGTGAAGCTGAAGCGACGACCACCCTTCACCACCTTGGAAACGCGGTTGATCGTCACGACGCGCTCGAGGAACTGGCTCTTTTCAGAGTCGCGGCTCCCACGCTGCTGGTTGGGGTTGCGCTCGCGACCACCGCGACGGGCCTCACGAGGCTCGTTGGCCACGCTCTCGGTTCCCGCAGCAGTCTCCACTACCGCAGCCTCGGTCGTCTCGACCTTGGTTGCTTCAGACGTCACTTCCTGCTCCTTGTTAGCTGTGTTAGCTACAGATTCGGTGTCGCTCACAGGTCCAGTCCACCCTCTCGCGCTCCCTCGGCGATAGCAGCAACGCGACCCGCGTACTTGCTTCCACCACGGTCAAATACGACGGCTTCGATGCCCGCCT
>JAODMG010000175.1 GCA_025464895.1 Microbacteriaceae bacterium | reverse complement strand
TCGAAGTGATCTTGAGGGCGCCGATCGACACGGCGAGCCCTCGTTCGCCCCGAGATTGCCTGGCCTCGAGATCCGAGCGATCGAGGTTGACCAGCGAGAACTCCGACGCGACGAAGAATCCAGTGCCGACGGTCAGGACGAGACCAATGCCCAGCATGAGCAGGTCATACATGAGAGTCACCGGCACGGCGCCTGGGAGGAGGGTCGTCCATTATTCGATCGAGTATACCGAGTCCATGTTTCGGTGGGCACCGGTCGTTGAGCCGTACGCGACGACCGACTACCAGCTGACCGGCAGGGCCTTGCCTTCCTCGTAGCCCGCTGCCGACTGGATGCCGACCAGTGCCTTCTCGTGAAACTCCTCGAGTGTGGAAGCCCCCGCGTAACTCAATGAGCTGCGAACGCCAGAGGTGATCATGTCCAGCAAGTCCTCGACCGACGGTCGCAACGGGTCCAGGTAGATCTTCGACGACGAGATTCCTTCGGCGAACAGTTCTTTGCGAGCCCGCTCGTAAGCGTCCAGTCGATCGAAGCGGTCATGGACGGCCTTGGTCGATGCCATCCCCCAGTTCTCTTTGAACAACCGACCGGCGGCATCCATCTCGAGCGTGCCAGGCGCCTCGATGGTTCCCGCGAACCATGATCCGATCATGACGGATGCCGCCCCAGCGGCCAGCGCCAGTGCGACGTCCCGCGGATAGCGCACCCCGCCATCCGCCCAGACGTGTGCGCCGAGGTCTCCTGCGGCATCCGCCGTCTCGAGGACTGCCGAAAACTGCGGTCGGCCGACCGCGGTCATCATACGGGTGGTGCACATGGCGCCTGGACCCACCCCGACCTTGACGATGGTGGCACCGGCATTCACCAGGTCCACGACTCCGGCCCTCGTCACGACGTTCCCCGCGACGATCGGAAGCGACAACCCGAGCCCTGCCACCGCCTTGATCGCGTCGATCATGGCGTCCTGGTGCCCGTGGGCCGTGTCGAGAACGAGCACATCGACGCCGGCCGCCGCGAGGGCACGCGCCCTGCCCTCGATGTCACCGTTGATGCCGAGGGCCGCAGCCACCCGCAGGCGCCCATTGCCGTCGAGTGCCGCCTGGTAGAGGGTCGAGCGCATGGCGCTCTTCCTGCTGAGGGTGCCAACGACCTCTCCGTGGCGCAGCACCGGGGCGAACTCGATGTCCGCGGCGACCATCAGGTCGAATGCCGCACGCGGATCGGTGACGTCATCCGCGTCGATCGACGCGAGCCTGCCATGCAGCAGGTCGCCGAGACGGGCGTCGGGCAGCGCCGTGCCGAGCCGTGCGGCCGGGATGAACCCGAGGAACACATCGTGTTGGTCATGGACCAGGATGCCGTGGCCGTCGACAGGAGGGAGGCGACGCAGCGCCTCGGCAACCGTCCGTTCAGGCCCGAGGGCGAGTGGGGTGTCGAACGCGACCGGCTGCGACTTCACCCAGCGAATCGCGGCATCCAGGTCCTGCAGATGAAGATCCTGCGGCAGCACACCGAGGCCGCCGCGCCTGGCCAGGCTGGCCGCGAGCCTCGGGCCAGTCACCGAATTCATGTTCGCCGAAACGATCGGGATCGTGGCCCCGGTTCCGTCCCGTGGCGCCAGCGACACGCGGAGACGACTTCCGACCGAAGAACGGCTCGGCACGAGGAAGACATCGGAATAGGTCAGATCGTGCCGCGGAGACGCCTCATAGAACTCCATGGTTTTAAGGTTAGACCCTCGGGTTTGCGTCCGCGCGCCCAAGCCAAACCGATTACGCTGGAATCTGTGTGGCCTAGGACAGTCCGCACCTATCAAACAGTGATATGGGAAGTGGGCGGTCGGCTGTGTCTAGCCAAGTGACCGGACTCGCGCCAGAGGACGGATCCTCGGGTGAGTTCGGAGCCAACGAGTGGCTTGTAGACGAGATGTACGAGCGATTCATCGTTGACAAGAACTCGGTGGATCAGTCCTGGTGGCCGATTCTCGAGAACTATCACCCCTCCGCCGCTACCGAAGCGACGCCGGCAGAGGCCGGGGCAGCGGATGCCGCCCCCGAGCCGGCTACCGACGAGCCGCAGATCCCCGAAGCTGTCGCCGCCGCAGAAGCACCAGCTGCAGAAGCTCCAGCCCCAGCAGCTCCAGCCCCAGCAGCTCCAGCAGCAGAAGCCGCAGAAGCACCGTCGCCCGCCGCCGCCGCATCGAAGCCGGTCGCCAAGACCACGTCGATCCAGCCGAAGCCGCAACCCATCCCGGCCGAGGCTCCGTCGACCGCGAGCCAACCGGCCGTCGCGAGCGACACTCCGCCCGCCGAACCGCAGGACCGCGTGCTCGCCCTCAAGGGTATGTCGAAGTCCCTCGCCGCGAACATGGACGCGAGTCTCACGGTTCCGACCGCGACCAGCGTTCGCACCATTCCGGCGAAGCTCATGATCGACAACCGGATCGTCATCAACAACCACCTCAAGCGTGCGCGAGGCGGCAAGGTGTCATTCACTCATCTCATCGGCTGGGCGCTCGTGCAGGCGCTCAAGGAGACCCCGAGCCAGAACGTCTACTACGAAGAAGTTGACGGCAAGCCATCCGTGGTCGCGCCGGCCCACATCAACCTGGGCCTCGCCATCGACATCCCGAAGCCGGACGGCAGTCGCGCCCTCCTGGTTCCCGGCATCAAGCGCACCGACACCCTCGGATTCGCCGAGTTCCTGGCAGAGTACGAAGCACTCGTCGACAAGGCGCGCAAGAACAAGCTGACCGCGGCCGACTTCGCCGGCACGACGATCTCGCTCACCAACCCTGGCGGAATCGGCACAGAGCACTCGGTTCCGCGCCTCATGAAGGGCCAGGGCTGCATCGTCGGCGCCGGCGCCCTCGAGTACCCGGCCGAGTTCCAGGGAATGTCGCAGACGACCATCGCGGAACTCGGCATCGGCAAGACCATCACCCTGACCAGCACCTACGACCACCGCGTCATCCAGGGAGCCGGTTCCGGCGAATTCCTCAAGAAGGTGCACGAACTCCTCATTGGCGAACGTGGCTTCTACGAGGGCATCTTCGCGGCACTGCGCATCCCCTACGACCCGATCCACTGGGCATCCGACATCCACGTCGACCAGGCCGATTCGGTCAACAAGACCGCGAGGGTGCAGGAGCTGATCAACTCCTACCGCGTCCGCGGTCACCTGATGGCAGATATCGACCCGCTCGAGTACCGCCAGCGCACGCATCCAGACCTCGACATCTCGAGCCACGGCCTCACCTTCTGGGACCTGGACCGCGAATTCGTGACCGGCGGATTCGGCGGCAAGCGCGCTGCGCTGCTGCGTGACATCCTCGGGATGCTTCGGGACGCATACTGCCGCACGGTCGGCATCGAGTACATGCATATCCAGGACCCGGTGCAGCGCCGCTGGATCCAGGAGCGCGTCGAAAAGCCGTACAGCAAGCCGACCCACGACGAGCAGATGCGCATCCTGGCGAAGCTCAACGAGGCCGAGGCCTTCGAGACCTTCCTGCAGACCAAGTACGTCGGGCAGAAGCGATTCAGCCTCGAAGGCGGAGAGTCGACCATCGCGTTGTTGGATGCCCTGCTGCAGGGTTCGGCGGAAGCGAAGCTCGACGAGGTCGCGATCGGCATGGCCCACCGCGGTCGCCTGAACGTGCTCACCAACATCGCCGGCAAGACCTACGGCCAGATCTTCCGCGAATTCGAAGGAACCCAGGACCCCCGCACCGTGCAGGGTTCCGGTGACGTCAAGTATCACCTTGGGACAGAAGGAACGTTCACCGGGGCGACCGGCGACCAGATCCCGGTCTATCTCGCAGCGAACCCGTCGCACCTCGAGGCCGTCGACGGTGTGCTCGAGGGAATCGTCCGCGCGAAGCAGGACCGCAAGCCGATCGGCACCTTCCGCGTGCTCCCGGTCATGATCCACGGCGACGCGGCCATGGCAGGGCAGGGCATCGTCGCCGAGATCCTCCAGATGTCGCAACTGCGCGCCTACCGCACCGGCGGAACCGTGCACGTGAACATCAACAACCAGGTCGGGTTCACCACCCCTCCGGGCGAAGGTCGCACCTCGATCTACTCGACCGATGTCGCGAAGATGATCCAGGCTCCGATCTTCCACGTGAACGGTGATGATCCTGAGGCGGTGGTTCGGGTCTCCGAGCTCGCCTTCGAGTACCGGCAGCAGTTCCATCGGGACGTCGTGATCGACCTGGTCTGCTACCGCCGTCGAGGTCACAACGAGGGCGACGACCCATCGATGACCCAGCCGCTGATGTACAACCTGATCGAAGCCAAGCGCTCTGTGCGTACTCTGTACGCCGACGCTCTCGTCGGTCGAGGCGACATCACCGAGGCGGAGTACGAAGCGGCGCACGCCGACTTCCAGGATCGCCTCGAGCGCGCGTTCGCCGAGACCCACGCCGCACAGACCAACACGATTCCGGTCGTCGTCCTCGACCCGAACGCGGTCGCAGACCTCGAGCGGCCAGAGTCGCAGAAGGATGATTCGCGCGGCGAACCTGAGACGACAGCGGTCAGCGAGAAGGTCATCAGCCTCATCGGCAACGCTCACGACAATCCGCCGGCCGGATTCTCGGTGCATCCGAAACTCCAGGCGCTCCTGAAGAAGCGAGTCGAGATGAGCCGTAGCGGCTCCATCGACTGGTCATTCGGCGAACTGCTCGCGCTCGGTTCCCTCCTCCTCGAAGGAACACCGGTTCGGATGGCGGGCCAGGACACGCGTCGTGGCACCTTCGTGCAGCGCCATGCGGTCCTCCACGACCGCGTCAATGGTCAGGAATGGCTGCCGCTCGGCAACCTCAGCGACAGCCAGGCACGATTCTGGATCTACGATTCGCTGCTCAGCGAGTACGCGGCGATGGGTTTCGAATACGGCTATTCCGTGGAGCGAGCCGACGCCCTGGTTCTGTGGGAGGCCCAGTTCGGCGACTTCGCCGATGGCGCCCAGATCATCATCGACGAGTTCATCTCCGCCGCAGAACAGAAGTGGGCGCAGCGTTCGAGCGTCGTCCTGCTGCTGCCGCACGGCTACGAGGGCCAGGGACCTGACCACTCGTCCGCCCGCATCGAGCGCTACCTGCAACTCTGCGCCGAGAACAACATGACCGTCGCGCGCCCGTCGACGCCCGCGTCGTACTTCCACCTGTTGCGCCGCCAGGCCTACGCCCGGCCGCGGCGCCCGCTCATCGTCTTCACCCCGAAGGCCATGCTGCGCCTCCGCGGTGCGACGAGCGATGTCGCCGAGTTCACCAGCGGACGTTTCGAGCCGGTGATCGACGACCACCGCGTCGCCGACAAGGCGGCCGTCAAGCGCGTCGTGCTCGTGGCAGGCAAGGTCTACTACGACCTGTTGGCCGAGATCGAGAAGCGCCAGTTGACCGACATCGCCCTCGTGCGACTCGAGCAGTACTACCCGCTGCCGATGGGGCAGCTGGAGGCGGTGCTCGAGACCTACCCCAACGCGGAGCTGGTGTGGGCCCAGGAGGAGCCGGAGAACATGGGCGCCTGGCCGTTCATCTGCCTCGAGCTGGCGAAGCGGCTGCACAACGGGCGCACCATCACGGTGGCGTCGCGCCCGGCATCCGCGTCACCCGCCACGGGGTCTGCGAAGCGCAGCGCGCAGGAGCTGGCCGCGCTGATGGACACGGCGCTCACGATCTAGTCGCTAAAAAGCGGATCGAGCTTGTCGAGATCT
>JAODMG010000158.1 GCA_025464895.1 Microbacteriaceae bacterium | reverse complement strand
AGTCGCGTCCTGGTCCCAATTCGGATAGAGCGGATCATCCGTCTCGAGCATGAGGTCGAGGCGCAGCTGGTACAGCCGAAAAACGTCACGGACGTGGGCGGCATACTCCAGCACCGACCAGGTGGACGCGTTCGGTCTCGTCGCAACCGCGGATCGGGCCAGCTCCACCGGCCAGGCGGCGGCATTCGCTCTGATCAGCCTCGGGATGTCGCCGTTCTCGACTCCGGATGCGTCGAACCCGCACTCGTTGCACGGCCGTTTGAGCACCCAGGTCCAATCCTTCGTGTCAGGGATGATCGCCATTGCTCTATAGTCGCGCATCCGAGGCACCGCAGGGGCGATCGGTTCCCCACAACGTCCGCGGAAACGAAATTTAGGCCTCGATGGCGGGGACGGCGGTCGCCTGCGACATGAACCGCTTCACGTTCTCGTCGACGATGATGTCGCTCGGACGCAGCGGCCGGCTGAGGTAGAGACCGCTCAGCGCCGAGATGCGGCTCAGCGCGACGTAGGTCTGGCCCGGTGCGAACGAGCGCTGGCCGAGATCCACGATGGCACGGTCGTAGGTCTTGCCCTGCGACTTGTGGATCGTGACCGCCCAGGCCAGTCTCAGCGGAAACTGGGTGAACTCCGCCACGATGTCCCGCTTGAGCTGGCGGGTGACCGTCGAATACGAGTACTTGTACTTCTCCCAGACGGCCGGCTGCACCTCGTGTTCCTCACCGTCAACCTCCACGAAGACGGTCGAGGCGATTTTCGTGACCGTGCCGACGCTGCCGTTCACCCAGCGCTGGTCTGAGTCGTTGCGGAGGAACATCACCTGGGCGCCGACCTTGAGCTCGAGCGCCTCGTCGGCCGGGTATGCCCTGCCGCCGAACTCCCCACTGATCTCCGCCCTGGCCGTCAAGACCCGGCCGGGCAATTTGGCGAGCTCGGTGGCGTTGATGCGATTCACGGTGGAATTCGTCGTGGCCAGGGTGATCGCGCCATCCGTCGGGGCAGGACGAGCGCCCGTCTCGTTGAGCCTTGCGGCGATCTCCGCCGTCACCTGGCCGTGGCGAACGGCGTTCAACATGTATTTGAACTCCTGCTCGTGCTGCCGATGAATCGTGCTGAGCTCGAAGATCCGCAGGTCGGTCTCCTGCCACACCTTGGCGTCGAAGAACCACATCGACCGGTACTGGTCGGCGAAATATGCCCGTTCGTCGGCATCGCCCGGCACCGGGGCGAGCTGGTACGGATCGCCGAACAACACGAGCTGCACTCCCCCGAATGCCTCGAGCGGCCGCTGCCTCGCCTGGCGCAGACTGCGGTCGACGGCGTCGAGCAGGTCGGCATTGACCATCGACACCTCGTCGATCACGAGCGTGTCGATGGTGTTAAGCAGCTTGCGAAGTGGCGCGTTCTGGTCGATGTCGTGATCGGCTATCACCCCGATCGGGAGCAGGAACAGGGAGTGGATGGTCTGCCCGCCGACGTTGAGCGCGGCGACACCGGTCGGGGCGCAGATGACGACCTGCTTCGAGGTGTTCCAGGAGAGATGGTTCAGCAGGGTCGACTTGCCGGTGCCCGCTCGACCGGTCACGAAGATGTTCTGGCGGGTCGTCTCGATATGGTCGAAGACCGCGGATTGCTCCGGGGAGAGCCTGAGCTCTTTCGCCATTTTTTCTCCACCACCGTGACCAGTTCCGACTATCCAATCTACTGCGCGGATGCCCGGGGCTGGAGAACCGGCCGAGGCTGTGCGCGGCGAGCGCAGGGGAGCGACTGTTGAGGCCCGTTTAGGATGTGGGAATGGTCCCCAGCAGAGTCATCACCACCTGGCTCGTGCTCTTCGGCCTCCTCGTCGCCGCCTTCACCGGCACCGTCCTCATCCTCAATTCGACGCTGTACAGCGCGGGCGGATTCGCGGGGTCGTACCTGGCGGCGCTCGCCCGGCATGACGTCGGTGCAGCGATCGAGCTGGCCGGCCCGGTTTCGGCTGCGGGAAGCGGCCAGGCGGCGAGGGATCTACTCGACCCGCGAGCGCTCGGCGAGCTCGACGACATCCGGTTGGTCAGTGACATCGACCAGGGCGGCGGGGTGCACAAGGTCAGCTACAGCTACAGCTTCGGATCCGGCAGCAGGCAGACGACCTCCTTCGGCGTAACTTATGACGGCACCCGGTTCGGGCTGTTCTCGGCCTGGCGATTCTCGTCGAGTCCGCTTGGGGTGCTGTCGATCACCCCGAAACACGAGGCGTCGTTCACGGTCAACGGTTTCCGGGTGGCATCGAGCGGCCCGAGCGTCGCGAAGGGCTACCTCGCGCTGACGCCGGGACGCTACGTCCTCGGCCACAGCTCCAGCTACTTCACCGCGGTGTCGATACCGGTCCCATTGATCGAGGCAGGCGGCTCCTCCGCGGCCGCGGTCGACATCCGGGCGAACTCCGCGTTCACCAAACAGGTGCAGAAGCAACTGAACGACTACCTGAAACAGTGCGCGACCCAACAGGTGCTCCTGCCGACCGACTGTCCGTTCGGCAAGCAGATCGCGGATCAGGTCGAGGGCGTCCCGGCCTGGTCGATGAGCAGCTACCCGGTCGTTCGGATCGTGCCAGGAAACGTGCCTGGCACCTGGTCCGTCCCGGAGGCGCCGGCCGCGGCCCACCTCACGGTGCGGGTGAGGTCCCTCTTCGACGGTTCGGTGTCGACCGTCGACGAGGATGTGCCGTTCAACGTGGGCTACCTGATCACCTTCAAGCCGGATGGCGGGCTGCTGATAACCGGCCAGTAGTGCTCACCGGCCAGTAACCGCGGCCCTCCGTGGCGCGAGCGACTACTGCTGTTTCGCCAGCTTCTCCAGCATCCGGTTGTATTCGTTCAGGTCGAGGTCGCCGTCGCGATCGGCCTTGCGATCGAGCCGTTTCGCATCTTTGCTGTCGCTCCGGCTCCACATCACGGCAATGACGATCGCCAGGATGACAGTGGGGATCTCGCCGAGGCTCCAGGCGATGCCGCCGCCGGTCTGCTGGTCGGCGATCGCGCTCGCACCCCAGGTTCGCCCCATCGCGCCATACCAATTGGCGAGCAGGAGGCCCGTTCCGGTCATCAAGCTGACCCCGAAAAACGCGTGGAAGCCGACCGTGGCAAGCAGCACGATGAGACGGAGCGGATACGGCGCCCGATACGGCACAGGATCGATCCCGATCAGCGACTGGATGAAGAGGTAACCGACGATCAGGAAGTGGACGATCATCCAGGTGTGCCCGATGTGGTCCGTGGTCGCCCAGCTGAACAACGGCGAGTAGTAGAACGCCCAGAGCGAGCCGGCGAACACGATCGCCGCCACCAGCGGATTCGAGAGGAATCCGGCGATTCTCGAGTGCACGGCGAGCAGGATCCACTCGCGCGGTCCACGGCTGCCGTCCGAGCGCTTGGCGATCGCCCGCATCGCGAGGGTCACCGGGGCCGCGGGGACGAGCAACAGCGGCACCATCATCCCGAGCGCCATGTGGGCGAGCATGTGGGCGCTGAACAGGTACTTCTCGTACGCGTTCACCCCGCCGTTGGTGATGTAGAAGAGCAGCGCGAGCCCGGCGAGCCAGAGCACCGTGCGGTACCAGGGCCACCTATCGCCGCGTTTTCTCAGCCGCCACACCCCGACGATGTAGAAGAAGGCCAGGAAACCGACGATCAACACCCAGAGCAGGTCGAAGTTCCACACGGTGAAATACCGCGCGAAGGTGAGCGGCGGCGGCAGCGGCTCCCCGGTGAGGATGTAGGCGGGGGTCGTCGTCACCGGGACCTGCGGCACCAGCGGGTCGGTCTTGGCGAGCGCGGCGGCGACCCCGGACGCGATACCCATGAACCCGAGCTCCGCGGCGACCAGCCACCAGAACAGGCGGCTTCCGCTGTTCGCCGCACGCTGCATCCGCTCGATCAGGAATCGGCGCTGCACCAGTCCGAACAGCCCGAGCGCGCCGAGCGCCAGTCCTTTGATGAGCACCAGGATGCCGTACGGCTTTGCGAGGCTCTGCAGGTCAGGCACGCGGAGGGCCGCATTGACGTAGCCGGACGCGGCAACGACGATGAAGCAGATGATCGCGAGGGTCGAGTAGCGCGAGAGCACCGGCCTGATCCTGCCCTTGTCCAGGGTCTTCCGGATCAGCACGATGGTGAGCAGGCCGCCCAGCCAGACCGAGGCGAACGCCAGATGCAGGCCGAGGGAGGTGACAGCGGCGTCGTGCCCCGCCGTGTCTGCCGAGTGCCCCTGCTCGGCGATCGGAAGCAGACCCACCCCCGCGAACACGGTGACGAAGAACAGCAGCGTTCGATTGCGCACGGCGAAACACAACACGGTGACCGCCGCGGCCACCAGCGTTGTGGCCAACAGGTACTGGCCGATCTGCTGGTCGGTGAAAAACTGACCGAGGACGCTGCCGAAGGTTGGATCGAGGCTGATCGGCCGAACGTAGAAGCTCATGAAGCTCAGGAACGCGGTCGCGGCGGATGCAATGGTCCAGAACGCGGCGGCTCCTGCCGCGACATCCAGGGCCCGTGCGTATTCCGGCTCACGGTCGCTCAGCGCGAAGAGTGCGAGCACGAGCGCGCCGATCGTGCCCGCGGCCCCGATGTTGCCGAGCATCGTGACGAACGGCAACCCGTAACGCACGACGGGACCCGGGTCGAACACGCGCGGGGCGACGGCCGCGCCGCCGATCTGCAGGGCGACCAGAAGGGACACGATGGCCGCGACCAGCAGCAGGGCTGGTCCGGCGATCCGCACAAGCCTGGGCACGTCTCCAAGCCTAAGCGAGGACTGCAGGCGACTCACCCGCACTGCGCCCGCTTGCACCATTTATTAGCAAGCACGGCATTAGCAAGCACAGCATTGGCGAGCACAGCGGCAAGCCCAGAACGAGCTGAGGGGATGTCGTCCGAAGACGACATCCCCTCCATGCTCCGAAAGCCAAAGACTACTTTGCGGCAGCCTTCAGCTTGCTTCCAGCGCTGACCTTCACGCCAAAACCGGCCTTGATCTGGATCGCTTCACCCGTCGAAGGGTTGCGGCCGGCACGAGCGGCACGGTGGGTGCGCTCAACCGCGAGCCATCCAGGGATCGTGACCTTCGTGCCTTCGCCGACGGAGGTCGCGAGGGTGTTGAAGAGAGCGTCGAGAACGGTGTTCACGGAAGCCTGGCTCTGGCCAGACTGAGCGGCAACAGCCGCTACGAGCTCGGTACGGTTTAGAGACTTGTCAGCCATCGAGTGTCCTCCTCGGACGTAGTGCGTTGCAGTACGATCCTGCCGACTCGTGAGAGCAGTCAGGTCGCTTGGATCGGATTAGTGCTTGATCAGTTCAAGTTCCCCAAGACCAGCTGGCCAAGTCGAACCGACTGTAATTTACCAGCTTGACTTCGTTATTCCGGGCAATTCGCCCCGGTGAGCCATATCGCGGAAACGAACGCGGGAAACGCCGAACTGGCTGAGGAAACCGCGCGGGCGCCCATCGATCGAGTCACGGCCGCGAACGCGAACCGGCGAGGCGTTGCGTGGAAGCTTCTGCAGGCCGAGGCGAGCGGCCTCGCGCTGCTCGTCGGTCGACGTCGGGTCGACCAGCGCCTTCTTCAGCTCGAGGCGCTTGGCCGCATAGCGGGCCACGATGACCTTGCGCTGCTCGTTCTTGGCAATCATGCTCTTCTTCGCCATGGTTAGCGCTCCTCGCGGAATTCGACGTGCTGGCGCACGATGGGGTCGTACTTCTTCAGTACGAGACGGTCGGGGTCGTTGCGACGGTTCTTCTTGGTCACGTAGGTATACCCGGTGCCCGCGGTGGAACGAAGCTTGATAATCGGACGGACGTCCTGCTGCTTTGCCATTAGATCTTCTCCCCACGGGCAAGGAGATCCTTGACCACGGACTCGATGCCGCGAGCGTCGATCACCTTGATGCCCTTGGCGCTCAGCGTCAGCGTGACGCTACGGCGCAGTGACGGCACGTAGTAAGTCTTCTTCTGAATGTTCGGATCGAAACGTCGCTTGGTGCGACGGTGCGAGTGTGAAATGTTGTGTCCGAAGCCGGGAATGGCTCCGGTCACTTGGCAGGTTGCTGCCATGTCATCCTCCATCAGTACCGTAGAGCGAGGTGCTCTACCCAAGGTCTCTTGTCGGCACGCGCAATCCCACACATCGTAGAAGTGGTGGGATTCACGTACATGGGTAAGCGGAGATACCGCTGACCAGCGTCCAAGCTTACGTGCAGGCGTCGCCAATCGCAAACGGATGCACGCCCGCCGTCACTGCCAGACGACGCCGAAGCCGCTGACGATACTCACCACCTCGCCGGTGGCGATGTCGACGATCGCCGTGGCGACGCTGGTTGAGCGTGCGTCACGAGAGTAGCCGTCCGACACGCTCGCGCTGACATCCGGGATCTCCTCGATCGCCACGTACTGCGAATTGGGGGAGACAGAGAGCGATTCGATGCTTCCGATGTCGCCGGGGATCTCGTACAGGATGCGAGGCTTCTTCCCGTCGTCGATCACCAGCGAGGCAGCGAACGGGGTCGGTCGGCCGTTCGCGACCGCAGCGCTCTGCAGCCGAGTCATCCCATTCCCGGTGAGCGCGACATCCCCTCCGGACGGAACCACTCCGCCGATCGCAAGCGGCTCGAGCCTCGTCGTCGCACCGTTCGAGAGCGAATAGGCCAGTCGGCCCGCGGCGTCCCCGACCAGGATCGATTTGCCGTCGGGGGAGCTTCCGGAGAGTGAACTGTAGCGCCCGAGCGACACGGGCTTGCCCGGTGTGGTCGGGTCAGTCACAGTCACGCTGCCGTCCAGCGCCTGTGCAACGATGCTGGAGCCGCCAGGCAGGAAGAACCAGCTGCGCACCCGCATCGGCTGGCCGTCCGGCCCGAGCTCCGGCTGAACGGTGTGGGTCGAGTTGAAGTCGACGGTCATGAGGGTGTTCGAATACTGCGGATCCGGGCCACCGCCGCCACTCGCGGCTGCTCCGCTGGAGAAGGTGAACCCGAGGAGTCCGGCCTCCGCGTTCGACTGGACGTTGTCGATCACTCCGGTGGTCGGCAGCAGGACAGGCTCCACCCCAGCACCCTTCAGACTCACCAGCGACAGCGTGCTGGTGTTGTCGTCGTTGAGGGTGACGACCGCAAGCGCCCCCGGGAACGGAGCGAACGACTGGATGTGCCTGGCCGAATAGACGACCTTTTGGGACCGGCCGGCCACGCCGGTCTGCACGATGGTGTCGAGCGGGTCAGCGGCTCCCGGGGCCGCACGGTCGAGGAAGTAGAGATTCGCGGCTGCGGTGCTGAAGGAGTACCGGAACGTCGAGGACCGCTGCCCGTAGATGCTCCTGACATTCTTGATCGTCACCGTGTAAGTGGTGCCGTAGTCGAGCCGATCCGCGAACTGGACCGAGATGTCCGCCCCCTGCGACGACGCGGTGACCCTGGTTGCCGGCGTGACCGAGACCTGGCCGGTGGTGACCGGCGCGACCGACTGGTTGGCGAAGAGCCGCAACTGCTGGCCAGACTGGGCCACCACCGTCGCCGGGTCGACCTGGCCGCTCGAGAGCTTCGCCCCCTGCAGGTAGCCGAGCGCGAGGAAGACGGAACACAGCACAACCAGCGTCACCACCGTCGCGGCGAATGCACGGCGGAACCTGCCGTCAGTAGAGGTAGGGGTCACTGGGCTGCTTCACTTTGCTCGTCTTCAGCGGTATGAGGGCGATCGTTTGCTGGCTGGACCGACTGGGGTTCGTCACGAATTGACCGGTGATCCGCACCCAGTCGTTGCTCTTGAACCGCGACTTCCAGTTGGCCAGGTAGACCGGCACCCCGACCGGCTGGGCATCGACGGCACAACAGGTGATGACGAACCGGGACAGGTAGAACAGGTTCGCCGGGTCATCCTTGTCCCCGGTGATGAACCCGACGACATCCACGGCCTTGCCCGCGTAGAAACTGGATGCGCTGGTCTGGCGCAGCAGCGATGACCAGTCCAGCACAGTGAACTTTGCGCTCGCGCCCGACGATGCCCCCGACGACGACGCGACCGTCGCGCTGCTCGACCCGACGTTGACGCTGTTGATCACCCTCTGGTCCGCCGTCGCGGTGGTCAGTGTCGCCGGCGGGACCACGACGAGTGCGACGGCGACGCCGAGGGTCAGCACTGTCGCCACCACCGAAAGCGCCGTCTTCAGGGCGGACGGCGTTTCGCCGTGATCGTGGTCGGGTCGATCGATGAAACTCGCCACCACGAGGACCAGCCCGATGACCGCCATGATCACCGTGAAGACGACGTAGCGCGGATGGATATACAGGATCAGCTGGTTGGTGGCGCCCAGCCAGACGGTGGCGACGAGCGAAGCCGCGACGAGGATGATCCCCTGCCAGCGGCGATACCTCTTCCACAGGCTGTTTCTAGGCGACATAGTTGATCACCAGCCCGAGCAGAGCACTGATGAGCGCGACCACGACGGTGATCTGTACGAGCACCTTGCTCCTGAAGGTCGTGCGCATCAGGGACAGCATCTTGATGTCGACGATCGGCCCGAAGATCAGGAAGACCGCGATCGACCCTGGCATGAATGTGCTTGCGAACGGCAGGATGAAGAACGAGTCGACGTTCGAGCAGACCGAGATGACGAAAGCAAGCACCATCATCGCGACCACCGACCAGACCGGATTGCTCCCGAGGTTGAGCAGGACCGCGCGCGGCACGATCACCTGCACCGCCCCCGCGACCAGGGAGCCGATGAACAGCGCCGGCATGATGATCGCGGTCTCGTGGGTGAAGAGTTCTACGCTCTTTCGCCATTTCGTCTGCGGATGTTCGTGCGGATCCGGCATCCGGCATTCTGCGGCGAAGCGCGCCGTGAGCAGGCTGTCCTGGTCGGGGTGCTTGCTGAACAGCCAGCCGAGAATGTTCGCGACGGCGAATCCGCCGACCAGCCGGGCGAACAGGATCCAGCCGTCGAAACCGAACGCCTGGCTTGTCGTGACGATGGTGATCGGATTCAGGATCGGCGCAGCCAGCAGGAAGGTGATCGACTCGGAGACGGTGAAGCCCTTGACGATGAGGCCGCGGGCGAGCGGGAGGTTTCCGCACTCGCAGACCGGGAAGAACATACCGAGGAAGGAGATCACCACGCGCCGAAGTACCGGGTTCCTCGGCAGGATCTTCATGATGTAGCGATCGGGGATCCACACCTGCACCGCGATCGACAGCACGATCCCGAGCAGCACAAATGGGAGGGACTCGATGATGACGCTGATGCTGAGCGTCAGGAGATCCTGCACCCGATTGGGAAGCGACCATGCGCCGAACACCGGTGTGAGGCTCCGGATGACCAGGATCGCGACGAGGCCGCCTACACCGACGACAAGGCCGGCGACGATGCCGGTCCTCGTGTGAACGCGACTGCGTTCGATCCCCCTGATGCCCACCCGCAGCTTCCTACCTGGTTCCTACCGCTTTCCACCCATTGTCGCTCAGGATCCTTGGGCAGCCAGCCGACAGGCTGCACACAGTCCGAACACGTCGACGACGTGGGTGGCCTGGCTGAAGCCATGGGCGGCCGCGGTCGCCTGCGCCCACTGTTCGACCGCATCCGCTTCGATCTCGACCGTCAGTCCGCAGTTGCGGCAGATCAGGTGATGATGATGTTGCCCGGGAGTACAGGCCCGGTAGAGGCTCTCGCCCTCCGCCTGCAGCGAGTCGGCCTCGCCTTCCACAGCGAGGTCGGCGAGGGCGCGGTAGACGGTCGCCAGGCCGATCGGCGAGCCGGCGTCTCGCAACTCGGAATGGAGGGTCTGCGCGCTCACGAAGCCATCGTTGCCGCCGAGTGCCTCGCGAACCGCCTCGCGCTGCCAGGTATTGCGCTTCATAGCAGCGATCCTAACTTTCCAGAGTGGGAGTGAGCAGACGGCCGTTCCTGCCACTCTTCACCTTGCGCGCCCCGATGATCCGGCATACCACGTAGATGAGAAAAGAAATGGTGGTGACGTACGGGCTGATCGGCAGCCCACCGCCGAGCGCCAGCAGGATGCCGCCAACCACCGAGGTCACCGCGAAGGCGACGCTGAGCAGGGGCGTCAGCAGCGGGGATGCCGTCACCCGCATCGCCGCGGCGGCGGGGGTCACGAGCAGCGACAGCACCAGCAGCGCGCCGACGATCTGGATCGAGACCGCCGTCGAGAGCCCGAGCAGGATCATGAAGACGATGCCAAGGGCGGTGACCGGCAGACCCTTCGCCCGCGCGACATCCGCATCGACGCTGGCAAAGCTGAGCGGCCGCCAGACCAGCAGCAGGCCGAGGATGACGATGACGGAGATGACGATGAGCATGGCCAACTGCGGGTTGTCCACCGACACGATCTGGCCGGTCAGCAGGCCGAATTTGTTGGCACTCCTGCCGGTGTAAAGCGAGAGAAAGAGGATGCCGAGACCGAGACCGAACGGCATGATCACGGCGATAATCGAGTTGCGCTCCTTGGCCTTCGAGCCGAGGATACCGATCAACAATGCCGCCAGCAGTGAGCCGGCAATCGACCCGAACACGACATTCGCTCCGAACAGGAGCGCGGCGGATGCCCCAGCGAACGACAGCTCGCTGACGCCGTGCACCGCGAACGCGAGATCCCGCGTCATCACGAAGGGGCCGATCAGCCCGCCGACGATCCCGAGGATCGCACCGGCGATGATCGAATTGCGCACCAGGAACAGCAGTTCGCCGTAGTTGGCGAACCCGAAGATCTGGCTCCAAATGTCTTGGTTTCCCACGAATCAGACCTCGGCCTTTTCTCCGACATGGTGTTCGAGATGGTCGTGCACCCCGTAGCCTTCCGGGGCTCCGAGCACTACGATCCTGCCTCGACTGCGAATGACCTCGACCGGGGTGTCGTACATATAGGAGAGGACTTCGGATCGAAGGACCTCGTCCGGCGTTCCGATCCTGAACCGTCCGCCGGCCAGGTAGAGCACCCTGTCGACCATGCCGAGAATCGGGTTCACGTCGTGGGTCACGAAGACGACAGCCGTGTCGAGGACCTTTCGCTGCTCGTTGATCAGCTTGCTCACTCCGCGCTGATGGTTGAGGTCGAGCGAGAGCAGCGGTTCGTCGCAGAGCAGCAGGCGTGGATCGCCCGCGATCGACTGGGCGACCCGGATGCGCTGCTGCTCACCGCCGGACAGCGTCGCGACCGGCACATCCGCGTACGCCGTCGCGCCGACCGCCTCGAGCACCTCGTCCACCTTCCGCCGCACCGCCTTCGATGAGATCGGCAATCCCCAGCGATGACCGTTCGCCCCGAAGGCGACCAGGTCACGGGCCCGGAGCGGTGTTCCCTGTTCGAGCAACTTCTGTTGCGGGATGTATCCGATGTCGCGGGTTCCGAGACCGACCGGCTTGCCGAGGAGGCTGATCGACCCAGAGGTCAACTGCTGTTGGCCGAGGATGGTCTTCAGCAGACTGGTCTTGCCCGTGCCGTTCGGGCCGAGCACCGCCAGAAACTCTCCCGGCCGCACGTCGAGGTTCAGGTTGCTCCACAGCTGGCGATCGCCGAAGGCCAGCGTCGCGGAACGCAGGCTCAGTACTGGTTCGGCGATGGTGGTCTCCACTACTGCAGTGCGGCCTTCACCGCGGCGATATTGTCCGTCATCCAGGCCAGGTAGTCCTTGCCGGCGGGAAGCGTCTCCCTGACCGGAACGACGGCGACCCCGGCGGCCTTTGCCGCCGCGAGAACCTGCTCGGTTTGTGGCCCACTGGTCTGTTCATTGTAGGAGAGCAGTTTCACCTTGTGCCCCGAGAAGAGGGCGAGGGTCTGTTGCAGCACATCCGGTGCGACATCCGTGCCATTTTCGATCGCCTCGCTGAACTTGGCCGGCGTCTTGTTGACGAGGCCGCATGCTTCCAGCAGGTAAAGGGGGACCGGCTCGGTGATGGCGGCCCCAGAACCGGCCGCGGGGCTGGCCTTGATCGCCGCCTCACTGGCTTCGAGCGTGCCGAGCGCGGCCTCGAACTTCTTCTGGTTCGCCGCGAAGACCGCGGCATTGGCGGAATCAAGCGATGAGAGTTTCGCGGTGATCTTCGCCGCGACCTTTTGGACGGTCGGGAAGTCGTACCACACGTGTTCGTTCAGGTTCGAATCCTGTGCGAAGCCCGAGATGTCTACGGCGTTGAGGACGGTCGCCTTGGGGTTGTTCGCCCCTTTCAGCAGGGTGTCGACGAAGTCGTCGTAGCCTCCGCCGTTCTCGATGACGACGCTTGCGTGAGAGAGCGCGAGTTGCACCTGCGCGTCCGCCTCGTAGGAGTGCGGGTCCTGGTTCGGATCGGTGATGATCGAGGTGACGGAAATCGCGTTGCCGCCGATCTGCTTCGCCACATCCCCCCATACGTCGGTGGAAGCGACGACTGAGATCTTTCCGCCGGCTGCCGGGGCCTGCGAGCTCGAGGAGCAGCCGGTGACGGCAATTGCTGCGACGGCGACGGTGGTGAGGAGAAGTCCGGCCTTGATGGGGAGGCGCATGCTGTGCTTTCTAGATCAACGAGTCGGTAATGAGATTCGTTATCGATAGTAGAGCATAGCGCGAGCTGGGAAAACCATGATGAAACGCTTAGTCGAGCAGCAGGGCAGGCTCTTCGATCACGCTCGCGACATCGGCGAGGAACCGACTGGCGACATCCCCGTCCACGACCCGATGATCGAAGCTCGCCCCGAGCGTCGTGACGTACCTCACCCGCACCTCACCGTCGACGACCCACGGCTTCTGCTTGATCGTGCCGAGTGCCACGATGGCGACCTCGGTCGGATTGAGGATCGGCGTACCGGTGTCCATGCCGAACACGCCGATGTTGGTGACCGTGATGGTGCCGCCGGCCATATCGGCCGGGGTGGTCTTGCCATCCCGGGCGGTCAGGGTGAGCGCCTCGATGGCGCTGGCGAGATCCCGCAGCGACAGCTCCTGCGCCTCCTTGATGTTCGGCACCAGGAGTCCCCGGGGAGTGGCTGCCGCAATGCCGAAGTTGACGAAGTGCTTGACGATGATCTCGTCATCCGTCCACTGCGCGTTGGTCGTTGGATTACGACGCACCGCCCACATCATCGCCTTCGCCATGATCAGCAGTGGGGACACCTTGACCCCGGCGAAATCCGGGGAATTCTTCAGGCGCTTGACGAACTCCATGGTGCGCGTCGCGTCAACGTCGACGAAAAGACTGACGTGCGGAGCGGTGAACGCGCTGGCCACCATGGCAGAGGCGATCGCCTTGCGCACTCCCTTGACCGGGATGCGGTCCTCGCGCTCGGGAGACCACTCCGGCGTCTCGATGTTGCGGAACAGGCTGGCCTGGGAGGCATGCCGGATGACGTCGTCGCGTGTGGTCTCACCGGCGAGCCCGGTTGCGACGACCTGGGCAAGGTCCACCGCGAGGTCCTTGGCGAGCTTCCGGATCGGCGGTTTGGCGATGATGGCGGATGCCGACGCCGCTGGCACCGTCGACGGACGGACGGGAGCTGATACACCGCGGCCGCTGCGCCGAGAACTGACCTGGCCCTTGAGCCCGTAGCCGACCAGGACAGCACCGGCGGACTCGGTCTCAGTCTCGGTGGCGATGCTGTCGGCGGTGTCGACGATCGCGCCGGTCTCGTCCGGGGAAGGAGTCGCATCCAGTGTGTCGCCGTTGGTCGCCACGGTGATGATCGGCGTGCCGACGTCGACGGTCTGGCCCTCCTCCACCAACAGGGCGGTCACAACACCGGCGAACGGCGACGGCAGCTCGACCAGCGACTTGGCCGTCTCGATCTCGACCAGAACCTGGTTGACGACGACCGTGTCACCGGCCTTGACCTTCCAGCTGACGATCTCGGCCTCGGTCAGGCCTTCTCCGACATCGGGGAGGATGAAATCTGAGCTGCTCATGATGGCGCTCCTTCTTCTGGCTGTTGGATTAGTAGGCCAATGCCCGGTCGACGGCGTCAAGAACCCGATCCGCATCCGGTAGGTAGCTGGTCTCAAGTTTGGCGGGAGGGAACGGCGCATCGAAGGCAGCGACCCGAAGCACCGGGGCCTCGAGCGAGTAGAACGCCCTCTCCGTCACCGTTGCGGCGATCTCGGACGACACGCTGACAAATCCCGGCGCCTCGGACGCGACGACGAGTCGACCGGTCTTCTGCACCGATTCGATGATGGGGGAGTAGTCGATCGGCGAGATGGACCGGAGGTCGATCACCTCGACGCTCGTGCCCTCTGCCGCCGCGAGCTCCGCCGCCTGCAGGAGCACGGTGACCATCGCGCCATGGCCGACCAGGGTGACCTCGGTGCCTGTGCGGACGACGCGGCTGGAATGGAGTGGCACCGCGCTCGACGACAGGTCGACCGGTCCCTTGTTCCAGTACCGGCTCTTCGGCTCGAAGAACATCACCGGATCGTTCGAGGCGATCGCCTCCTGGATCATCCAGTACGCATCGTTCGGTGTACTCGGACTCACGACCCGGAGTCCTGGAGTGTGCGCGAAATACGCCTCAGGGCTCTCCTGGTGATGTTCAACCGCGCCGATGTGACCGCCGTACGGCACCCGGATGACGACCGGCATCTGCACCTGGCCCTCGTGGCGATTCGTCATCTTCGCCAGCTGGGTGGTGATCTGGTCGAACGCGGGGAAGATGAAGCCGTCGAACTGGATCTCGCACACCGGCCGGTATCCGCGCATCGCGAGACCGATGGCCGTTCCGACGATCCCGGATTCGGCGAGGGGAGTGTCGAAGACGCGACTGGACCCGAACTCGGCCTGCAGCCCCTCGGTCACCCGGAAGACTCCGCCGAGCGGTCCGATGTCCTCGCCCATCAGCAGGACCCTTTTGTCGTCGCCGAGGGCTTTGCGAAGGCCGGCATTCAGAGCCTTGGACAGCGGGATCTCGGCGTTGACTGGGATCTCGGCGCCCCCCGGAGTCTCTACGCTGTCGAGGAGCTCCGTGCTCTCGTCGCTCATCCTTCGGCTCCCAACGACGCCTCGTAGTCGGCCAGCCACTGCTTTTGGCCGTCCATCACCGGATGCGACTCCGAGTAGACATGGTCGAAGATCCTGTCCGTCGATGGGACCGTGAGCTCGAGGGTGCGCTTGCGCAAGTCCGCCGCGAAGTCTTCTGCCTCCGTCGCCGTCTCGGCGAAGAACGCGTCCCCCTCGCCGCGGGAGCGCAGCCACGCCTCGTAGCGCACGATCGGGTCCCGGGCGATCCAGGATTCGAGCTCATGGCTGAGACGGTACTTGGTTGGATCGTCGCTCGTGGTGTGCGCGCCGATGCGATAGGTCAGCGCCTCGATCATCCTCGGCCCATCGCCGGCTCTGGCCTCATCGAGGTTTTTTCTCGTGACGGCATAGCTTGCGAGCACGTCGTTCCCGTCGATCTGGATGCCCGGGATGCCGAAGCCTCCCGCGCGCAGGTAAAGCGGGGTGCGCGACTGTACCGACACCGGAACCGAGATCGCCCAGTGGTTGTTCTGCAGGAAGAAGACCTGGGGTGCCTGGAAGCTCGCAGCGAAGACCAGCGCCTCGCTGACATCCCCCTGGCTGGTCGCGCCGTCGCCGAAGTAGACGACGACCGCCTCATCGGTCTCCGGGTCGCCCGTCGCGATGCCATCGAAAGTGATCCCCATTGCATAGCCGGCCGCGTGCAGGGCCTGCGAACCGAGCACGAGCGTGTACAGGTGGAAGTTGCCGCGCTCCGCGGGATTCCAGCCGCCGTGCGTCACTCCGCGCATCAGCCGAACGATGTCGACGACGTCGACCCCGCGGATCATGGCCACGGCGTGTTCGCGATAGGAGGGGAAGACGTGGTCCTGATGCCGCATCGCGCGGGCCGAACCGACCTGGGCGGCCTCCTGGCCATGACTCGGTGGCCACAGGGCGAGTTGGCCTTGCCGCTGCAGGTTGGTCGCTTCGAGATCGAAACGGCGGGTGACCACCATGTCGCGGTGAAACTGCCGCAACTGTTCATCGCTCAAAGCGTCGATGTATGGCCGATATTGCTCGGCCGTCGCATCGCTCTGCAGTACCCCGTCGGGGGAGAGCAGTTGAACCGTCGGTGCAGCTTCTGCCACGGTGACCTCGCAGTCCTGTCTATGCCTGGGGACCGTGCGCCGGGAACGGCGGACGAAAATGTTGGTGCCGCGAGCGACACCAAGGTTCTAATCTAGCCGTGCGTCTCGGACCTTACTTGGTAGGTCCCTCACAACCTCTGCCGAAGCCCTTAGGAGTTTATCGACAGATTGGGACTCGCCGATCGAGATCCGGATGCCATCCGACCCGAGCGCCCGACCCACGATTCCGTGCTGTGCGAACAGGTCGGCCGCCCGCTCGGTGTGCTCTCCGGTCTCGAGCCAGACGAAGTTTCCCTGCGATCTCGGAACCGACCAACCCTGGTCGATGAGTGACTGCCAGATGCGGTCTCGAAGCAGGGTGAGCCGCTCCACCCGCCTGAGCAGCGCCTCCTCGTGATCCAGTGAGACGACCGCAGCGTTCTGGGCTGCATCGGTGAGGGACAGCGGAATGGCGGTGGATCTCGCCGCATCCAGGACGTAGTCGGGGCCGATCGCGTAGCCGACCCTGAGCCCGGCCAGGCCGTATGCCTTGGAGAAGGTGCGGAGCACCACGACGTTCGGGTAGCGGCCGAGCACATCCAGGCCGTTGACCGCCGTGTCATCCGTCACGAACTCGACGTAGGCCTCGTCGAGCAGAACGAGCACAGTCGACGGCACGCTCTTCATGAATTCGGCGAATTCGGCGGCGGTGACGGTCGCGCCGGTCGGATTGTTCGGGGTGCAGACGATCACCACCCTGGTGCGTTCGGTGATGGCCGCCGCCATGGCCGGGAGGTCGTGTCGCCCATCCGAGGTGTTCTTCACCTGGATGCTCGTCGCCCCGGTCACGGTCACGAGGCCGGGATAGGCCTCGAACGACCGCCAGCTGTAGATGACCTCGTCGCCGAAGCCCGCCGCCGCCTGCAGCAGCTGCGCGATGATCGAGACGGAACCGGCGCCGACGTGGATGCTGTCGATGCCGACCTCGAACCGGTCGGCGAGTCGCTGCCGCAGGCCGAGTGCCGCAGCATCCGGGTACCGATTGACGCCGGATGATGCGGCGATGGCCTCGAGGACCGCCGGGATCGGCTCGAACGGGTTCTCGTTGGACGAGAGCTTGAATGCGTCCGCCGCAGCGGGCTTGCCTTGCCGGTACGCGGCGAGCGCGGCGATGTCCGGTCGAAGCCGAACCTGGGGGGAGTCGGGGAAATTCACTTGACCACCATATTGCGAGCGGATGAGTCCCGCCTCCGAAGTCAGTGGCGCGTGATTGCGAGCGCACGAGTCGGAGGGCATAGTGGTGCCATGACAAGATTCCTGGTGCGCCTGATCATCAATGCCGTCGCCCTCTGGCTCACGACACTGATCGTGTCGGGGGTGACCGTCACGCCTTTCGCCCCTGGCGACACCTTCGCCGTGGTGTTGACCTACCTCCTGGTCGCTCTGATCTTCGGCATCGTCAACGGGGTGATCGGCAACTTCATCCGGATCGTCGCGTTCCCGCTCTACATCCTCACCCTCGGGTTGATCGCCCTCGTCGTCAACGCGCTGCTTCTGCTTCTGGTCAGCTGGATCTCCGGCCTGATCGGTTTCGGATTACACGTCGACAACTTCTTCTGGTCCGGGGTGCTCGGCGCGCTCGTGCTCGCCCTGCTCAGCTGGCTGATCGGTATCATCCTTCGGCCGCTGACCGGGCGAAATCGCTGACCGAAGCTAGTCGCGTTCTGCGCGATACAGGGTTGTGCGCGCGGTGGTCGCACCGGAGCCGAACTCGCGCAGCGCATCGGCCGCCTGCGTGAGCCTGCCCTCGTCCGCGGCATCCGCAAGCCTCGCGGTCTCCCGGTAGTGGGACAGTTCGTGCGCTGGCAGGTATCGCTCGCTCGCATCCGCGCCGTCGTCGAATAGTTCGCGGGTGACGAGCACCGGCTCCGACGACTTCCAGCCTCCTCCGACCGCTGGCACCAGGTCATTGCTGTGCTCGATCGCGACATACGGGATGTCGTGGGGCACCTCGACCTGCCCGGCCGGTGCCCCGACGGTGAACAGTCCCCTCGTGTCGTAGTCGCCGCAGGCGGCCAACATCGACGCGATCAGTCCGCCCTGGGAGTAACCGTTGAAGACCACAGGGGTGGAGGAGTCGATGCCGGCGAGCGCCATCGCCTGCCTGGTTGCGTCGTACGACCCCGCGTCGCCTCCAGCGATTGCGGTGACGTTGCTGGTCATGTCCCACGGCTCCTTCGACGCGATCGGGGAGCCGTCGATGGTTCCACCCAGATAGACCTCGAATCGGTCGGTTCCACCGGCGACCGGGTAACGCTCGATTCGCACCTGCGCGCCTCCGGTCGGTATCCGCGCCGCCCGCTCGGCGAACCCGGCCGGTGGCGCTCCGCCGGCTCGGCTCGGTCCGGCCGACACCGAGACCCCGGTCTCCTTCATCGCGCCGACGACGTTCGATGCGGCGACGACCAGCGCGGCTGAACTGCCGAGGCCCAGGATTCCGAGGCCGTCGTCCCCGAGCAGCATGGCCAGCCCCTGCGGCATCCGGATCACTCCTTCACCGAAGTCATCGGCGCTCGACACCATGAGCCGCACCGTGGCGACGAAGCCGGGATCGCTGAGAACGCCCTTGTTTGCCTGCAGTAGGTCGTGGATCGCCTGCCTGCGGCCGGCGTCCGGGGTAATGGCCAGGCTGAGCCAGACGCCTCCGCCGGCCCCCAGCCCGAAGGCGAGCAGTCCAGGCGCCGCAAACAGCCCGATCGCCGGCAGCCAGAACCCCAGCTGGTAGGCGAGGCTGGCGGCCAACCGCTCACCGAGCCTGGACATGATCGCCTCACCCTCCCCGTAGGTCACGGCGGCTAGCTCGAGCGTCGACGCGAGAAATTGCGCGAGCTCCCTCGTCGAACAGATGAGCGCGGCCGCAGCGTCGATCGCCTGCTCTGCGCGTACCCCACTGGCCGGAGCTTCCATGGCCTGCAGCCGGCCGCGGGAGACCAGGCGGTCGATGCCGGCGAGCCGCCCGGCGACGCGGTCGAGTTCATCCGCGACAGTGGCCAGGTGCCGCTGCAGGGAAAACAGCTCGTCTGTGGCGACGGCGATGGATCCGCCGCCGGAGATGACGAGGTCATCCGACACTGTTGCGCCCTAATTGGTCGCGCACCGACTGGTCAAGCACAGACTGGTCAAGCACAGACTGGATCGCGCCGGTGGTGTGGCGGCAGGCCTCCGCGAGACGCTCGTCCAGGTCGGCCAGGTCGAGTGTCAACCTGGCCAGGCCGATCGAATAGCTCAACTGGGCAAGTCCGTGCCACAGCTCGAGCCTGGCCGGCGGCATCAGCGAGCGCACCGCGGTGACGGCCGCCCGGACCGAGCGAAGCTCTCGTGCCTGCTCCTCGAGGCTCAGCAGCAGGGACGCTCTCTCGGCTGCGGCAGCTGCCCCCGCACCCGCAGCCGCAGCCGCAGCCGCAGCAGCGTCGAACATGGCACCCCCTTCTAAACGGCCATCCTGCTCCTGGCTCGGCAGCAGCGTCCGGGCACCTGGCGCTGGCGTGCGGTCTTTCGTGGCCGGCTTGCTGTGCAGGGGAGGCAGGGAGAAAAAGCGAGCTGAACTCGTGATATCCGGCGCCCTCGACGCGCGACAACCCCGAGTTGTAAGCGCCAGCCACGTCAGCGAGCGGACGAACATCCGCGCTATGCAGCCGCGAATTCTGCGCGAGAATGATGGCATGAGCTTCGACCGCACACTCGACGAGTCTGCGCTTTTTCGAATCTGTTTCGTCTGCACAGGCAACATCTGTCGTTCCCCGATGGCCGAGGTTGTGTTTCGCGACCTGGTGAAGCGAGCCGGCTACGAGGGTAAAGTCACCGTGATTTCGGCCGGCACCGGCGATTGGCACGTCGGTGAACACTCGGACGAACGCACGATCGCGGCCCTCGCCGCCCGCGGCTACGACGGAGCGCGCCACCGAGCCAGGCAATTCGATACAGAATGGTTCGAGAACCTTGATCTCGTCGTCGTCTTCGACCGCAGCCAGGAACGAATCCTGCGGGCATGGGCCAACACCGAGGTCGACAGGGGCAAGGTTCGGCTCCTGCTCAGCTTCGACGACAACCAGCCCGATCAGGCGGATGTGCCAGACCCCTATTACTCCGATGCCGCGATGTTTAGCAGCGTTCTCGGCATGATCGAACAATCCAGCGCGGCACTCTTCCGCCAAATAGAACCAGGAATCCGAGGCGGAATCTGATGAGTCCACTGCCAGTCCAACCATTGAGTCCACTTGACGGCCGTTATCGCCAAGCGGTGGTGACCCTCGGTGAGCACCTGTCCGAAGCCGGACTCAACCGTGCCCGCGTGCATGTCGAGGTCGAATGGCTCATCTACCTCACCGATCACGAACTGTTCGGCTCCAGCAAACTCGGCCAAGAACAGGTGGCATCGCTTCGCAGACTCGTCGTCGACTTCGGCCAGGCCGACATCGATGAGCTCGCCGAACTCGAGGCGACCACCCGGCACGACGTGAAGGCGATCGAGTACTACGTTCGCAAGAGACTTTCCGGCCTCGGCCTTGACCGGATCGCCGAGCTCACCCATTTCGCCTGCACGAGCGAAGACATCAACAACCTGGCCTACGCGATCACCATCGGCGATGCCGTGCGCGAGGTGTGGCTGCCGAAATTCCGGGCAGTCGTCGCGGCCCTGCAGGAGCGCGCGTTGGCCCATCGGGATGACTCGATGCTCGCCCACACGCACGGGCAGCCGGCGACCCCCACCACCGTCGGCAAGGAGTTCGCGGTCTTCGTCGCCAGGCTCCGCCGGCTGGAGACCCAGATCGACGCGGTCGAGGTCCTCGGAAAGTTCAGCGGAGCGACCGGAACGTTCGCCGCGCACGTCGCGGCCGACCCCACGCAGGACTGGCCGGCCATTTCGGAGGAGTTCGTCACATCCCTCGGCCTGGTCTGGAACCCGCTGACCACCCAGATCGAGTCGCACGACTGGCAGGCGGAGCTCTACCAGCGGGTCAGCCACGCGAACCGTGTGCTGCACAACCTCTGCACGGACGTCTGGACCTACATCTCGATGGGCTACTTCACCCAGATTCCCCAGGCGGGAACCACCGGCTCGTCGACGATGCCGCACAAGATCAACCCCATCCGGTTCGAGAACGCCGAGGCCAACCTCGAGCTCTCCTCTGCCCTGCTCGACTCGCTCGCGCAGACCCTCGTGACCTCGCGGCTGCAGCGCGACCTGACCGACTCGACGACACAGCGCAACGTCGGCGTCGCCTTCGGCCACTCCGTGCTGGCGCTCGACAACATCCAGCGCGGCCTCGGCGAGATCGCGGTGAACCGCGAGGCGCTGGCCGCCGACCTCGACTCGAACTGGGAGGTGCTCGGCGAGGCCATCCAGACGGTCATCCGTGCAGAGGTCTCTGCCGGGCGCAGCTCGATCAGCGACCCGTACGCGATGCTCAAGGAGCTCACCCGGGGCAAGAAGGTCGGCGCGGCAGAGCTCGCGGCGTTCGTGAGTGCACTCGACCTCGAGGATGACGCGAAGAACCGGCTGCTCGCCCTGACCCCGGCCGGATACGTCGGGCTCGCGAGCGAACTGGTCGACCGGCTGGCATAGCCGGAACCTTCGTTGGCGGCGGTTACCACCGTCGCCACCCTGGGGCTATCACTTAGTGGGCGTCGTGGTCCTGGTTGTCGAGATCGAGTTTCTCCTCGGCATCCGGCCTCATCGCCAGGGCGAGCATCGCCAGTGTCACGAGCGTCACGATGAAGGCGATACCGAAGAAGATCAGCGCGAGCGGAATCTCCCGGGTGGAGCCGAGCACCACGAGTCCGACGAAGACGGAGATGACGGCAGAGATGCCGAGATATTCGAGGGGACGAAGGATGTCCCTGCGGCTGGGAGCGGTCATGCGGCGCTGCCGCCTTTCGTCTGGGAGTCTGGGGCGGTAGAGGTCGCCGAACCGGTACCGGCGGCGTGGGACTGTGGTCCCCACTTGGCCGAGAAGCCGGCGATCAGGAGGTAGACGGCGATGACTGCGCCGTACGCGCCGAGCAGCCCGACCGCCACGACCGAGGCATCCAGGATGCCCTTGCTGCCTTCCGGGGTGCTGACGACCTGGCGCAGGTCCGGCGGCACCAGGAGCAGGGCGACTGCGGCGATGATCGTCAGCCCGCCGACCACCAGCCAGTCGGTGGATGCGACATAGCGGCGACGGGTGCGCAGGCCGCAGTAGAGCTCGAGGAATCCGGTTATCGCGGCGAACGCGGTCACCAGCAGGAAGAAGACACCGATGCTTGCCCCGCTGAACAGGAGCGCGACGACGCCCGCGACCATCGCAATGATGCCGTGGGCGATGATGAACGGCCGAGCGCCGCTGGCACCCAGTCGCCGCCAGGCCAGAACGGCCAGGGCCGCCCCGGTCAGCACCGCGAAAATACCGAAGCTGATGAGGCCGAGCCTTGCCGAGTGATCTGCTGAGAAGGTCACAGCAAGGCCGAGGGCCGCGGCCGGAATGGCGCGGATGATGGGTACTGGCCAGTACGCCTGCCGATCGGCGGCGCTGTCCTCTAGTTCGGACACTGGACCTCTTTCCCGTTGAAATTCCACAGGCCAGTTTACGCGGGAGTTTATCGTCCGAGAGCGGTGGCCGAATCCGGTATCGGGATGCCGTCGCGCACCTCCGGGGCGGTCAGCGGCCGTCCGTACTCGATGCGCGCCGGGATCAGGCCGGCCCAGGCGTCGCCGACGACATCCTCCTGCGCGTCGGTCGGCCAGGAGGATGACACCTTGAGCGACCACCGGTCGATCGGGAGCTCGAGTACCAGGGTTGCGGCGAGTTCACGCTTGCTTGACCGTCGGATTTCGCCGGACCGGCCCGGAACGAGCCCATCGATCAATGCATCGAGCCCGGCAGACTTCGCCTCCCCGTCGAGCGCGACGAACCGGCCGAACAACACGGCGCTGCGATAGTGCAGATTCGACTCGAACGCCGATCGCGCGAGCACGATCCCGTCGAGAAGCGTTACCGCCACCGAGGCATCCGCTCCGTCGGCGAGGGGCCGCATCCAGCGGGAGCCGGTGGAGCCGTGGGCGAGGAGCGTGTCTCCGGATCGGACGATCGCCGTCGGGATGACCACCGGGAAGCCGTCGGCCATCAGGCCGATGTGCCCGACCTTCGCCTCGTCGAGGAGCGAATGGAGCGCGTCCAGGTCGTCGACCCCGCTCTCGGGCAGCCGGCTGAGCGCTGTGCGTGGCACGGCATCCATGTCATCCCTCTCGGTTGTAGCCCTCGGCTCTGTCTAATGAGGTTCACAATACTGACGGGCGATTCGCGAGTCCCGATGAATTCGCTTAGGCTAGATACCCCGGTAGGGTATGTAAGGAGCATCGTGATCGGCTACGTCGACAGCAAAGCAGACCTCATCAAGAGGCTGCGCCGCGCCGAAGGACAAGTGCGGGGCATCCAAAGGATGGTCGAAGAGGACGCGTACTGCATTGACGTGCTCACCCAGGTTTCCGCTGCCACCAAAGCTCTCGAAACCGTGGCGCTGTCGCTACTCGAAGACCACCTGAGCCATTGCGTCGCCGAAGCAGCCGCGGAGGGCGGCACCGTCGCAGACGAAAAGATCGGCGAGGCATTCGCCGCAATCGCACGCCTCGTCCGCTCCTAAATACTCCGCTATACCGATTCACGACGAAAGAAGGAACACCATATGTGCAGCCCCACCACCGGAAACGACCTCGGCCTGACCGACAGGGACCATGACTGCTCGTGCGGCACGGATAGCCACGCCGAGACGGCAACCGTTATCAGCCAGGATGCCATTCGTGAGCATTACCTCGTGGACGGTATGACCTGCAGCCACTGCGTCTCCAGCGTCACCGAGGAAGTCTCCGCGATCGATGGAGTGGAGAGCGTCAAGGTCGCGCTCAACGCTGGCGGAACCTCGCGCATCATGGTCGTCAGCTCCAAGCCGATCGACACCGAGGCGATCCGCGGCGCGGTGACCGAGGCCGGCTATTCGCTCGTCTCCGCCTAAGCCATGACGACGACCGATGTCGCCCTCGAGATCGGGGGCATGACCTGCGCCTCCTGCGCCACGCGAATTGAGCGAAAGCTCAACCGCATCGAGGGCGTCACGGCGACCGTCAACTACGCCACCGAAAAGGCACGTGTCCACGCCGACGGAGTGGAGACGGCCGCCCTGATCGCCGCGGTCGAGGCCGCCGGCTACACCGCCAGCGTTCCGGCACCGCCCGCCGCATCCGGGGAATCAGGCCAGGTCCGCCCGGTCGATCGGGAGGTCCTTGAGCTGCGGCAGCGGCTGATCGTCTCTGCCGCCCTCGCGGTGCCGGTCGTGCTGTTGTCGATGATCCCAGTCCTGCAGTTCACCAACTGGCAGTGGCTCGCGCTCACTCTTGCCGCGCCGGTCGTGGTCTGGGGTGCGTGGCCGTTCCACCGGGCGGCAGCCGTCAACGCACGGCACGGCGCGGCGACAATGGACACCCTCATCAGCGTCGGCGTCATCGCCGCGTTCGGCTGGTCCGTCTACGCGCTGTTCTTCGGCATGGCCGGCCTGCCGGGCCTGCACATGGCTTTCACCCTCTTCGGGCAACCCAGGCCGGGAGCAGGGGAGATCTACCTCGAGGTTGCCTCCGCCGTTACCGTCTTCATCCTCGCCGGGCGATACATCGAAGCACGCGCCAAGAAGCAATCCGGCGCCGCCCTTCGCGCTCTGCTGGAACTGGGAGCAAAAGACGCCGTCGTGCTTCGACATGGCGCGGAATCCCGCGTCTCGGCGGCATCCCTGCAGCCCGGGGACACGATCGTCGTGCGACCAGGAGAGAAGATCGCTGCCGATGGTCTCATCGTCGAAGGCGCATCGGCGGTCGATTTGAGCATGCTCACCGGCGAGTCCGTCCCAGTCGAAGTCGGTCTGGGGGACCGGGTGGTCGGAGCGACGGTGAACGTCGGTGGGAGGCTTCTGGTCGAGGTCACGCGGGTGGGAGCCGATACCGAGCTTGCCCGCATCGCCCGGCTCGTCGAGGAGGCGCAAAGCGGGAAGGCAGAAGCCCAGCGCCTGGCCGACCGGGTGTCCGCGGTATTCGTTCCCGTCGTGATCGGCCTGGCCCTGGCGGCATTCGCCGGGTGGCTGATATTCGGCGGCTCTGTCGAACTCGCGTTCACCGCCGCGGTGGCCACCCTGATCATCGCCTGCCCGTGTGCGCTCGGCTTGGCGACGCCGACCGCCCTGCTGGTCGGAACCGGCCGCGGATCACAGCTGGGCATCATCATCCGCGGCCCGCAGGTGCTCGAGCAGACCCGCACCGTCGATACCGTCGTCCTCGACAAGACCGGCACCGTCACCACCGGCAGGATGAGCGTCCGAGACGTACACGCGGTCAACGAGACTTCCGTTGACGATGTGCTCCGGTTCGCCGCCGCGGTGGAGAACGGCTCAGAGCATCCTGTCGCGCGCGCGATCCTCAGCCACGTGCGAGCCCATGACCTCGAAATTCGGGGCGCCGAGACGTTCGCGGCCCACGCCGGCCATGGCGTGCAGGCGCTCGTCGACGGGCACCTCACCCTGGCCGGGAGGGCATCGTGGCTGTCGTCCGAATGGTCCATCGCAATTCCATCGGCCGTGTCCGGGACGATCGCCGCGGCGGAAGAAGCCGGGGCCACGGTGATCGCCGTCGCCTGGGACGGAGAATTGCGCGGCATCATCGCTGTCAGGGACTCCATCAAAGACACTAGCGTCGTGGCGGTCTCCCGCCTCCGCGCGCTCGGCTTGCGTCCCGTTCTGTTGACCGGCGACAACGCCGGCGTCGCACGCACCATCGCCGCCGAAGCCGGCATCGATGAAATCCACGCCGGTGTGACCCCGCAGGGCAAGCTCGACCTCATCCGCGCGCTCCAGGAGTCCGGCCGCACCGTGGCAATGGTCGGTGACGGGGTCAACGACGCCGCCGCCCTCGCAGCGGCGGATCTCGGAATCGCCATGGGTACGGGAACCGACGCCGCGATTGCCGCGGCCGACATCACGGTAGTCAGTGGCGACCTCCTCGTCGTCGCCGACGCCGTGCGCCTGGCCCGGCGCACCCTCGGGACCATCAAGGGGAATCTGTTCTGGGCATTCGCGTACAACGTGGCCGCCATCCCGATCGCGATGCTCGGGCTGCTGAACCCGCTGTTCGCCGGCGCGGCAATGGCCTTCTCCTCCGTGTTCGTCGTTACCAACAGCCTGCGACTGAGGAACTTCAGGCCGGCAGCGGGCAGTCCGGCCTCCGGCACCGCACCGCTGCCGGTGGAGCGAGCCCAGGAGATGACACGGTGAGTTTGCTCCGCGCACGCGACATCATGTTGCGCCGCACCGCCGTGCAGACCACCGTGTTGCTGTTGTCCGTCGTCGCCGCGCTCGTGGTCGGGCTGCTGACCATGCACACGTTCACCTCCTCGATGGGCAACCACAATGAGCCAGCCGCAACAATGGCCATGGTCACGAACGCGCCTGACGACCCGGCCGCGGCTGACGCGGTCACAGGTGGCCGCGACGCGGTCGCTCTGCACTACTGCTCCGTCACCTGCGATCTCGGCTACAACATGGTCGGCATGGTCTGCGTTCTCGCGATCCTCTTCACCGCGCTGTCCCTCCTGGCAGCCGCCTCCGCGAACGTCACCGAGTTCTGGCCACGGGCTCGACTGGCTCTGTCGCGGATGATCGCATTCGCGGCAGCGCCCGGGAATCCGCCACCGGATCTCAACGCCCTATCCATCAGCAGAACCTGATTTCGTCGGCCCCACCTGGCCTCGCGCGCAACATTCGAAATCAGCCACTTTCTCGATAGGACTCACACGCATGTCAAAAACTCGCTACACCCTTGCCATCACGGCGGCCGTTGCCACCGCAGTAACGCTCGCCGCGTGCTCATCCACCACCAGTTCCGGATCGATGGGAGGAATGCCGGGGATGGGGGCCAGCAACTCTGCTACCGCGGCACCCAATGCCGGCCCGCATAATGCGCAGGACACCTCGTTCACGCAGGAGATGATCGTGCACCACACTGGCGCGATCGCGATGGCCGACCTTGCCGCCACCCGCGCATCCTCGACCCAGGTCAAGACCCTCGCGTCCCAGATCAAGGCCGCCCAGCAGCCGGAGATCAACTTGATGACATCCTGGCTGAAAGTGTGGGGCGAACCGGTCATGATGCCCGGAATGGCCTCGCCGTCCCCCACGCCGACCGCCAGCGACATGTCCGGAATGGACATGTCAACGCCCATGCCGTCCGCCAGCGGAATGGACTCGTCGATGCCGGGGATGACTCCGGAGGACATGGCGACGTTGTCGTCCGAAACCGGTGCCGCGTTCGACAGGGAGTTCCTCACGCTGATGATCGAGCACCACCAGAGTGCGGTGTCAATGGCGAATGACGAACTGTCGAAGGGTCAGAACACCGCCGCCAAAAAGCTCGCGCAGAGCATCGTTACGTCCCAGTCGAAGCAAATCAGCAGCATGAAGACCATGCTGTCCTCACTCGGCTAATTCCTGGTCCCACGCCCGTCGCCCCGGCGGGGCGATCGTCACGCGAGCTCGCGGACGATCGTCCCGCGCGCTTCCCGGCGCGAGTTCCCGGCGATATCGGCCTGGAAGGCCCGCTATCCCTGGCGTTTGGCGTAGTCGTCCAGCCCTTGCCAGTCGATGACGACGCAGGCCTCATCCCCCACCGTCCACGCATCGTGTCCCGGTGGGACAACCATGTAGTCCCCGGCGGCGAACTCATTTTCTTCGCCATCATTCATCACAACCTTCAATCGTCCGGACAGGATATAGCCCCTGTGGGCGACCTGGCAGCTGTCCGTCTTGGCGATCGGTTTGACGTGCTTGGACCACTGCCAGCCTGGCTCGAAAATTGCCCTGCCGATGGCTCCCCCCTCAATATTGACGAGGTCGACTTTTCCTTTTCCTTCCTCAAAAGGACGCGTCTCTTCGGGTTCGTTCAGACTCTTACGGATCATGGCGGTCATGATGGGCTCCTTTGCACCATTGCCTGGATACCCCACCATTGCAGCACCACAGCTGCCCGTCGTCAACGGATCCGCGACTGCGGCTATTTTCCCGGAAATCACCCGGCGCCCCAGCGGTCCTGTGGTGCACAATGAACCATGACCGGCACGGCGGGGACGCGGCAGGGAGCGTGGCGCAGACCAGAGTTGCGCGGCGAAGGGGACGAGCCCCATCCGGTCGGCTGGCTGGAGCTGTTCTTCGACCTGGTCTTCGTCGTCATCGTGGCGGTGCTCGCCCACGACCTCGACGAAAACCGCGACCTCCTCGCGTTCGGGGTACAGTTCGTCGCCGTCTTCTGGGTGTGGAACGCCTTCACCTACTACACCGAACGCTTCGAGTCGGCGGGTCTCGAGGCGCGCCTGTTTACCTTCGTCGCGATTCTTGCGGTGGCGGGCCTGGCCGTCTGGGGTCACGACGGCCTCGGCACCAACTACGTCGGCTTCGCGTTGTCGTACCTGCTCGCGCGGCTGCTGAACATCGTCCTGTGGCTGCGTGCCGGGTTCCACGTCGCCCGCTTCCGGAGGGCTGCGTTCGGGTTCCTCGGCGGCTTCCTCATCGCCGCCACGCTCCTCGCCGTGAGCTTCGTCGTCCCGGAGGAGGCGCGAATCGCGCTGTGGACCGCGGCCGTGGTGGTGGAGATCGCCACGCCCGACATCACCGCCCGCTTCCAGGCTGGTCTGCCGCCGATCACGAAGGACAAGTTCCCGGAGCGGTTCGGCCTCTTCACGATGATCGTGTTGGGCGAGACGGTGGCCGAGATCATCCAGTCGGTCGCCGCCGCGAACGACATCGAGAGCCTCTCCGCGCTCACGATCGTTGATGCGGCCCTCGGCCTCGCCGTGGGCTTCGGGATGTGGTGGGTCTACTACGACTTCGTCGCGCGTCGGCCGGTCGCCCCGCGCTTCTCGGTGGCGCTCTGCTGGGTGTACCTGCACATGGTCATGCTGATCGGGATCGTGGTGGTCGGCGCGGGCACTGCCCAGGGCTTGCACGACACCGCCGGGCCGATGGAGGCGTTCCCGAGGTGGCTACTGCTCGGCGGGGCGGCCCTGACGCTCGGGGCGATCGCAGCTATCGAGTCGACGCTCGCCCGCGCACCGGACGAGCCGACGCATCCGGCGCTCAGCCCCGCTCTGAAGGCGGTACCAGCGTTCGTCCTCGTCGTCGTCGCGCTCCTGGTCCCGTCGCTCACACTCGCGGCGGCGCTCGTCACCGCCCTCGCGGCATTCGCGGTGCCCGCGACCTACGGCGCTTACGTCTGGTACCGCCGTCGGTAGCGACCGGTTATGTCGGCCGCTCGAACACATTGTCCCGATTCACCGACTTTCTTGTGCTGTCCGCCAAGAGATTATTCTCGAAGGCCGCCAAATAGATTGTCCGCGGACTTGTCTCGTCGGAGCGCGCGGAATGAATCGGCCTCCAGGGTGGGCAGGCAGGGCGTGCATGCTCCAATCGGAGGGAAGCAGAATTGCAGCCGTCGCCCGCGCAGCACACTCCACACCCGTAACCGTGGTTCAACGCCTGCGCCGATACCACCACCGTGCTCGCCGGGCGCTCGCCGGTCTGGCTCTGCGGCGAGCGTCGCCGGCTCAGCCGATGTGTGGCCTCTTTGAACGGCTGCGTAACCGTGCGGCGCCGAGTACGGCCAATCCAGCGGCCAGCAGGAGCCCGGCCAGTCCCGCCGGCAGCGCCTGGTCCGAACCGGTCGCGGCCAACGACGTATTCGCCGGTGAGGCCACCGGGCTCACCGGCGTTGGTACCGGGGCGATCGCCGGCGTTGCCGGTGTGACGGCGTTGGATGCCTGAGAGGGGGCGCCGGTGCCGATGGCGTTCGTCGCGGTCACCGTGAACGTGTAGGTGTCCCCGTTGGTGAGGCCGGTCACGGTGAGTGGAGAACCTGTGCCGGTCGCGGT
>JAODMG010000231.1 GCA_025464895.1 Microbacteriaceae bacterium | reverse complement strand
TGGAGAGGATCGGCGTGGCCACGGCGCCCACCAGCAGCGTCACAGTCACCAACCACGATGTATCTGCGACGCTCGACCCGAGCAGCGTCGGAAACACCGACAAAAGCGGGATGATCAGGGTCTGCTGCAGCGAGGTGACGATGCCACTGAAACTGAGCACCCCGATGACGAGCCAGGTCGGCCGCGGCCAATACTCGGTGAGCCTCATGGCCGGGCAGGAACGGAGTACGTGACCGGATCCAGTTGCGTCCCGGCGGCGTAGTTGAAGTCGAACGCGACCGCACCCTCGGCCAACAGCGTGGCAGGCACCGCGACCCACGACAGCTCATCGCCATCGGTGGCGGGAGCCGTTGCATCCAGCTGTGCCAGGAACAGGCGGCCGCCCGCCGTGCGGGTCGCCTCCGTGCCGGCGACGCTCAGTCTCGTGCTCCCGTCCTCCACGTGGAGCCACGGGTTCTCGACGAGCAGGTTCATTGCACCGCCGTGGGCAGTGAAGCGTACGGCGCCCTCGAAACGCAGCACGCCTGCCTCCTCGCCGACGTACGGGAACAGGAAGCTGTTCGGCTCCGACCGCGCTGCGCCCGTTGCCTCGATGACGCCGCCCGCGCCGTCCACGTAGGAACGGAACGACGTCTTCACGTTCCAGGCCAGGTGCGGGCTGATCGATCCTGACACAACGACATTCCTTCTCGATGATGGTTTGTTCCGTGCTGCGACAAGGTCATCGCCGCAGCACGGAACACTCTGGCAAACCGGTACTACTTGGTGAGGATGGCCTCTTCGGGCGCGACTCCCGCGTCCTCAGCCTCCGCGACCTCGCTGAGCACCTCGGCTGCGGCAAGCTCGTCCTTCGCGGCGATCTTGTCGAAGCCCTTGATAGCGGGGTAGCGGTACTTACCGAGAAGCGCGATCGTGATCGCGGAGAGCACCAGCACGCCGGCCAGCACCGGGATCACCGGGTCGTACGAGCCGAAGGAGTCGTATGCCAGACCGAGCAGCAACGGGCCGAACGCCGTTCCGAGCAGGAAGGCGGACTGAACGATGCCGTAAATCTTGCCGAAGTTCTTCATGCCGAGGTACCGGGTGACGAAGAAGGCGATGAGGTCACCCTCGATTCCGTACGCGAGGCCGATCAGCGCGACGGCGACCGCGGCGCTCGTGAAGGGCGGGTGCAGGAAGAAGATACCGATCGCCGGCGCGAGGATCACGATCGGGCCGATGATCCGGCCATCGATCCGGTCGATCAGGAAACCACCGATGACCCGTCCAGCGAGCGAGGCGAGGCCGAAGATCGTCACGAGCAGCACGGCCTGTGCGGGCGCGAGTCCGCGGTCGCCCATCATGGGCACCATGTGCACCTGCAGACCAACGATGGTGATGCCGACGACGCCAAGCCCCAGGGCGAGCATCCAGAAATGACGGCCGCGCAGGGCCTCAACGAGCGTGACCCCTGGCAGTTCCAGGCTGATGGTCTCGTTGCCCTCGACAACCTCGGTGACCAGTCGACCCTTGACACTGCGTTCCGCTCGGACTCGAACGAACACGAAGATCATGGTCAGCGAGACGATGAGCGCGATGAGCGCGAGCATCGGGTACGCCGCGCGCCAGCCGTAGTTGCCGATGAACACACCTGCGATGATCGGCACGAAGGAGGTGCCGATACCCGTGATGCCGGTCATGATGCCGACGGCGAGAGCTCGCTTGTTGTCGAACCAGCTCAGCAGCGCCTTGGTGAAGGTGATTGCCGTGCCTGCGCCGAAGAATCCGAGCAGGAAGTACGGTGCCAGGTAGAGCGGGATGCTCGTGGGCGGCGTAAGCGCGATCACCGCGGTGAAGGCGGTGAAGCCCACCCAGCACACCACCAGGATGGGGCGCAGAGCGTACTTGTCCATCAACCGTCCGACGATCGGAAGGCCGAGCGCCATACCGACGGCCGCGACCGAGTACGCGCCAGTGACGGTGGTCCGTCCCCATCCGGTCTCAGCGGTGATCGGGAGCACGAAGAGCCCGAGTGTGCTGAGAACGACAGGTCCCGGTCCGAACGCGCCAGCGAGTCCGCCTCCGAACAGAACCCACCAGGGGCTTCGTTGTTTGCGAATGGGTGCAGTAGTGCTCATTGTGTAACTCCTCATTGAGTGTGATGTAGCGGCTACGGTCGCCCGACCAGTTGGCCTATTGGAGAGACGCGACGCTGGTGCGTCGGTCGGGTGGTGCGCTTTCGGGGGCGTCAGCCCTTCTTCCTCGGTGGACCCGCGATGACCTGGAGCTCGGTGAAGCTATAGAGACCCCAAGGACCGTTCTCCACTCCGACGCCGCTCCACTTATGGCCGCCGAACGGCAGGTGCTGGCGCACCCCGCGGCCGTGGGAGTTGATGGAAACCTGACCACTGTCGATCTGCGCCGCGATGTCTGTCGCGTGCTCGGCATCGGCCGACCACACGGATGCGGTGAGCCCATACTCGCTGCGGTTGGCGCGGTCGATCGCGTCGGCCTCGTCGGTAAATGACATGACCGGCAACACCGGCCCGAACTGCTCCTCGTCAACGACGCGGAACCCGTCCGTTACGCCGTCGAGGATGGTCGGGCTGTAGAAGTAGCCGTCCCGGTCGAGCGCCCTGCCACCGGCGACGACGCGCGCGCCATGCTCGACCGCGTCGTTCACAAGGTCTTTCACGCGCTCGAACTGCGGCTTGTTGTTGACGGGGCCCAGCTGGGCGCCGTCGACCATGCCATCGTCGACGCGCGCCTTGCGGGCCAGTTCGCCGAGCGCCTCCACCAGTTCGGGCTGGATGTCTTCGTGGGCGTACACGCGCTTGACGGCAAGGCAGATCT
>JAODMG010000145.1 GCA_025464895.1 Microbacteriaceae bacterium | reverse complement strand
GAACAGGTTGACCACGGTCTTGCCGCGCAGGGTCGGGAGTTTCTTGACCTCCCGGGTCGCGACATCCGCCATGTCCTCTGCGACATCGAGAATCGCGACCGCCTCGCTTCGGTCCAGGTCGCGGGTGCTGAGCAGGTGCCTCATTCGTTCTCCCCCGCTTCGTTCGCACTGGACGGCTCGTCGATGCTGACGAATTCGTCGCCGTCGATCTCGTGAAGGTGCACATTAATGCGTTCGTTCTGCGCGGACGGCAGGTTCTTTCCGACGAAGTCAGGTCGGATCGGCAGCTCGCGATGGCCGCGGTCGACCAGGGTAGCGAGGCGAACGGTCCTCGGCCGCCCGATGGCGTTCAGCGCGTCGAGGGCCGCCCGGATGGTGCGGCCGGAGTAGAGCACGTCGTCAACCAGCACCACCGTCTTGCCGTCGATGCCGGCGGCAGGAACATCGGTGAGCGCGGGAGCCCTGGTTGGGTTCCTCGACAGGTCGTCGCGGTACATCGTGACGTCGAGGGAGCCGACGCTCACCACGCTGCCGGAGAACTCGGTGACGAGATCGCCGATCCGTCTGGCGAGCAGGACGCCCCTGGTCGGGATGCCGAGGAGAACCAGATCATCCGGACCCCGATTGGACTCGAGGATCTCGTGTGAGATCCGGGTCAACGCTCGGGTGATATCAGCTTGCTGGAGCACGATTCGTGCGGGCAATCTGACCTCCTTCCCCGCCTCTCTGGACGGAAATTAAAGGATGTCTGGTGGCTCAACCCTAGCATTCGACAGGCGGCCCGCAATTGCGAGTTGCGGTCGCGATAGTGGCAGTTCCGGCGGTTAGTGGGCGCTACAGCCGCCACTAACCGCCGGAACTGCGCCAATCGCTGGGGCTATCTAGCCCCAGCGACGCAGCAAGAACCGTTCGAGCAGACCGATGATGGCATCCGTCGCCTTGCCGAGCAGCGCCAACAGGATGATCGCGACGAACAGCCGGTCGATCCTGCCGTTGTCCTGCGAATCCTTCAGCAGGAACCCGAGCCCGATCGACGACGCGATCAGCTCGGCGGCGACGAGGAACAGCCAGGACTGCGCCAGCGCGAGTCGGAGCCCGGAGACGACGGTCGGAAGGATGGCGGGCAACTGAACGGTCAGCAGGAGCGCGATGCGCCTGCGGCCGAAGGCCCTTCCGACCTCGACCAGCTGCCGGTCGACGTGCCGGAGCGCGCCGGCGACCGTCGTGTAGACGGGGAAGAACGCCCCGATCGCGATGAGCAGCACCTTCTGGTCCTCGTTGATGCCGAGGTAGAGGATGAGCAGCGGGACCCAGGCCAGGGACGGTACGGCGCGGAACCCGCCGATGGTCGGGGCGAAGACCAGGCTGGCCCAGCGGGACAGGCCGATGATCGCGCCGACCACGAGTCCGAAGACCGCGCCGAAGGCGAATCCGAGGAGCACGCGCTGGGTCGAGATCTGGATGTCGGGCAACAGCAGACCGCGCTGGGCGAGGTCGATCGCTGCGAGGTAGACGGCGCTCGGCGCCGGCAACCGATAGGCGGGAATGACGCCGGAGGCCGAGATCCATTGCCAGACGCCGAGGAGCAGGATCGGGACGACCGCACCCAACAGCACCACCGGCCCACGCCGTCGACCTGGCTGGACCCGGGCGCTTGGAGCGGCGGCGACGCTCGCACCGGTGATGTACTCCGAACCCACCGCCGACAGGGTCACGGGGGCGCCTTGGCCCTCCGCGACACCGTCGTCGTACTGGTTACTTGATTGCTGAGGCATCGGCCTTCTTGGCATAGCTAGTGACGAACAGACTCTTCAGAGCGGTGTCGATGAGTCCCTGGTTTGCGACATCCCCGGTCTGGACGAACACCGGACCGATCACCTTGAGGACGGCGGCTTCCTTCGCACCAGGAACCGGGCTGATGTTGAGGTTGGTGCGCTTCTCGATCACGTTCTTGGCGATCGCCGGATCGATTCCCGCGGCTTTGGCAAGAATGGCCTCGGTCTGGGCCGGGTTCTTGATCGCGAACGCGCGAGCCTTCTCGTACGCGTCGACGACCACCTGGGCGAGATCCGGTGACTTCGCGAGGAAGCTTTCTGTTGCGTTCAGGAAGCCGTAGCTGTTGAACGACGGGTTGTCGTAAATGATCTTCGATCCGGCATTCACCACGCTCGCGGACAGCAGCGGGTCGAGGCCAGACCAGGCGTCGACCGAGCCACTCTCGAGGGCGGTCTTGCCGTCGGCGTGGGCCAGGTTCTGCACCTTCACGGAGTCGAGAGGAACCTTGAACTTGGCGAGGGATTGGAGCAGGAAGAAGTACGGGTCGGTTCCTTTGGCAGCGGCGACCGACTTGCCCTTGAGGTCTTTCACCGAGGTGATGGATGATCCGGCCGGAACGAGAATCGCGGACCAGTCCGGCTGCGAGAACACGTCGATCGTTTTGATCGGCGATCCGTTGGAGCGGGCCAGCAGGGCCGCGGAACCCGCGGTGGAGCCGACGTCGATCGATCCGGCGAGGAGCAGCTGGTTCGCGGCACTCGATCCGGCGGACTGGATCCAGTTGACCTTGACCTTCGGGCCGAGGGTCTTCTCGATCCAGCCCTGGTCCTTGATGACGAGGCTCAGCGGGTTGTAGGTGGCGAAGTCGATGTTCAACACATCGGAGCTCCAGGTGCCGCTGGCCGCCTTGGTCGCCGCCGGCTTCGCGGCGAGGGCAGAACCCTCCCCCTGGGCGCAGCCGCTGAGGAGCAGCGCCGCAGCGGCCGCGATGGCCGCGATGCCGAGAAACTTGATTTTCATACGTGATCCTTTGCTGTGGGTAATGAAGTCGCGCCGAAGCGCGCGCCGAAGCTGCGCCGCTGCGTGTGGTTCCGCCGGCCCGGTCAGGGCCGGTGGTGGCTGTGGACGCCGAGGCCCTCGAGGAGTTCACCGCGAAGTCCTGCGATCACCGGGTCGTTGCGGTCGCGAGGACGAGAACCCGGAACGGTGATGATCCTGCGGATGCTCGAACCGCTGTTCGGTGCGGCATCCGGATCCTCGCCAAGGAGCACGACCCGATCGGACAGGTACAGCGCCTCTTCGACATCGTGGGTGACGAGCAGGATCGTGGCCGGCTCGACCGCGTGGATCTCGAGGAGGAGGTCCTGCATGGTGAGCCTGGTGAGTGCGTCGAGCGCCCCGAATGGCTCGTCCAGGACGAGAACCCCTGGCCCCCTGGCGAGGGCGCGGGCGAGAGCCGCCCGCTGGGCCATGCCACCGGAAATCTGCCGTGGCCGAAGTGCGCTTGCGCCGTCGAGCTGCACGAGCCGAAGCAGTTCGGCGACCCTGGCCTTGCCTGCCGCCCGGTTGGTTCCACGCTGGAGACCGAGTTCGACGTTGCTCTCGATCGATCGCCACGGCAGCAGTCGCGGCTCCTGGAACGCGATCGCGCAGCGCTGGTCGATTCCGGCCAGGGCCCTTCCATCGATGCGGATGTCGCCGGCATCCGGTGTATCCAGGCCGCTCACCTGGCGCAGAAGCGTCGACTTGCCGCTGCCGGACGGACCGATCAGCGCAACGATCTCACCAGGGGCGATGTCGAGGGTGATGTCGCGGAGCACGCGCCTGGCCGCAGCGCCCTTCGACGGTGGCGCGAACTGCCGATCCACTCCGCTTAGCGTCACCGAGAGCGCCGGAACGGCAGTTCGAACGGGGGCAGCAGAAATCGACACCATAGGAACGTATGCGGCAACAGGCCGCGCAGCCAATTCGAACGTAATGTTACGAAACGTTGCGTCGGCTAAGAGACTTTCCGTCGAGCGGAAAGTTTGGTCAGCTGCGGGTTTGCGCGATGCGGCCGAGCAGTCCGTTGACGAAGCTGCCGGAGTCCTCTGTGCTCAGCGACTTCGCCGCGTCGACCGCTTCCGAGATGGCAACACCGTCCGGCACATCGTCGTTGAACAGGATCTCCCAGATGCCGATCCGCACGATCGCGCGGTCGATCACGGGCATCCGGTTGATCGTCCAGCCCTGGGCATAGGTCTCGATGAGCTCGTCGATCTCGTCGCCGTGCTCGGCGATCCCCTCGACGATCTCGCGGGCATACTGCCAGGACGACGAACGCTGCGGTTCCTTCAGATCGCGCCCGGCCTCGACGGCCAGGGCGGTATTCAGCGAGATCTCACGCAGATCCGCCCCGTAGAGCAGGTCGAGGGCGCGCTTGCGGGCTTTGGTACGAGCACTCATCGCTAGTCGTTCACGCGGCCGAGATAGTCGCCGTTCCTGGTGTCGACCTTGACCTTGGTGCCCTGCTCGAGGAACAACGGGACCTGGATCTGGTAGCCGGTCTCGACGGTCGCCGGCTTCGTTCCACCGGTCGAGCGATCGCCCTGCAGGCCGGGCTCTGTGTAGGTGATCTCGAGGACGACGGATGCCGGGAGCTCGACATACAGCGGCTCGCCGTTGTGCAGCGCGATGGTGACGTTCTGGTTCTCGAGCATGAAGTTCGCGGAGTCGCCGACCTGCACCTCGGTGAGGGTGATTTGGTCGTAGTCGGCGACATCCATGAAGACGAATCCGTCGCCGTCCTTGTAGAGGTACTGGAACTCGCTGCGGTCGACCGTCTCTGTCTCGATCTTCGCGCCCGCGTTGAATGTGCGGTCGACGGTCTTGCCGGTGCGCACGTTCTTCACCTTGGTGCGCACGAACGCGCCACCCTTGCCGGGCTTGACGTGCTGGAACTCGATGACGGTCCAGAGGCCACCGTCCATGTTGAGAACTACGCCGTTCCTGATGTCAGCGGTTGAAGCCATGCGAGTACTGGTCCGTTCGATTGGGGGTGAGGTCGCGCGTCAGCAGAGAGAAAAGAGGAGCGCCGAAGAGATAACTTTACCGGCTCAGCCGAGTTTTCGATTGATGGCGTCGAGCGCGAGGCTGTACGAGTCGAATCCGAAGCCGGCGATGACTCCGGTCGCGATGGCGGAGATCACGCTGTTGTGGCGGAATTCCTCACGCGAGTGCGGGTTCGAGATGTGCACCTCGATCAGGATCAGGCCCGCCTTGGTGACGAGGGCCGCGGCATCCCGCAGGGCGTAGGAATAGTGCGTGAATGCTGCGGGATTCAGGATGACCGGGGTCGCGGTGTCGACGGCTTCGTGCAGCCAGCCGATCAGCTCGGCCTCGTCGTCGGTCTGGCGGAGGTCGATAGTGACGCCGGGGGCGGCATCACGGTCGAGCTGCTCGAGCAGGTCGTCGAGGGTGCCGCTGCCGTAGACATCCGGCTCCCTGGAGCCCAGACGACCGAGGTTGGGTCCGTTGAGAACCAGAATGCTGCTCATGCCACCAACTCTACCGATCACCGCTCGGACGCCGGTCGCCCAGCCAGTCGGGCGGCGACAGCTCAGACACCGATCTCTTGGTAGGCGGCGAACAGCAGGCTCTGGTCGGGGCCTGCGAGCACAGTCGGCCTGGCGATGTCGTCGAGAACGATGAACCGGAGGAGGCTCCCCCGACTCTTCTTGTCGCGTTGCATCGCGGAGAGGAGGGTCTGCCACCGTCCGAGCGGATAAGTGGTCGGCAATTGGAGGGATTCGAGGATGCTGCGGTGCCTGTCGACGATCGAGTCCGGCAGACGCCCGGCCAGTCGCGCCAACTCCGCCGCATACATCATGCCGACGGCGACGGCGGCACCGTGACGCCACTGGAACCGCTCCGCGTATTCGACCGCGTGCCCGAGGGTGTGCCCGTAGTTCAGGATTTCGCGCAGGCCGGCCTCCTTGAAATCCTGGCTCACGACCCTCGCCTTGATGCCGATGGACAGCTCGACCAGCCGACGGAATTCGTCGCTCTCCCAGTTCGTCGCGGTGGGGACATCGCGCTCGATGATGTCGAGGATCTCCGGTTCTGCGATGAAACCGCACTTCACCACCTCGCCGAAACCGGCCAGGATCTCCATCTGGCTGAGGCCCTGGAGGGTCGCGAGGTCGGCTACGACCCCGGCCGGCTGGTAGAAGGATCCGACCAGGTTCTTACCCTCTGCCGTATTGATGCCGGTCTTGCCTCCCACCGCGGCATCCACCATTCCGAGCAGCGTTGTCGGCACCTGCACCAGGCGCACGCCACGAAGCCAGGTTGCGGCGACGAAGCCGGCCAGGTCGGTCACCGCTCCCCCGCCGAATCCGATCACGACATCCGAACGGGTGAAGTCGGACTGCCCCATGATCTGCCAGCAGAACGCGGCGACCTCGATCCGCTTACCGGCCTCGGCATCCGGAATCTCCGCCAGCAGCACCTCGTAGTCGCCGAGGAGGCTCTCGCGGAGCGCGGTCGCGCGGGCACCGAGGGTGGGCGGATGCACGATCAACACTTTGTTCGCCCCGGGCCCGACCAGTCCTGCGATCTGATCGAGGATGTCCCGTCCGACGAGAACATCGTATGGATCGACCCCGCCGACTTCGATGGTGGTCGTGGTCATTGCAACTCCTTTGACGCTGAGTCCTCGAGGACCCATTCGGCGATTTCGGCGGCGATCTGGTCGATAGGCCGGTCCGAAGTATCCCAGCTGCGGGACGCCAGTCGTTCGTAGATCTCGCGTCGGCTCTCGACGAGGGTCAGCCAGGCGTCGATCCCGTTTTTCAGCAACGGTCGCTTCGCGCCGGCAATCCGCTCCTCGACCGCTTCGGCACTCACCGTCAACATCGCGACCCGGTGGTGGGCGAGCTGCTCCTGGGTCGCTGGGTCGAGAACCGCCCCGCCGCCCAGGGAGACGACGCCGACCTCCGAGAGTGCCTTGGCGACCTCCGCGCGCTCGACCTGGCGGAACCACGTTTCACCGCGCTCGGCGAAGATCGTCGCGATCGGACCGTGCGCAGCGACGATCCGCCTGTCGGTATCGATGAAACGCACCTTGAGCAGTCGTGCGACGCGCTTGCCCACCCGCGTCTTTCCCGCGCCCGGTGCTCCGATGACGACGAGATGGGGGCCGGATGTGGTCATGGTGGCCCTAGCTGTCCGGGTCGGATTCGGATGCGGTCCGCAGGTTCTCCGGGATTGCGGCCAGGTATCCGTCGAGGTTGCGTTTCGTCTCGACGATGGAATCGCCGCCGAACTTCTCGAGAACGGAGTTCGCGAGCACGAGTGCGACCATGGCCTCTGCCACGACGCCAGCGGCGGGAACAGCGCAGACGTCGGAACGCTGGTGATGTGCCTCCGCGGCGTGGCCGGTCGCGACATCCACCGTGCGCAGCGCGTGCGGAATCGTCGAGATCGGTTTCATCCCGGCGCGCACCCGCAACAGGGTTCCGGTGCTCATACCGCCCTCTGTTCCCCCGGCCTTGTCGCCGGAGCGGGTGATGCCGTCAACCGACTCGAAGAGTTCGTCGTGGGCATCTGAACCCCGGCGGGTGGTGGTCAGGAATCCGTCGCCGACTTCGACCCCCTTGATCGCCTGGATGCCCATGAGCGCTGCGGCCAACTGTGAGTCGAGACGCCTGTCCCAATGCGTGTACGAGCCGAGTCCCGGTGGGACGCCGTAGGCGAGTACCTCGACGACGCCACCGAGGGTGTCTCCGTCGTCGTGGGCCTTGTCGACCTCCGCGACCATCAGGGCAGAGGTCGCCTGGTCGAAGCAGCGCAGCGGGTCGGCGTCGAGCCTGCCGACATCCGCCGGTGTGGGAAGCGGAGAACCCTCCGGCGTCCTGACCGGACCGACCGACAGGGTGTGGCTCACCAGGGTGATGCCGAGTTCTGCCAGGAATGCTCGGGCCACGGCGCCGAGGGCAACCCTGGCCGCTGTCTCGCGGGCGCTTGCCCGCTCGAGCACATTCCGTGCCTCCGGGAAGCCGTATTTCTGCATCCCGACCAAATCGGCGTGGCCAGGACGCGGCCGGGTCAATGGGGCTCCGCGGCCCTTCGGCAACGACTCCACATCGACCGGCGCAGCGCTCATCACGTCGACCCAGCGCGGCCATTCGGTGTTGCCGATTCGGAGGGCGATCGGGCTTCCCATGCTGAGGCCGAAGCGCACGCCGCCGGAGAGGTTCAGCTCGTCCTCTTCGAATTTCATCCTGGCGCCCCGACCATAGCCGAGCTTGCGGCGGGCCAGGTCTGCGCGGATTCCGTCGAGAGAAACCGGAACGCCTGCGGGCAATCCTTCGAGGATCGCCACCAGTTCCGGGCCGTGAGATTCGCCTGCGGTCAACCATCGGAGCATGTAAAGAATCCTCCCACAGGACGGCGAGGCAGTCGTGCGCGGCGCGTGCTCGCACGGCCAGGCTCGCGCCGCACGCGATAGTTAGCCGTAGTTCCTAGTGCAGCTCAACGCTCGCCCGCATGGCGGCCAGCACCTCGGATTCGTGCTCCAACACCAGGTCCGGATTCCCGCTCACGAAGATCCGCACCTGCATCAACGCCTGCAATACGAGCATGTCGAGTCCGCCGATGACCGCGCCACCGACGTCGTACCAACTGGACGCGAGCGACGTCGGCCATGGACTGTATGCGACGTCGAAGAGGACGGCACGCTTCCGGATGTCCGCCGGGAATCCGACTGGCGACTCGACCGCGTTCGGCAGCGTGCTGATGATCGCATCGGGCGCGAACCCCGGCCCGGAAGCAGCGGCATCCGATAGCTTGCCGATCGCCACCTCGACTCCGAGGCCCGCACCGAGGGCGACCAGGTGCGCTGCTCGCTCTGTAGTACGCACCGAGACGAGCACCCGGGTCGCCCCAAGGCTGCCGACGGCGGCAATCGCGGATGCCGCTGTCGCCCCGCCTCCGAGGATCTGGACGACGTCGAGACGGGAGCGCCCGTTCAGCCGGAAGGCCTCGGCGATGCCGTACACGTCGGTGTTGAATCCGCTGATCCAGCGCCGACCGTGCCGCTGGTCGAACAGCACGGTGTTGGCCGACCCGGTCTGCACAACGAGCGGGTCGGAGCTGTCGAGCAGCGGCAGCACCTCGCGCTTGAGCGGCATGGTCAGCGACAGGCCGCGCCAGATCGCTCCCCTCGAGCCGATGAAATCGGGCAAGCCGTCCGTCGTCAGATCGATCGCGTCATACCGCCACGTCACGCCGAGCCGGTCGTAGGCCGCCGCGTGCAACAGCGGTGATTTTGAGTGAGCGATCGGGTGCCCGAGAACGGCCAGGCGCGCGTCGGCCGGGGTCAATTACACCCGCCGGGGTTCGCCTTCAGCCAGGCCCCCAGCTGTGCGTTCGCCGCCTGCTGCTGGGCGAAGGTGTCCGAGAACGCCGTCTCGCCGGTCGAACAGTTGACCACGACGAAGAACAGCCACGATCCGGCCGCCGGATGCAGGGTGGCATCGATGGCGGCGTCCCCCGGGTTCGAAATCGGGCCGATCGGCAAGCCCGGATTCGCGTAGGTGTTGTAGGGGTTGCTCTTGTCGGCACGTTGGGCCGCGGTGGTGGAAATGGATGAACTGCCATCCCCGTAGGCCACTGTCGCATCCGACTGGAGGTTCATCCCCTGGGCGAGTCGGTTATCCCAGACCCTGGCGACCTTGTAGAAGTCCTTGGTGCTTCCGCCCTCTTTCTGGGTCAGGGCGGCCAGCGTGAGGTCCTTGTGGCGGTCGGCGACCGGCACGCCATCCGCGTCCAGGTGCTTGAACATCTCGGTCACGAAGGTCTGCAGGATCTGGTGCGCCGTCTGCCCAGGATCGATCGAATAAGTGGCCGGGAAGAGATAGCCCTCGAGGCTCGGTGCCTCGGGCGGGAGCCCGAACGACTTGTAGTCCGCTGCGGCGGCGGTCAGCTGTGCCGCAGTGACCCCGGTGCTCTGGCTGAGCGCTCCGAGTTTCTGGATGACTCCCTTGACGGTGATCCCCTCCTGGAGAACCACCTGCGTGGATACCTTGCTCTTCGGATCCTCGAGTGCGGCGAGCGCCGACTTTGCACTCATCTGCTTCTTCAGCTGATAGCTTCCCGGATGGAAATTGACCTGTGGTGTCTGCTTCAGGAGCAGCGAGTAGAAGGCGGCCGAGGTCTTGGTGACTCCCGCCTTCGCCAGGGTCGTGGCAACGTCGCTGCCGATCTCGCCGTCCTTGATCGTCACGACAATCTTGCCGGTTCCGGTTCCCGTGTAGTCGTTGGGTTCCACCCAGCCGAGCACCTGGCGGATCTGCGGCTGGTAGTTGAACCACACCGCCGAGGCTCCGCCGGCGAACAGCACGAAAATGGTGAGAAGAACCCACAGCCAGGTCAGGCGGCGCCGCGGCTTGTCCCGCCGGTTCCTCGGGCCGTTCGGCCCCGATGGCGGCCGTGATGACGATGCAGAACCCTGGCGCTCGCGCAGCTCCCGTCGGGTCATCGGTGCTTCTCCCGGGCGGTGAGGCGTCGCTGTCTCATCCGCGCTGGGCTCCGACGTGAAGATGTCTTCCCAGCCTGGCTCATCTGCCACGTATTACGATCCTTCGTCGAGGTGGACCAGAGTGCCTGGAGGAGTTCCCGCACTGCGCTCGAAATCCAACGCATGTTGCAGAATTATAACGGCGGCAACTTGGTCTATCACTGTCCGAGAATTCCGCGTGTTTCTTCCCGAGAGTCGCAGGGCCTGCTGGGCCGACACCGTGGACAGGCGCTCATCGACCAGTCGCACCGGCACGGATGCCAGCGCAGCCAGCCTGGACGCGAACGCACTCGCGTCGTCCGTCGATGCCGTGTGTGTCCCGGAGAGCGCCAGTGGAAGGCCGACCACGATCTCGACAGCCTCTACTTCCGAGCAGATCGACAGGATCTCCACGATGTCGCCATCGCCTCTCGCCACGGTCGACACCGGCGTAGCCAGCAATCCGTGCGGGTCGCTTCTGGCCACACCGATACGCGCCTTGCCGACATCGACGCCGATCCGACTACCCGGACGCACCGGTCAGCTCGCTATTGCTGAGCTGATCGCCTCGAGTGCCCTCGCGATCGCCGCGAGGTCAGAACCGCCGCCCTGCGCCAGGTCGTCCTTGCCGCCTCCGCCTCCGCCGAGGACCCCCGCTGCCAGCTTCGCCAGCGCGCCGGCCTTCTGCCCGAGGGCACGCGACGCGTCGTTGGTCGCGACGATGACGGCAGGCTTGCCCGCGACATCCGCCGCGAGTGCAACGATGGCAGGCCCACTCCCGAGTCGCCCACGAACGGATGTCACGAGGGAACGCAGCTCGTCCGAGGACTTGAGCGCGCCGACGTTCTTGATCACCGCTGTCGTGCCGCCGAGATCC
>JAODMG010000143.1 GCA_025464895.1 Microbacteriaceae bacterium | reverse complement strand
TCCACCTCGTCGATCGACGATCCGAGGGTGAAGCGCACCGCGGTCTTCGCGACCTCCGGTTCGATGCCGAGCGCGACGAGCACATGGGATGCCTCGTCGCTGCCCGCCGCGCAGGCCGACCCGCTCGAAACCACGATCCCGTGGCTCTCCAGTTCGAGCAGTACGGCCTCACCGCTCGTCCCGGGGAAGCAGAACGACGCGCTGTTCGGCAGCCGCGACCGCCTCGACCCGGTGAGGAGTGCGCCCGGGACGGAGTCCAGGATGCCGTCGATGATGAGGTCGCGGATGCGGGCGACCTTGCCGGCGGAATCGGCGATCGACGATGACAGCCGCAGCGCCTCGGCCAGGCCGACGATGCCCGCAACGTTCTCGGTTCCCGACCGCCTGCCGCGCTCCTGGCCGCCGCCGTGCAGCACCGGCTCGAGCGGTATCGTGCCCCGCACCGCGAGCAGTCCTATGCCCTTCGGCGCCCCGAGCTTGTGGCCGGAGAGGCTGAGCGCGTCGACGCCGAGAGTGGACAACCCGACCGGCAGCCACCCGGCCGACTGCACAGCATCGGTGTGGATCGGCACGCCGAACCTCGACACCACCGCCGCGATCTCCTCGATCGGCTGTACCGTGCCGACCTCGTTGTTCGCGTGCATGATCGTGACGAGGGTGGTGTCTGGCCGGATGAGACGCTCCACCTCCGCGGGATCCACCAGTCCGTCCGCGCCGAGCGGAACCTCGCTGACCCGGAACCCGTGGTGCCGCACCAGGTACGCGCAACTCTCGAGAATCGCCTCGTGTTCGATCGCCGTTGTGATGATGTGACGGCCGCGGGGATTCGCGAGCGCGATCCCCTTCACGGCAAGGTTGTCGGCCTCGGTTCCTCCCGAGGTGAAGACGATGTCGGATGACCTCGCGCCGAGGGCCACCGCGATCGATTCGCGTGCGGCGGCGAGGGCGCGGGCGGCGGCCTCGCCGATCTCGTGGTGACTGGACGGGTTACCGAATTCGCCGGTCAAGTACGGCCACATCGCCTCGAGCACCTCGCGGCGCACTGGCGTTGTCGCCGCATTGTCCAGGTAGATCATGGTGCGTCGACCGGATCCGTTCCGGGGACGATGCCCAGCTCGATGTCGAGGCCAAGATCGAGCGAGCGGACGCTGTGGGTTAGCGCACCGACCGAGATGATGTCGACACCGGTTCGGGCGATCTCCCCGATGGTGTCGAGGGTGACCGATCCGCTCGCCTCGACGATCGCGCGACCGTCGACCAGCGCCACACCCTCGTGGAGCTCTGAGATGCTGAAGTTGTCGAGCATGATCGTGTCGATGCCCGCGGCGAGCACCGGTTCGATCTGCTCGATCCGGTCGACTTCGACCTCGAAATGGGTCGTGTGGGACAGCCTCCCCCGCACTTCGAGGAGGGCCTCGGTGAGATCCCGGCCGCCGGCGGTGAGGACAGCGAGGTGGTTGTCTTTCGCCATCACGGCATCGGAGAGGGAGAATCGATGATTTCTCCCGCCGCCCGAACGCACTGCGTGACGCTCGAACTGGCGGAGGCCGGGTGTGGTTTTGCGAGTGTCCACGACGTGCGCGCCGGTGCCGGCTACCTCCGCGACGTATTTGGCCGTGATCGTGGCGATTCCGGACATCCGCTGCACGAAGTTCAGTGCGACCCTCTCTGCCTGCAGAACGGCGCGCGCCGGGCCGGTGACCTCGGCCAGCACGGTTCCCCGGTCGAATTCGTCGCCGTCGGCGAGGAAGAAGGTGACAGCGATCGACCCGTCGGTGATCGTCATCGCCGCGCTGAACACCTCGGAGCCGCTGAGGACTCCTGCCTCACGGGCGACAAGACGTGCGGTGGCCCGCGCGCTCTGCGGGATCAGGCTCTCGGAGGTGATATCCCCCCACGGGGCGTCCTCCGCGAGGGCGGCACGAACGGTCGGGATGATGTGTTGCGCGGTCAACATGGAACAGTGACCTTTCTCGCCCACCGCAGGTGGTGGGCCATTTCGGGGCGTGACTGGGGAAAATCTGTGCGGTAGTGGGCGCCACGCGACTCTTCGCGAGCGAGAGCGGACGTGACCAGGATGCGGCCGAGCTCGAGCAGGTTCGCGTCCTCGCTGGCCGCTACCCGCTCCTGGGGTCCGGCGAGCTGCATCGCCGACGTCGCCGCCGATTGCCAGGCGGCGAGCCGGTCCGCAGCGGCCTCGAGGCCGTCCGCATCGCGGAACAGCCCGGCGTGATCCCACAACAGTTGCTGCAGCTCGCGGCGCTCGAACCGCGGCGTGGAGTCGTGGTACTGGGACGGACGGATGACGGACCCCGCCGCACCGGTAGACACGGCGCCTGGCAGTGCCCCCACGGATGCCGCGAGCGGCTCATCCGGCCAGTCCCGGTCCAGCTTTCCGACCGAACGCCAGGCGAAGACCAGGGACTCGAGCAGCGAGTTGGATGCCAGCCGATTGGCGCCGTGCACTCCGGTGCAGGCCACCTCGCCGACGGCGAAGAGCCCAGGAAGCGATGTGCGTCCCCACTCGTCGGTGCGGATACCACCCATCCAGTAGTGCGCCGCCGGAGTCACTGGGATCGGTTCCCGGCCCCAGTCCAGGCCGCTCGTGAGGCACGCCGCGGTGATGCCGGGGAAACGCTCGGCAAGGAATTCGGAGCCGAGGGCGGTGGCGTCGAGGAGCACCGGGGCTCCACCCTGCTCGGCCATCTGTTCCGCGATTCCCCGCGCGACCACGTCTCGCGGTGCGAGCTCGCCGTCCGGATGCCGCTCGGTCATGAACCGTCGGCCGTCGAGGTCGAGCAGCACGGCGCCCTCGCCCCGAACCGCCTCTGACACCAGGAAGTTGCCTGGCACGGCGAGGGAGGTCGGGTGAAATTGGTAGAACTCGACGTCGTCGAGCACCGCGCCGGCCCGTGCGGCCGCCGCAACTCCGTCGCCGGTCGCCACCGCCGGATTGGTGGTGTGCCGGTACAGCTGGCCCGCTCCACCACTCGCGAGGATGACCGAGTCCGCCTCGAACCGGTGCGATGCACCGATCGCGTCGAGCACATCGACCCCGACCACTCGACCATCGATCAACACGAGGTCGCTGACGAAACTGTGCTCGAGGATCCGCACATCCGACTCGCGGATCGCCGACACGAGCGCGGCCTCGATGGCAGCACCCGTGGCGTCACCCCCGGCGTGCAGGATCCTCGCGCTCGAATGCGCGGCCTCCCTCCCCCTCGCCAGCTCGCCGTGCTCGAGGTCGAACTCGACGCCGAGCCGGATGAGGTCCCGCACCCGAGGTGGACCCTCCGAGCAGAGCACCTCGACCGCTCTCCGCGAGTTGAGGCCGGCCCCGGCGAGCAGGGTGTCCTCGATGTGCGACCGGATGCTGTCATCCGGAAACATCACCGCGGCGACGCCTCCCTGCGCGTACTTGGTGTTGCTCTCCGCGAGCTCCGCCTTCGTCACAAGGGTGACGGAGTGCGTCCTGCTCGCTTCGAGGGCCGCGACCAGGCCGGCGATGCCGGTACCGACGACAATGACACTGGGCACGATCAGTCGCCGATCACCTGGGCTGCGGTCAGTCCTGGCTTGGCGGCGAGCATGCGCTCGAGGGCGATGCGGGCGGGAACGGCGACGGCATCATCGACCGTGATCTGGTTGATGACCTCACCGCGGACGAGTCCCTCAAGCACCCAGGCGAGGTAGCTCGGGTGAATCCGGTACATCGTCGAACACGGGCAGACCACCGGATCGAGCGAGAAGATCGTGTGCTGCGGATACTCGGCGGCCAGCCGGTTCACCATGTTGATTTCCGTGCCGATCGCGAAGACGCCGGGCTCGGTTGCTGCCGCGATGGCCTTGCCGATGAAGTCGGTCGAGCCTGCGGCATCCGCTGCATCCACGACCGCCATCGGGCACTCGGGGTGCACGAGCACCGTCACGCCGGGGAAGTCGACGCGCGCCTTCTCCACCTGGTCGACGGTGAACCGGCGGTGCACAGAGCAGAAGCCGTGCCAGAGGATCACCTTGGCGTCGGCCAGCGCCTGGTCGTCGTTGCCGCCGAGCGGCTGGCGCGGGTTCCACATCGGCAATTGCTCGAGCGGCACCCCCATCGCCTTCGCGGTGTTGCGTCCGAGGTGCTGGTCCGGGAAGAACAGCACGCGCTGGCCGCGCTGGAATGCCCACTCGAGCACCGTCGTCGCGTTCGACGAGGTGCAGACGATGCCGCCGTGCTCGCCGCAGAAGCCCTTCAGCGCGGCTGAGGAGTTCATGTAGGTGACGGGGATGACCGGCGCTCGTCCGTCGGCATCCGGCTCGGTTCCGTACAGCGCTTCGAGTTGCTCCCAGCACTCGGTCACCGAGTCGATGTCGGCCATGTCCGCCATGGAACAGCCGGCCGCGAGGTTCGTAAGGATGACCGACTGGTCCGGCCGCGCGAGGATGTCCGCGGTCTCCGCCATGAAGTGCACACCGCAGAACACGATCGCCTCGGCCTTCGGCCTCGTCATCGCCTGGTTCGCCAGCTGGAAGGAGTCACCGACGAAATCGGCGTACTCGACCACCTCGTCGCGCTGGTAGAAGTGTCCGAGGACGACCACGCGTTCGCCCAGGGTCTCCTTGGCGGCTCGGATGCGCGCGTCCAGTTCGTCTTTCGACGCCGTGCGGTATTCCTCCGGGATCTGGCCCTGACGCGGGCTTCCGGTCGGGATGATGTCGCCCATCGACGAGCCTGGGCCGTAGCCGGGCATCCGCTCCAGGTCGATGACCCACGGGTCTTCTGCGAGGTCAGGGCTGCAGATGCTGCCGTCCTGCGCTCCGGTGCGGATGAGGCGGATGGTGGTGTCGACGGACGACAATGTAACTCCTAGATGTGGATGACGATGCTCAGGGACGGGTGAGCGGGCCGTTGTCGATCAGTTCGACCGAAGAGTTGTACCGATAGAGGCGCGGTGGCCGATGGCGACCGCCGGTGAGATGTTGTTCGGTCGGGATGATCGCCTTCGATCCCTCCAGCTGACGGCGGAAGTTGGCCGGGTCGATCGATTTGCGGAGCACGGCCTCGTGCACCTGCCGGAGCTCGGCGAGCGTGAAAGTCTCGCCGAGGAACGCCTGGGCGATGCGGCTGTATTCCATCTTGGTGCGGAGCCGCCAGAGCGCGTAGGCAACGATCTCGTTGTGGTCGAAGGCGAGACCCGGGAGTTCGTCTGCTGGAAACCAGCGCACGTTCTCGCCGACGGCGGCGAGGTCCGCCTCCTCCGCTCGCACCAGCGCCCAGTAGACGATCGACACGACCCTGGTTCCGGGGGATCGATCGACATCCCCGAAGGCGTACAGCTGTTCGAGATAGGTGGACCGCAGGCCGGTGGTGTCGAAAAGGTTGCGGCCGGCGGCCTCGGCCAGGCTTTCGGCCGGCTCGATCGGACCACCAGGCAGCGCCCAGTCGCCCTCGAACGGATCCCGGATGCGTCGCACCAACGGAAGTCGCAGCGACGCCGGATGCCCCTCGCCGTCTGCGCGCAGCGCGAAAATCACGGTCGATACCGCCAGGGAAACGGTGGCTGCGTCCGGCGGCGCTCCCGCTTCCGTGCCAGTAACCACCCGTGCCGCCTGCCGATCAGAGTAAAGGTCTAAGTGACCTTAAGGCATTCTAATACTCGGCGACGCGTGGGCAAAACGGAGGATTCGGCGCTATTTCAGTGCGGCCCCATTTCAGTGGCGCTATTTCAGCGCCGCCACGACGGCCGCGATATCCGATTCGTCATTCCACAGGTGAATGGATGCGCGGAGCCGACCGGCGCGGCCGGAGACGCGGATGTCCGCCGCGATCAGTTTGCGCAGGTCGTAGCCGTCGGCATCCGGCCAGGTGACGATCGCCTGGTGCTGCTGCGGGATGCCGAGCCCGTCGCACAGCAGGTCGCCGAGGCCGCTGGTACGAGCCCAGACCTCGTCCATGTCCAGCTCGGAGAACATCCGGATGGCCGGCTCCGCCCCCACCCAGGCGGGCCAGGCCGGCGAGACGTCGAAGCGACGGGCGTTCGATGCGAGCACCATGTTCGGCCCGTAGCAGGAGGCCCAGACGCTCTCCCCCGCGTACCAACCGGCCTGCAGCGGGACCAGTTTGTCCTGGAATTCTTCGCTGATCGTGAGGAATGCGACCCCGCGGGGGCTGCACAGCCACTTGTAGGCGTGACAGACGGAGACGTCGACGAGCGACGCATCGACCGGATGGACCCCGGCCGACTGGGTGAAGTCGCAGAAGGTGTAGGCGCCGTGGTTGCGGGCGGCAGCGGCGATTGCCGCGACATCCGCCACCACTCCCGTCGCGGACTGCACGTGCGAAAAGGAGACCAGCCAGGTGTCGTCGGTGATCGCGTCGGCGAGGTCGGCGACGGTCGTGTGGCGAACCCGGATGTCGGAGCGCTGCAGGAAGGGAAACACGATGGAGCTAAAGTCCCCGTCGACGCAGAGCACCTCGGCCCCGCTCGGCACCGCTGCCGCGATCAGGCTGGTCATCACCGAGGTCTGCGACCCGGTGGCGACCCGATCGACGTCAACCCCGACAAGCCGTGCGTAGTGGCCCCTGGTGGTCTCGATGATGCCGTCGTAGTCCATCGGATCGCGGCGGGCCTTCGCCCAGAGCTCCAGATCGGCCCGCTGCGCGGCGACCGTCTCCTTGGTCGGAATGCCAATGGATGCCACAGCGAGAAAGCCGCGGGGGTCGTCGAAACTGTCGATCGCTCGTTGTAGAGCGGGAGAAATGATGCGGTTCGTGGCCGCCAATGCTGTGGTCATCACTCCAGCATGACGCCCCCTCAAACTTCGGACAAGTGTGTATTTCGGATCCGAACGATCTGGTGCCCTTGTTAAAGGCGGCCCGCGGCCGGGCTACCGGGCGGCTACCGGGCTCAGCCGATGCGCCCGCTCGATGATCCGCATGGTCTCGAGGGACTCGCGCGGGTCGACCGGCAGCGGGCTGCCGTTCCGGATGCTGTCGGCGATGCCGGCATAGAAGGCCGGGTAGTCTCCGCGCTCGCTCTGCACCCGCTCAAGCGGGACATCCGAGCCATCGATGCCCAGCGTTCCCCACGCGCTCTCCGGCTCGACCCCGTACCCGTCGTCGGTCGGCAGGGCGCCGAGCTTGAGCGCCGGCTCCTGGCCGTCGAGGCCGTGGACGACGTATGCTGCCTCCGACCCGAGCACCCGGAACCGCGGACCGCTCTGGGCCGCGGCCCGGCTCAGGCTGATATGCGAACGCACTCCTCCATCGTGTAGGAGCGAGATGAACGCCTCGTCGTCGCTTGTGCCGCCGGGCCGAACGATCGACAGCTCCGCATACTCGACCGACGCCGGGCCGAATAGCTGCAGTGCCTGGTCGATGAGGTGGCTGCCGAGATCGAAGGAGATTCCGGCGCCCTGGTCGACCGTGCTGGTGTCCTGCCAACGGTCGCGAAGGCCGCCGGAGAAGCGCTCGAACGTCGACTCGAAGCGGTGCACGGCGCCGAGCCTCCCCTCTGCCAACAGCTTCTTGACCGTGAGGAAATCGCTGTCCCACCGACGGTTCTGGAACACCGCGAGCGGCTGTCCGACGCGCTCCGCGGTCTCGATCAGTTGCTCCGCCTGTGCGACGGATGCCGCGAACGGTTTGTCGACCACCACGGCGCAGCCCGCTTCGAGTGCCGCGATCCCCTGCTCGAGGTGCACGTGCGCCGGGGAGGCGAGGATGACCAGATCGAGCTCGTTCGCCCTGGCGAGCAATTCGGCCGGCGTGTCGACGATTTCGGCGCGCGGATGACGCTCCCGGGCATCCGCCTGCCGTCCGGCGTCCGCCGTCGCGATCAGGTCGAGCGAATAGGCCGGGTTGGTGGCCACGAACGGGCCGTGGAAGACACGGCCGGACAGGCCGAAGCCGATGATTCCGGTGCGGATGGGAGAGTTCTTGGGCATGGTCCAAGCGTAGTTGGCGCGACAGCTCAGCGGCGGGCCGCCCCGGCTGCGGCCCCGCTGCGACTCGAGACTGCGGCCCCGTTGCGGTCCCGGCAGTGGCCGCAGCCGGGGAACCAAGTCCGGTGCCTGGCACCTTCGGAAATTCAGGAAGTCGGCGGAACATCAGTCCGGAGCGCCCGCGAAACCGGGGGTCAGTAGCGTCGCCAACGCCGAACTCCTGAATTTCCGAAAGTAGGGCAGGTGCAGCGCGACGCTGCGGGTGTCCGCGGTTGCCCGCGACTCGCTCGTAGGGCCATCCGGCGCCGGACAACTTCGGAAATTCAGGAACTCGGCGGAGCCTCGCTCCGACGCCCCCGCAAATCCGGCGCAGATCATCTGTTCCCGTCGCCAAAGACCTGAATTTCCGAAGGTGGGGCACGTGGGTGCGCGCAGGCGTCAGCCCTGCGGCGCGTCGACCGCCCCGCCGAAGCGGCGGGTGCGGGACGCGTAGAGCGACACCGCCTCCCAGAGCTGTTCCCGGCTGAAATCCGGCCAGAGCGTGTCGAGGAACACCATCTCCGCATACGCACTCTGCCAGAGCATGAAGTTGCTGGTGCGCTGCTCCCCCGAGCTGCGCACGAACAGGTCGACGTCCGGCAGATCGGGCGTGTACAGGTGCCGCTGGATGGTCTTCTCGGTGATGCCGGACGGCTTGAGCCTGCCGGCGGCCACCTCCTCCGCGAGCGAGCGAACGGCATCCGCGATCTCGGTGCGCCCGCCGTAGTTGACGCACATTGTCAGGGTCAGGACGCTGTTGCCCGCGGTGAGGCGCTCGGCGAACTGGAGTTCCTTGATGACGGATGTCCACAGCCGCGGCCTGCGGCCTGCCCAGCGCACCCGCACCCCCCAGTCGTTCAGTTGGTCCCTGCGCCGGTGCAGAACGTCCCGGTTGAATCCCATCAGGAACTTCACCTCGTCCGGCGAACGCTTCCAGTTCTCCGTCGAGAACGCGTAGACGCTGAGGTGCTTGACTCCGATCTGGATAGCACCGGCGACGACATCGAGGAGCGATGCCTCTCCGGCGCGATGGCCTTCGATGCGGGTCAAGCCACGGCCGTTCGCCCAGCGTCCGTTGCCGTCCATGACGATGGCGACATGCTCTGGGACAGCGGCCCGCGGAAGCTCCGGCGGATAGAGGCCCGTCCAGTCGACCGGCTTGAAGTCGACGGCATCCTTGTGGGTCTTTCGCACCGGTGTCATCGGCGGCCTCCCTCGAGGGTTCCGGCCCAACGAGCGACGATCACGCTCGAGTTCGATCGACGTGCTGGAGCGAGCGCAGGCTGCGCTCGAGGTGGAACTGGGTGTACGCCGCGACGACCCCGCTGGCCTGGTTGCTCGAGCGTTCGCTCGACTCGTCCGCGACATCCCAATCGCCGCTGAGAAGCGCGCCGAGCAACCGAAGGGTGTCGGGGTCCAGCCGGGGTGCGCCCGGAGGTGCGACGCCGTCCGCCACCACGCCGCCCATCTGCACCACGAACGCAGAGTGCGGGCCTGGCGCGCCGGTCACGGCACAGTCGACGAAACTGGGGGCCCATCCGGCGATCGAGAGTGCCCGCAACAGGTAGGAGTCGAGGGTCAGTGTCGGCTCGTGCTCGCGGCGAGAAAGCGAGCGGAGGGCGCCGACCAGCAGCAGATACTGCTGCAGGGATCCGTCGTCATCGGTGATCTTGTCCGCGGTCTCGACCATGACGCTCGCGGCGGTGTAGCTGGAGTAGTCGCTCGTGATGTCCGCGCCATAGGACCCGAGCGATTCGGCCTGGGTGATGATGTCGAGGCTCCGGCCCTCGAAGAGCTGAACGTCGGCCACCATGAACGGTTCGAGCCGTGCCCCGAACTTGGATGCCGTGCGCCTGACGCCCTTCGCCACCGCACGGATCTTGCCGTGCTGCCTGCTCAACATCGTGACGATGCGGTCGGCTTCACCCAGTTTGTGGGTGCGCAGCACGACGGCTTCATCACGGTAAAGGGGCACTCTTCCATTATCGATCGTCGGCTACGAAAGTGGCCGGTTGGACACGAAAGCGGCCGTGGGGACACTTCGACGCGAACCCGCCGCGCCAGCGATGCGCGATTGGCGGATTCGACGTGCGGGCCGCGCGAGAATGGTGGGGTGCATCCGGCCCTCCTCGTCATTCCGCCATGGGCCGATCTCCTGTCGATCGCGATCGGTGGCCTGCAGGGCGCGATGTTCGCCGCGCAGTTCCGCGATCGCAAGCTCGACCTGCTCGGAATCGCCATCATCGGCGTGGCCACAGGGTTCGGCGGAGGACTGCTCCGCGACATCCTGCTGAACACCATGCCCGCAGCTCTGCAGAGCAACTGGTACCTGCCGGTAGCAACGGTCGCCGCCCTGCTCGGGATGCTGCTCGCCCAGGTGTTTTCGAGGCTCAGCACGGTCATCACGGTCCTCGACGCGCTCATGCTGGGGCTGTTCGGGGCGATCGGCACGACGAAGGCCCTGTCGATGGGGGTGAGCGAGGTTCCCGCCGTGTTCGTCGGGGTGTTGGCCGCGGTCGGGGGTTCGATCCTCCGCGACATGTTGCTGAACCTTCCGATCGCACTCATGCACGTCGGCTCGCTCTACGCCGTCGCCGCCTTCGTGGGGTCCACCACCCTGGTGGTCCTGGTCTCGCTTGGCGTCAACGTGCTCATCGCGGCAGGAGTCTGCGTCGTCGTCACCTTCGTGGTGCGCGAACTCGCGGTGCTGTTCAACTGGCGCCTTCCGGAGCAGCGAACGATCGACCGGTTACCTCGCTTGCGCAGGCCGCGCATCAGTGGACCGGGACCCAGCGGACCTGGACCCGGCGGACCTCGCCGCTAACCCCCGGTCGATGAGCCGCGTGATCAGCTCCCGATAGCCGACTCCTGCGGCCTCCCAGATGGTCGGGTACTGGCTGAGCGCCGTCATGCCGGGAAGCGTGTTGACCTCGTTGATGGCGACCGTCCCGTCGGCGGACAGGAAGAAGTCCACCCTGGCCAGCCCCTCGCAATCGAGGGCGCGGAAGGCGGTGATCGCGAAGGATTCGAGGGTGGCCCGCAGCTCATCCGACAGGCGCGCCGGCACCTCGAATTCGTGGCCGCCGGCAGTGTACTTCGAGGCATAGTCGAAGAAGGCCCGTCCATCATCCGAAAGGATGTGCAACGGCGCGCCGATGGAAAGCTCACCGTCGATTTCCTGCAGCACGCCGAGATCGATCTCCTCGGCAACCACCACAGGCTGCAGCAACGCGATCGAATCGGAAGCGAGTGCGAGATCGAGTGCCGCGTCCAGTTCCGCGGGGCTGTCGACCCGACTCGCCCCGACGCTGGAGCCGGCCCGGTTGGGCTTCACGAAGACCGGGTAGCCGAGCTCATCGGCAACAGCGGATGCGGTGTGCCTGGTTCGGTCGCTCACTCCCCTGGTCGGGATCGTCGGCAGGCCTGCGGCCGAGAGGACTCGCTGGGTCATGAGTTTGTCCATCGCGAGCGCGCTCGAGAGCACACCGCAACCGACATACGGAACGCCGACCAGCTCGAACAGGCCCTGGACGGTTCCATCTTCACCGAACCTGCCGTGCAACACCGGGAGCACGATGTCCAGGTCGCTGAGGTCGGGCAACAGCTCGCCGCCGGTGGCCGGGTCGTCGATCGACTCCACCCGCTGCCACAGGCCGTCGCGTGAGATTCGGATCAGGACCGGCTCGAACCGCTCACGGTCGAGATTCGCGAACACCCCGCTGGCGGAGGCGCATGACACCTCGTGCTCGCTGTTCGCGCCGCCGAAGATGATGCCGACAATCGTCTTGTTCAGGGTTGATGACGTCATAGAACGTTTATATGCCTTTGCTTGATCCTCGCACCGAGGCCGGTCAGAATTTCGTGGGAAAGAGTGTTGGCGATGCGCGCCCATTCCGCGGCATCCGGCTCACCGTCGGCCGGATTGCCGAGCAGGACGACCTCGTCCCCGATCGCGACATCCGCGTCTCCGACATCCACCATGATCTGGTCCATCGAGATGGCACCGACCATGGGATAGCGGATGCCGCCGATCACGACCTCGGCGAGACCGCCGAGCGACCGAGGCACCCCGTCGGCGTAACCGACCGGCAGCAGGACGAGCGTAGTGTCGCGCGCCGGACTGTAGCGGTGACCGTAGCCGACGCCGGTGCCGGCTGGAACCCGGCGAAGCTGCGTCACCCTGGTGAGCAGGCGCAGCGCCGGCTCGAGACCGTGGCTCTCACCATCGACCGTCTCGATGCCGTAGAGCGACGCGCCGCAGCGCACCATCGTCAGCGCGGTCTCCGGATGCGCCAGGGTCGCCGCCGAATTCGCAAGGTGCACCTCGTCGGGAGTCAGCCCGATGGCTCGTGCCGACGCAACTCCGCGCTCGAATGCCTTGAGCGGGCCATCGATGCTCGACGCGTCCGGAATGTTCGCCATGGCGAGGTGCGACCACAGGCCGCTGACCCGGATCTGTCCGGATGCCTCGCCCGCAACCGCGACAGCGCAGAGCCCGCCCCATAGCTCCTCGGTTGAGCCTGCACGGGCCATTCCCGTGTCGAGCTCGAGCTGCACATCCGCGATCACACCGGAACGGGCCGCGGCCGAGGCGACCGCCGTCAGCGTCTCGACGTTCGCGCAGGACAGCGTCACCCGCGCAGCCAGAGCCGCGGGAAGGTCGCACCATGGATCGATCAGCCAGACCAGAATCGGAGCGGTGATTCCCGCGGCCCTGAGTTCAACCGCCTCTTCGATGGTGGCAACACCGAGCCATTCCGCACCGGCACCGACCGCGGTCCTCGCGGTCTCGACCGCCCCGTGGCCGAACGCCCCCGCCTTCACCACGGCCATGAACTTCGCACCGTTGGTTGAGCGAAGCCTGCCCAGGTTCCGGACGAGGGCGGCATGGTCGATGATGCTCTCGGCGAGCGGCCGAATGGCCTCGGAAACAGGCGAGTCGGGGATGACGGCCAGAGGACCGGATTCGCTGCTCGTCATGCCTCGACGCTACTACGGATGACGGTGAGACTAGACGCCGGCGAGCTGACGATCGCCCGACGTCGTGCGCACCGCGCGGTTGACAGCGGACACGACAGCCTTGAGCGACGCCGTCGAAATATCGGCGTCGATGCCAACGCCCCAGAGGCGAACCCCGTTGACGTTGAGGTCGACGTAGGCTGCGGCGAGGGCATCCCCGCTGGCGCTCAGCGCGTGCTCCACGTAGTCGAACAGGGTCACCTCGATGCCCTGCTCGGCCATGATCGTGAGGAACGCCGCGATCGGTCCGTTTGCCGTGGCCTGGGCCGCGAGCACGTCCTCGCCGACCCGCAGGTCGATCTGGAGCGTCACTTCTCCTGACAGATCGCTGGATGTACGGGTGCGGGTCAGCTCGAAGCGTCCCCACTTGTCATCGTCGATCGCAGCGGGAAGGTACTCGTCGGTGAAGATCTCCCAGATCTGGGCGCTGGTGACCTCGCCGCCCTCCGCATCCGTCTTGGCCTGCACCACACCGCTGAATTCGATCTGCAACTTTCTGGGCAGGTCGAGCGCGTGGTCGGTCTTCAGGAGGTAGGCGACGCCGCCCTTGCCAGACTGCGAATTGACCCGGATGACCGCCTCATAGCTGCGGCCCAGATCCTTGGGGTCCACCGGCAGGTACGGAACGGCCCAGACCAGGTCGTCCACCGTCTTGCCCTGGCGCTCGGCGTCCGCGGCCATCGCCTCGAAGCCCTTCTTGATCGCGTCCTGGTGCGAGCCGCTGAACGCGGTATAGACCAGATCGCCGGCCCATGGACTGCGTTCGTGAACCTTCAGCTGGTTGCAGTATTCGACGGTGCGCTTGACCTCGTCGAGGTCGCCGAAGTCGATCTGCGGGTCGATGCCCTGGGTGAACAAGTTGATCCCGAGTGCGACCAGGTCGACATTGCCGGTGCGCTCACCGTTGCCGAACAGGCAGCCCTCGATGCGGTCGGCTCCGGCCATGTAGCCGAGCTCCGCGGCCGCGATCGCGGTGCCGCGGTCGTTGTGCGGGTGCAGGCTGAGCAGCACGTTGTCCCGGTGGTTCAGGCGCCGCGACATCCACTCGATCGAGTCCGCATAGACGTTCGGGGTTGCACTCTCGACCGTGGCCGGCAGGTTGATGATGACCTTGCGTTCCGCCGTCGGTTCGAAGACCTCGAGTACCTGGTTGCAGATGTCGAGGGCGAACTCGAGCTCTGTGCCGGTGTAGCTCTCCGGGGAGTACTCGTAGAAGATCTCGGTGCCGGGCACGAGCGCTTCTGCCGCCTTGCAGAGGCGGGCTCCCTCGAGCGCGATGTCGATGATGCCCTGTTTGTCGGTGCGGAAGACCACGTCACGCTGGAGCACACTCGTCGAGTTGTAGAGGTGCACGATCGCCCGCTTCGCACCCTTCAGCGACTCGTAGGTGCGGGTGATGAGGGACTCGCGCGCCTGGGTCAGCACCTGAATGGTCACGTCGTCCGGGATGAGGTCCTCTTCGATGAGGCTCCGTACGAAGTCGAAGTCGGTCTGGCTCGCGGACGGGAACCCTACCTCGATCTCCTTGTAGCCCATCCGAACCAGCAGGTCGAACATGGTGCGCTTGCGCTCCGGGCTCATCGGGTCGATCAGCGCCTGGTTGCCGTCGCGCAAGTCGACGGCGCACCAACGGGGCGCCTGGGTGATCCGCTTGCTCGGCCAGGTGCGATCCGGCAGTTCGACGGTGAGAGTCTCGTGATACGGGCGGTACTTGTGGATGGGCATCGCCGATGGGGACTGGGTGTTCTTCATGATGTGCTCCTTGAGAGACCTAAGTCTCAATCGCTTGTTCGGTGGTCAGCCAACGACGAACTCCGCGACGAGTGAGGCCTGGGTTAGGTCTCGTCGCGGCAGCTAAGGAGGAGCAAACCGAACAACACAATTCGAGGTTATCACTGCTCGGTCGAACAGTCAGCCGCGGACTTTCAGGTTGGGATGCTTAACCAGCGCCGGGTGGCCTCGCCCGACGCCTCCCCGCGCACGTCCCCGCGGCACATCCTTCGGAAATTCAGGAGTCCGTGATCGCGCAACGGGACGGCCGCGCCCGGATGCCCGCAATCACGGGTGCCGCCGCAGCGAGCGGATCGCGAGTTCCTGAATTTCCGAAAGCACGGCCACGAATAGGCGCACAGCGGCGAGCGGGAGCAGGCGCAAGACGTCGTTGCCGACGAGCTTGGCACTGCCCCTACCGACCGATCAGAAGCCCAGTCGACCGAGCTGTTTCGGATCGCGCTGCCAGTCCTTGGCGACCTTCACCCGCAGCGATAGATAGACCTGTTTTCCGACCAACGGCTCGATTTCCGCCCTGGCCCGCGCCCCCACATCCGCGAGCCTCGAACCCTGGTGCCCGATGATGATGCCCTTCTGGCTGTCTCTCTCGACGAACAGGTTGGCGTAGACCTCGACCAGGTCCTTGTCGTCACGCTCGACGATGTCATCGATGGTGACGGCGATCGAATGCGGCAGTTCGTCTTCGACACCCTCGAGGACGGCCTCGCGGATGAGTTCGCTGATCCGCGACTCGAGCCCCTCCTCGGTCACCGCGTCCGGCGGGTAGAGAGCGGCAGACACCGGCAGAAGACGAATGAGCTCGCTCGCGAGCACGTCGAGCTGGATGCGGCTCGTCGCCGACACCGGGATGATGGCCTCCCAGTCCCGCAGGTCCGATACCGCAAGAAGCTGGGCCGCGACGGCAGGACGCGATGCCGCATCGATCTTCGTGACGATGGCCACCTTCTTGGCGCGCGGAAACGAATCCAGTTGCTCGTTGATGTACCGGTCGCCCGGCCCGATCTTCTCGTTCGCCGGCATACAGAAGCCGACGACGTCGACGTCGCCGAGGGTGTCCTGCACGATGCTGTTGAGCCGCTCGCCGAGCAGCGTGCGGGGCCGGTGCATGCCGGGGGTGTCGACCAGGATCAGCTGCCCGTTCTTCTTGTGGGCGATGCCTCGGATGGCGCGGCGGGTGGTCTGCGGCTTGCTGCTGGTGATCGCGACCTTTTCGCCGACGAGGGCATTGGTCAGTGTGGACTTGCCCACGTTCGGCCGCCCGACGAATGAGACGAATCCCGCGCGGTAGTCACTGGTTTCCGAGCTACTGGCGTCTGGGCCACCAGCTCCTGGAGTCTCGCTCATGGTCGATCGCCGTTCTCTTCGTTGATGGTCATCGCTGCTTTGGCGTTCGCGGCCCTGCCGTTGCCCGGCCCCGCCTTGAACGCGGCCTGGGCATCGATCAGTGCCTGGTCTCGTTCGACCAGGACGGTGCTCAGCCGTTTCCGCCGTCCCTCTGTGCGCTCCGCGGTGAGGATCAGACCAGAGTAGTTGGCCGTCGAGCCAGGCAACGGGAGCCGGCCGAGCGCCTTGGTGAGTAAGCCGCCCACCGAGTCGACGTCATCATCCTCAAGCTCGATGTCGAAGATCTCGCCGAGCTCGTCCACCGGTAGCCGCGCACTCACCCGGTAGCGCCCGTCGCCGAGATCCTCCACCTCGACCACCTCGTGATCGTATTCGTCCGAGATGTCACCGACGAGTTCCTCGATGAGGTCTTCCAGGCTCACCAGCCCCGCGATTCCGCCGTATTCGTCGACGACCATCGCGAGATGGTTGGATTCTTGCTGCATTTGCCGCAGCAGGCTGTCCGCCTTCTTCGACTCCGGAACAAACAGCGCAGGACGCACCAGCTCAGCGACGATCAGCGTCTCGTAGCCTGGCGGACGCTCGTGGGTCAGCCTGGCGACATCCCGAAGGTATAGGACCCCGAGCACCTGGTCGACGTCGTCGCCGATCACCGGGATCCTGGAGACACCGCGGCTCAGGAACAGTCCCATCGCCGTGCCGATGGTGTCGGTGCCGTCAATGGTCACCATGTCGGTGCGCGGAATCATCACCTCGCGAACCACCGTGTCGTTGAACTCGAAGATGGAGTGGATGAGCTCGCGGTCGTCCTCCTCGAGCACCTCGAGCTCCGTCGCCTCGTCGACCATGCTGAGCAGCTGCTCCTCCGATGAGAAGGTCGCCGTCTTCGGTCGTCCAGGAGTAACCCGGTTACCGACCGCGACGAGGGCGGCGGCTATCGGACCGAGCAGCACCCGCACGCCGTGAACCGTCCAGGCAGACCAGCGGATGAGCGTACGTGCGTTCACCCTCCCGACGCTGCGGGGGCTCGATCCGACCAGGACGAACGAGGTCAGGGTCATGATCGCGGCGGAGGCGAGAAGCGCCAACCACCAGTCGGTGAACAGGTAGGCGAAGGACAGCGAGACGAGAACGGCGGCCGTGGTCTCCGCCAGGACCCGCATGAAGTTGATCGCGTTGACGTGGGCTCCGACGTCCGCGGCGATGGCGAGAAGCGAGTGGCTGGCGCGTGAATGCGCGGCCAACTCCTGCAGGTCCGCCCGCGACAGCACGGTGAGCGCGGCATCCGCGGCTGCGAGGAAGCCACCGAAGATCACCAGCAGAACGGCGACGCTGACGAAAATCGGGATCATGGTCTTCTACGGTCGACGCTCGGCGAGGCTGAAACCGGAGAGGATGTCGCGTTGGATGCCGAACATCTCCTTCTCTTCTGCTGGTTCGGCGTGGTCGAACCCCAGCAGGTGCAGGATGCCGTGGGTGGTCAGCAGCAGCATCTCGTCGAGCGCGCCATGGCCGGCCTCCTCCGCCTGGGCGATCGCGACCTGCGGGCAGAGCACGATGTCGCCGAGCAGCCCGGCCGGGGTGATCGACTCCTCGGTGCCGGGGCGAAGCTCGTCCATCGGGAAACTCAGGACGTCGGTCGGGCCCGGCTCATCCATCCACTGCACATGAAGCTGCTCCATCGCAGCCTCGTCGACGAGCACGATCGCGAGTTCGGCATCCGGATGCACGTGGAGCTGGTCGAGCGCGTAAATCGCGAGGCGCTGAAGCGCGGCCTCGTCGACCGGAACGACCGACTCGTTGTTGATCTCGATGCTCATGGCCTGCCCCCGTTGTCGTGGCCACGGCGGTGTGCGGCCGCCTGCTCGCGTTCGAACCGCTTCGCCTGGCGCTCGGCATCGTACCTCGTGTATGCGTCGACGATCTGGCCGACCAGGTTGTGGCGGACGACGTCGTCGCTCGTGAGCCTGGCGAAATGAATCGCGTCGATCCCGCCGAGCACTCCGGTGACCAGCTGCAGCCCACTCGCGCCGGCCGGGAGGTCGATCTGGGTCACGTCTCCTGTGACGACCATCTTGGATCCGAATCCGAGCCTGGTCAGGAACATCTTCATCTGCTCCGGCGAGGTGTTCTGGGCCTCGTCGAGAACGATGAATGCGTCGTTCAACGTGCGCCCGCGCATATAGGCGAGCGGGGCGACCTCGATGGTGCCGGCCGCGAGCAGCTTCGGCACAATTTCCGGGTCCATCATCTCGTTGAGGGCGTCGTAGAGTGGCCGGAGGTACGGGTCGATCTTGTCGGTGAGTGTCCCCGGCAGGTAGCCGAGCCGCTCGCCTGCCTCGACGGCCGGACGGGTCAGGATGATGCGGCTGACCTCCTTGCGCTGCAGCGCCTGCACCGCCTTCGCCATCGCGAGGTAGGTCTTGCCGGTGCCTGCCGGACCGATGCCGAACACGATGGTGTTCTCGTCGATAGCGTCGACGTATTCTTTCTGGCCGAGGGTCTTCGGACGGATGCTCTTGCCCCGGCTGGTCAGGATCGCCTGGCTGAGCAGCTCTGCCGGGCTCACCCGCGGATCATTCCGCAGGATCCTCGCGGACTCCGTGACGCTCTTCTCATCCAGGCCGAACTCGTGCTCGTTACGGATCATCTGCACCAACTCCTCGACCAGCCTCACGGCCGCATGCACCTGGTCCGGGTCTCCGTCCAGGCTTATCTCGTTGCCTCGAACCAGCACCTCGACGAGAGGGAACTGCTTCTCGATCGTCTTGAGCAACCGATCCTGGGTGCCGAGCAGCCGCACCATCGCCACACCATCGACGCGCATCTGAACCCGCTCCGTGCCGGGGGTTCCTGCTGTGTCGCTACTGGCCAAGGGTGCCTTCCTGAAGGGTGCCACCGAGTATGTGGGCGTGGACATGGAAAATTGTCTGACCGGCGCTCTCACCGGTATTGAAGACCAAACGATATTCACCGTCCGAATGTTCCTTCGCCAACCGGTCGGCCGTCGCGACTACCTCGGCGAGCAGCGCGGGGTCCCCTGCGGCGAGTTCCGCGACGTTCGCGTACTCGTCCGACTTTGGCACAACGAGAAGGTGCACTGGAGCCTGCGGTGAGATGTCGCGGAAGGCGATGATCCGGTCACTCTCGAACACGATGTCCGCCGGGATTTCGCGCGCGATGATCCGGGTGAATACGGACGCGCTCCCGGTTGTCATGTACTCCATTCTACGAGAATGTGACCCTGCGGTAAGTCGGGAACCCCGCGAGTAGTCAGGGAATCCGCGCGGCTACCAACGGCCCAGCCTGGTGTTCAACACCGCGATCGCCGCGGGACCAGCCGTCGAGGTGCGGAGCACGTTCGGTCCGAGATTCCAGACGGATGCTCCTGCCGCGGCCAGTCGTGACAGTTCCGCTGGCGAGACACCTCCCTCCGGCCCGACGACGAGCACGATGTCGCGGCCGTCTGGCTCGAGGTCGCTGAGGCTGGTCTCCGCGCCGGGGTCGAGCACGATCATCCGCGTCTCGGCCGCGAGTTTCGCGAGGACCGCGCCGGATGCCAGGTCGGCCACCTCGGGAATCCAGGGTCGAATGGACTGTTTCGTGGCCTCGCGAACGATGGCCTCCCACCGTTGCACCCCCTTCGCGACCTTGTTGCCCTCCCACTTCACGATGGACCGCTGGGCGGCCCATGGGATGACCCCGTCCACGCCGAGTTCCGTTGCCTGCTGGACGGCCTGTTCGTCACGGTCGCCTTTGGCGAGAGCCTGGGCGAGCCAGATGGCCGGGGTCGCCGCGGGAAAGCGGGTGAGCGATTCGACCGTGATGACGAACTCAGTCGGCGCGGCCGCGACCACGACGCCATCGACCACGAGACCGGCACCATCCCCTACCGAGATCCGGTCCCCGACGCCGAGCCGGCTCACGCTCACCGCGTGCCTGGCTTCCGCACCGGAAACCGACACCGCCGAGCCGACCTCGGCACCGCTCAGCTCGTCACGCAGGTAGAAGTGGGCCATGGCGGTCTAGAGGTTCAGAAAACGATCGCGGAGCTTCTGGAACAGTCCCTGCTGGAAGTGGGTGAGAGACGGCCCCGCGCCCTTGTGGCTGCTGGCGAACTGCTTCATCAGCTCCTGCTCCTTGTGGCTCAGCTTCGTCGGCGTCGTCACCTGCACGCCGATCTTCAGGTCGCCTCGACCGTTTCCGCGCAGCCGGGTGACACCACGGTCCTTGATCGTGATGATCTCGGCGCTCTGCGTTCCCGGCCTGATCTCGACCGCGACCTCGCCGTCGAGAGTCTTCAGCGTGGTCGTCGTGCCGAGGATGGCATCCGTCATCTGCACCTCGAGGGTCGCCAACAGGTCATCGCCGTTACGGCTGAAGACATCGTGGTGGCGCACCTTGATCTCGAGGTACAGGTCGCCGTTGGGACCTCCGGCAGGCCCGACCTCTCCCTGCGACGGGAGCTGGAGGCGGAGGCCGGTGTCCACACCGGCAGGCACGTCGACCGGGATGCTGCGGCGAGCCCGCACGCGACCCTGGCCCTGGCAGGTTGGACACGGATTCGGGATGACGGTGCCGTAACCACGGCAGGTGCCGCACGGGCTCGAGGTCATGACGTTTCCGAGGAGGCTCCTGACGGCGCGCTGGATCTGCCCGGTGCCTCGGCAGATGTCACAGGTGACCGGCTGGGTACCAGGCGCGCAACACGAGCCGTTGCAGGTCTCGCACAGCACGGCCGTGTCGACGTCGATTTCGCGATGGGTGCCGAAGATGATCTCGTCGAGGTCGACCTCGACCCGCACCAGGGCGTCCTGCCCGCGTTCTCGGCGCGACCGAGGTCCTGAGCGACCGCCGCCGCCACCGAAGAAGGTTTCGAAGATGTCGCCGAAGTTGCCGAAGTTGCCCGCGCCTCCCCCGAATCCGGTCTGCGGTCCCAGGTCGTACTGCTGGCGTTGGTTCGGGTCGGAGAGCACGTCATAGGCGTGAGTCACCAGCTTGAACTTCTCCGAGGCGTCGGCCCCCGGGTTCACATCCGGATGCAATTCCCTGGCCAGGCGACGGTACGCCTTCTTGATTTCGTCGGTGGTCGCTGTGCGCTCGACCCCGAGTACTTCGTAGTGGTCTGCCAATCTAATTCCTCATTGTTATTGCCGGGCTTCACTCTGTTGCAGAAGTCCCATGACCATGTATTCGCCGATTCCCGGCGAAAGTGCATCAGTCCTCGCCGAGCAGGCGGGAGAGGTATCGGGCGACGGCCCTGACCGCCGCGATGTTATTCGAGTAGTCCATCCGAGTCGGGCCGAGCACGCCGAGACGCGCCAGTTCGCCGCCGGATGACGCGTAACCGGTGGCCAGCACGGAGGTCTCCCCCAGCCCGAACGACGCGTTCTCGCTGCCGATCCTGACCGAGAATCCGTTCTGCTCCGGCTCCATCTCACCGAACAGCCGAAGCAGTGTCACCTGCTCTTCGATCGCTTCCAGTACAGGATAAATACTCCCGCTGAAGTCTTCCTCCGTGCGGACCAGGTTCGCCGTCCCCGCCATCAGGAGCCTCTCCTGGCGGTTGGCGAGCACCTGTTCGACCAGGGCGGAGGCTATCCGCCGCACCGGAACCGCCCGTTCGGCACTGAACTGGTCCCCCAACACGGCGAGCTTCTCGGCGGCTTCCGCGAGACCGAGGCCGCCAATGGACGAATTCAACGTCGACCTCAGCTGTTCGAGGAAGGCGTCGTCGAGCTCGTCGCCGATGTCGAGCAGGCGCTGTTCGACCCGGCCGCTGTCGGTGATCAGCACCGTCATCATCCGCGACGTCGTCAGCTTGACCAGTTCGATGTGACGGATGCGCGAGCGGGTGAGCGACGGATACTGCACGAGGGCGACCTGGTGCGTCAATTGCGAAAGCAGCCGGACAGTGCGGCCGAGAACGTCGTCAAGATCGGCGGACTGTCCGAGAAAGGTTTCGATCGCCTGGCGCTGGGCCGGGGTCAGCGGGCGCAGGTCGGCGAGCTGGTTGACGAATACCCGGTAGCCCTTGTCGGTCGGAATCCGTCCGGACGAAGTGTGCGGGGCGGCGATCAGCTCCTCCTCCTCGAGGAGGGCCATGTCATTGCGGATCGTGGCGGCCGACACGCCGAAGGAGTGGCGATCGACGATGGACTTCGATCCGACCGGCTCGCGCGAGGCGACGTAGTCCTGCACGATGACCCGCAGGACCTCGAGGCTGCGATCGGAAACCATGTCACACCCTTCCGCTCAACGGCTGGCACTCACCGGCTTGGACTGCCAATTCTACAATGACGCGCTGTTGCCAGGGGCATTGCGGGCGAACTGACTCGGCAGTACCTTATGGATGTGCCCGCGAGTCCTCTCATTCGGGGCAAACGGGTATGAATGCACGCGCCAACTCGTTTCGTTCGCGAAACGATTCACATAGCTGAAAGGCAACGCAGATGACTGACCCAACACCACAGCCGGTGGGTCCTCAACCGGCCGCTCCGCTGACGGCGGCCGAGGACAAGCAGTGGGCGTCGTTCGCCCACTTCGGCGGCGTCCTCTGGATCCTGCCTTCTCTCATCATCTTCCTGGTCTTCAAAGACCGCGGAGAGCGCACCAGGGTGGAGTCCAAAGAGGCGCTGAACTGGCAGATCACCTGGATCGCGGCCTGGATCGCCAGCCAGATCCTCGGAGGCATCTTCGCCGTCACGCCGCTCTTTCCGCTCTCCTTCCTCTTCGTGTTTCTCATTCCGTTCATCCTCTACATCGCCAACCTGGTGCTCTCGATCATCGGCGGCATCCGGGTCAATTCCGGCGGGTCATATCGCTATCCGGTCGCCCTCCGTCTAATTAAGTAGGGCCTGATCGAATAGGGCCGTCCACGAGTACGACAGCCAAGAAGGCCGGGAGCATCACTCCCGGCCTTCTTGTCGTTCTCTCAAGTACTTCTTGCGGTGTACCCACAGCTTGTTGCTTTAATGGGGCCATGACTGCATCCCCACCACCGCCCACCAATCCGTACCAGAACACGCCGCAGCTCAGCCCGGCGGACGAGAAGCTCTGGGCAACGCTCGTGCACGTCGGCGGAATCTTCTTCAACTTCCTGCCTGCGCTCATCGGCTTCCTGATCCTGAAGGATCGCGGACCGTTCGTGCGGCAGCACACCGCAACCGCGCTGAACTTCCAGATCACCCTGGCCATCGCCTTCCTGGTCGGCGGGATCCTCACGATCATCCTGGTCGGGTTCCTCGTCATCCTCGCCGCGTCGGTGGCGAACATCGTCTTCAGCATCCTCGCGGCGCTTGCGGCGAACCGCGGCGAGGCATACGAGTATCCGCTCGCCATCAAGTTCGTGAAGTAGACCGACTCTCAGTCGACCAGCAGTCTTCGCACTACGGCGTCGGCGAGCAGGCGTCCGCGCATGGTCAGTTCGACGACGCCGTGGATGGCGGCCCTGCCGTCGATCAGCCCGTCGGCTATGAGGCCGGCTACCGCGAGGCGGCCATCCGTCGTGAGTTCGGCGATGTCGAGGCCGGATCGAATCCTGGTGCGAAGCAGCACCCTCTCGATCCGGCGGGTCTCGTCGTCGAGCTCTTCTCGACCGGCGCCCGGGGACTGTCCCGCCGCGATTCTCTCCGCGTAGGCCGCGGGATGCTTGACGTTCCACCAGCGGACGCCACCGACGTGACTATGTGCTCCCGGCCCGACGCCCCACCAATCCTGTCCCTGCCAGTAGGCCATATTGTGACGCGATGCATGGTCGGGTGAACTGGCCCAGTTGCTCACTTCGTACCACTCGTAGCCGGCCTCGGTGAGCAGCGCATCCGCCAGCTCGTACATGTCGGCCTGCAGGTCTTCGTCCGGTTCTGCCACCTCGCCCCTGGCGATCTGGCGCGCGAGCTTCGTGCCGACCTCGACGATGAGCGAATAGGCGGAGAGGTGATCGGGCTTCTGGGCGATGGCGTGCTCGAGCGAGGCCCGCCAGTCGTCGATGGTCTCGCCGGGCGTGCCGTAGATGAGGTCGAGGCTGACCTGCAGTCCGGCAGCCCTCGCCCACTCGACCACCAGCGGGATCCGCTCTGGATCATGGGTGCGCTCGAGAGTCGCGAGAACCCGCGGAACGGCCGACTGCATCCCGAACGACACCCTGGTGAACCCGGCGGCCGCGAGCGCGGACAGGTAGTCGGCATCCACAGAATCCGGATTAGCCTCGGTCGTCACCTCGGCCCCCGGCTCGAGCCCCCAGGTGGTTGCGACCGCCGCGAGCATCTCCGCCAGGTCGGTCACCGGGAGCATTGTCGGGGTTCCGCCGCCGAAGAACACCGTGGACACCGGACGCTCAGGCAGCGCCGCCCGCTCAAGGATGCCTCTCGCCATGGCGACCTCGGCGATCGCCTGCCCGGCGTAGTCGGTACGCCTCGCCCCGCGCAATTCGTCGGAAGTGTAGGTGTTGAAGTCGCAATACCCGCATCGCACCCGGCAGAACGGCACGTGCAGGTACACACCGAAGTTGCGTTCGGCTGCACCGGAGACGACGGATGCCGGCAGCGCCCCGTCCAAGGGAGCCGGATCGGCGATGGGGAGTGCGCTCGGCATGGTCAGCGAGCGTTCATTCTGTAGGGCCGGACAGGGCCCTGAGGTAGCGCCTGCGGAAGATGACCTGCCCGATGCGAAGGGCGGGATAGAGGAGCCACCAGAACCCGGTGGCCGGGCGGGAAATCGACCGGACGGTAAGCCATACCGATCCGTCGTCCGCCTGGTCGACGAAGAACGCGTCCTCGCCGCTCAGCGGATGACCCGGCAGGGTGCCATAGGCGAAGCCCTTGCGATTCGGCTCGTCCACGACGTACACGACCCGAACGGGTTCGCGGAAGCGGAATGGGCCGACCGGCGCCAGCAGCCAGGCAGAATCACCAGGAGTCACGAACGGCATGCCATCCGGACCGAAGACCGAGTCGCCGTCCGTGCCGATGGTCGCCGCTGAGATCGGCGTTCCCGCCGCATCGAATGAGACCGGTGTGTAGCTGGTTTCCGCCCCTTGCGGTGGCTTCCCGGCGAGTTCGATCCTGAAGCCGCTCCGCTTCTTGACGCCCCAGGAGAGCACCGCGTGCCAGGCGAAATCCCAACGCGCCGGGCCATAGCCGATCCGCACCGACTTCTCGTACGGGCGATACCCTCGCGGCGGGTACTGCATCATGTCAACCGCCTGGGTGGAACCCACCGCGGCGTAGTTGACCGGCAGTTCCCACAGAACCGGCCGGGGCATTACTTCTTTTCCTTCTTTTCTGTCTCACCGGACAGCGCTGCGATGAAAGCCTCCTGGGGGACCTCTACGCGTCCGACCATCTTCATGCGTTTCTTTCCCTCCTTCTGCTTCTCGAGCAGCTTACGTTTGCGGGTGATGTCACCGCCGTAACACTTGGCCAGGACATCCTTGCGCATGGCGCTGATACTCTCCCTGGCGATGATTCGAGCCCCGATGGCCGCCTGGATCGGCACTTCGAACTGCTGGCGGGGAATCAGTTTCTTCAGGCGTTCGGTCATCAGCACGCCGTACGCGTAGGCGTTGTCCTTGTGCACAATGGCGCTGAACGCGTCGACCGCTTCCCCCTGCAGGAGGATGTCGACCTTCACGAGGTCCGCATCCTGGTCGCCGATCGGTTCGTAGTCGAGCGACGCGTAGCCTTGGGTGCGACTCTTCAGATGATCGAAGAAGTCGAACACGATCTCGCCGAGCGGCATCGTGTAGTGCAGCTCGACCCGGTCTTCTCCGAGGTATTCCATGCCCTGCAGCGTTCCGCGCCTGCCCTGGCAGAGTTCCATGATCGTGCCGACGTAGTCCTTCGGCGCGAGGATCGACGCCTTGACGATCGGCTCTGACACCGACGCGATCTTGCCGCCGGGGAACTCGCTCGGATTCGTCACCGTCACGGTCTTCTTGTCGTCGGTGGTGACCTGGTAGATCACGCTCGGCGCGGTCGCGATCAGGTCGAGGCCGAACTCGCGCTCAAGCCGCTCAGTGACGATCTCGAGGTGGAGGAGGCCGAGGAATCCGCAGCGGAACCCGAAGCCGAGCGCGACGCTGGTCTCCGGTTCGTAGACGAGCGCTGCGTCGCTGAGCTTGAGCTTGTCGAGCGCTTCGCGGAGCACCGGATAGTCGGAGCCGTCGATCGGGTACAAGCCGGAGAAGACCATCGGCTTCGGCTCGGAATACCCCTTCAGGGCGACTGTGGCCGGCTTCGCGAAGCTGGTTACGGTGTCGCCGACCTTGCTGAGGCGAACATCCTTGACGCCGGTGATGAGATAACCGACTTCGCCGACGCCGAGGCCATTGGTCGGTGTCGGTTCTGGAGCGCTGACCCCGATCTCGAGCAGTTCGTGCGTGCTCTTGGTGCTCATCATCATGACCTTCTCGCGCGGCGAGAGGGTGCCATCGATCATGCGCACGTAAGTGATGACCCCACGGTAGGCGTCGTAGACCGAGTCGAAGATCATGGCCCTGGCCGGGGCATCCTTGATCCCGACCGGTGCCGGGATCAGTTCTACGACGCGCTTCAGGAGCTCCTCGACGCCGTCTCCGGTCTTGCCGGACACCCGCAGCACGTCGGCGGGGTCACCCCCGATGAGGCCGGCCAGCTCCTTGGCGTTCTTGTCCGGGTCGGCGGCCGGCAGGTCGATCTTGTTGAGCACCGGGATGATGGTGAGGTCGTTGTCGAGCGCGAGGTACAGGTTCGCGAGCGTCTGTGCTTCGATCCCCTGCGCGGCATCCACCAGGAGGATCGCCCCCTCACAGGCGGCGAGGCTGCGGGAGACCTCGTAGGTGAAGTCGACGTGGCCGGGAGTATCGATCATGTTGAGGGCGTAGGTCTGCCCGTCCTCTGCCCACGGCATCCGCACCGCCTGGCTCTTGATGGTGATGCCGCGCTCGCGCTCGATGTCCATCCGGTCGAGGTACTGCGCACGCATGTCGCGGTCGCTGACCACGCCGGTGATCTGCAGCATCCGGTCGGCAAGGGTCGACTTGCCATGGTCGATGTGAGCGATGATGCAGAAGTTGCGGATGAACGCGGGGTCGGTCGACGCCGGCTCAAGTGCCTTCGATGCTCTGGGGCTCACGCGTTCCTCTGTGGTGCTCTGGGTCAGGGTCGCACAATTCTCCCATGCCGCCGCGTCGGTGCGGCCCACTGTCGGAATGGCTTTCCTAGTCGGCCGATGCCGTCGGCGCGAACCGGTCGACGCGGATTGCCGGAAAAGGCTCACTACTGGTAAAGTTGCCCGTTGGCTTGCGCATACGGTCGCCCCAGGGCGAATCGGAGTGCGAATTGCAGCCGGGTACCAGCTCTCGTAACGACTCTTGGTTGCGGCGGGCGCGGCTGCCAGAAACTATCCGGATCAACAGAAGGTTATTAACGTGGCAAATATCAAGTCGCAGATCAAGCGCATCCTCACCAACAAGAAGGCGACCGACCGCAACAAGGCAGTTCGCAGCGAGGTCAAGACCGCCGTTCGCGCGACCCGCGAAGCGATCGCAGCCGGTGACAAGGACAAGGCCACCGCGGCCCTCGCGCTGGCGTCCAAGAAGCTTGACAAGGCCGCCAGCAAGGGCGTGCTGCACAAGAACCAGGTCGCGAACCGCAAGTCCGCGATCGCCAAGCAGGTCAGCTCCCTCTAAGCCTTGTCCTGGTGGTGCTCTTCGGGGCATCCCTGTGGCATAGCCTTCAGCTAGTCAGGAAATAGCCCGGTCATCGACCGGGCTATTTCTTTGCCACCTGCGTGGTTTGTACTACCTCTCGTCGCTCTCGTTCCCACGCGCGAGTTCCGCGAGCGGGCAGAATCGGCCCTAAAACTCGCGTCTTAGGGCGGATTTTGCCCTTTCGCGACCGCCGAAACCGCAGCTAGAGCTCGCCCCGAGCGCTCACGACATTGACCATGCGCTCGAGCGCGAAGACCGGGTCCCTGCCCGCACCCTTGACTGCCGCATCCGTCTCCGCCAGCAGTTCGATGGTGCGTCCGAGGCCGGCGTCGCTCCAGCCCTGCAGGTCGCGGCGCGCCCGGTCGACCTGCCACGGTGCAAGGCCGAACTGCTGGCCGAGCTGCCCAGAGCCACCGCGTGAGCCGGCGATCTTCGCCATGGTGCGCAGCTTGCTGGCGAAGGCGGCGACGATGGGAACCGGGTCAGCGCCGGACGCGATGGCGTGACGCAGCAGGATGAGCGCCTCGCCGTGCCGACCGGAGATGGCGACATCCGCGACCCGGAAGGCATTCGTCTCCACCCGTCCCGAGTAGTACTTCTCGACGATCGCCTCCGTGATCTCCTCGCTGGCATCCGCGAGCAACTGCTGGCAGGCGGAGGCCAGCTCGGCCAGGTCGTCGGAAAACGCCGCGGTGAGCGCTCGCAATGCGCCCGCGCTGACCCGGCGTCCGGCGGTCGAGAACTCGGCCGCGGCGAAATCGAACTTCTCCGTGTCTTTCTTCAGCTCCGCGCAGACGATCTCGATGCCGCCGCCGAGGCCGGAACGCACGGCGTCGAGCAGTTTCTTGCCGCGGACTCCGCCACCGTGCCTGAGCACCAGGTAGGTGTCGTCGGCCGGCGACTGGAGGTAGTCCATGGCCTCGGTGATGAAGACATCCGTGCACTTCTCGACGTTCGTCACCCGGATGAAACGTGGCTCGGCGAACAGCGAAGGGCTGGCCAGTGTGAGCAGCTCGCCAGGGGCATAGTCGTCGGCCTCGATGTCGCTGACCTCGAGGCTCGGATCCTCGGCGCGAAGGGTGTCCCGAAGCAGCCGGATGGCCCTGTCGGCGAGCACGCCCTCGGTACCGGAGACGAGCACCACCCGCGCGGGACGCACTTTTTGCCAGCTCAGCTGCGGTATCGCCACCGCGGTTTTCGGCTGCGCCTTGCCTGCCACGAAAACTCCTCCGGTCGGCGATCGTCTGCTTCGACCAGCTTATTCGCGAGCACCGTCAGACTTCACCGCCCCATCCTTCTCGGTCCAGACGCTGACAGTGCCGTCCAGCCGTGGCGAGATGAGGATCATCCCGTCGCGATCGGTGCGAGTCGCCAACGTCCCCGAGTGCACCAGCATCGCCAACAGTGCCTCGGTCGGATGGCCGTAGGTATTCGTCTTCCCGACCCCGATGATCCCGACGGCCGCCCGCACCTTGTCGTACAGGCGGCTGTTCTGGTCGGCGGATCCGTGATGCGCGACCTTCACGACATCTACCGCCGCCAGGAGCCGGTTGGCGGCCATCATCCTGGCCTGCGGTTCCTCCCCGAGATCGCCGAGGAACAGTGAGCTGAGACACCCGTTGCCGCAGGTGCCGACGCCACCGAATTCCAGGGTGACACTCGCGTCGTTGCCCAGTTGGATGCCGCCCAGCCTGGCCGGCGGCCAGAGCACCTGCCAGCGAAGCTCGCCGAGTCGGCCGGTGTCGCCGAGATTGACCTGGTCCACCTCGGCCCCGGAGTGTCGCAGTTGACCGGCCAGGCGGGTGTCGTTCGCGTCGGCGGCCGGGCCGATAATCGCCCGGTCGACTCGTCCGAAGAGCGCAGGGGCGCCACCGACGTGATCGAGGTCGTAGTGCGTGAGAACCAGCAGGTCGATTCGCCCGATGCCCAGGATGTCCAGGCATCGGCTCAGTCTGGCGGGCTCCGGGCCTGCATCGATCAGCGCGACCATCCCGCCGCTCCGCACCAGAACTGCGTCGCCCTGCCCGATGTCACAGGCGGCAATCTCCCAATCGGATGGACGGGAGATCTCCTGTCGGATGCGATCCCCGGCCAGGATGCTCGGATAGGCCACGAGGATCACCGCGAGTGCCGCCGTCCCGATCCTGCGCGACCGGCTCCAGCGTGCATCCGGCCGCAGCAGGACCACCAGCGCGAGCAGCACGATCATGGCTACGAGCACCGCCCCTGCCGCCCCGGACAGCCACGGGAGACTGCTGCCGGGCAGTCCGGAGAAGAACCGGGCGACGGCGGCGATCCAGCTCGACGGAACCCAGGCCATCGCGGCGATCAGATCGCCGAGGAACGGCCACAGCGGCAGGATGGCGCAGGCGGCGAGTCCGAGCACCGTCGCGAGCGGTGCTGCCGGTTCCGCCAGGACGTTCGCGGGCACTGCATACAACGGAATCGACGGGTTCAGCAGGATGAGCACCGGCTGGCAGGCCAGCTGGGCCGCGAGCGGGATGGAGATCACCGCCGCGACGGCCACCGGCATCCAGCGGGAGAGCAGGGTGGTCAGCGGCCTGGCCAGCACCAGCAGGCCGCCGGTCGCGAGCACCGAGAGGATGAACCCGTAGCTGCGCGACAGCCACGGGTCGGTGACCAGCAGCACGAGAACCGCGAGCGCGAGCACCGGGATGCCGCGAGCCGGCCGGCCACTCCCGAGTGCGACCAGCACCAGCACCGCCATCACCGCAGCGCGAAGCACGCTCGGCTGGGGCGTGACCAGCACCACGAACCCGAGCAGAACGGCGAGGGACGCGGACACCCGTAGCCCTCGCCGGACGCCCAGGGCGCCGCCGGCGATCATGATCAGGCCGATGATCACGGCACAGTTCGCACCGGATACGGCAGTCAAATGGCTCAAAGAACTCGTCTTCATCGCGGAATTCAGCTCCGCGCTCACCGCGCTGGTGTCGCCGATCGCCAGCCCGGGAAGGAGCCCCGCCCCGTCTCCCGGGAGAGCGGCCGCGGCATCCTGGAATCCGGCGCGAAGCGCGTTGGCCCAGTCCAGGAACCACGGAGGCTCGCTCACCACTGAGGTCGCGGCAGAGGACGAGCTGAAGAACAGATAGGCACTGGACTCCCCCGGATCCGTGTCGGCGAGGGTTCCGGACAGGGTGATCGTGCTCCCGAGTCCGACGACAGTTGCCGACTGCGCTGCTGGGGACTGCGCTGGCGAGGACTGCGCCGAGCCGAACACGGTGACCGGCACCTCCACCGCAGTGGTCCGCCCGCCGATGGTCACCGACTCGAGGGTCGCGTCGAACCGGTCCTGGCCGGCGTGCAGGGTCTCGGTCGTGGTCGCGGTCGCCACGACGAAACGGCCGGAGGACGCCGCGGCCGTCATCCAGTCCGGATGCCGCTGCTGGTCGCGCACCGCCGCGGAGCTCAACACCATGGCAGCCGCCGTCGCGATCACGACGGCGAACGCCGCCCATCTTCTCCAGCCAGCGCCAACAATGCCCCTGCGCCGCGTGCGCGCTGATTTACCCCATCGCCTGGCCAGGACCGCAACCACTGTGCCGGCCGCGGCCATGGCCCAGCAGACGACGACGGCTAATGGCAGGGCGGCGGGAATCCCCAGGAGTATCCAGACCGCGATCCAGGCGATGCCGGCCGGAATAGCGAGACGCAGGTCGACCGTCATACCGTGACGAGGTCTTTCAGCTCCGCGAATGTCTTGTCGCCGACGCCGGTGACACTCATCAGGTCCTCGACCGAGGTGAACTTGCCGTTGGCCGTCCGCCAATCGACGATTCGCTTGATCATCGCCGGTCCGACCATGTGCAGGGTGTCGAGCAGGCTGGGTCGGCGGTGTTGAGATTCACCTTGGCGCCGAGGGCCGCCGCGGTCCGGCCGCCGACCCTCGGGCCGGAACCGACCACCGTGGTCTCGCCGTGCGAACCGGTGGCCGTCACCAGCACTGCGATCCCGAGCCCGCACAGTAGCAGGATCACTGCCACCCCAAACCCGACCCGCAGGCGACCGCGGCGAGGCGCAGCGAGAAGGCCCGGCAGTGTCATGCCCGAACGATATGTCGAAGCGGGACAACTGGATCCCGGCGCGGGCGAACTGGGGACTCAGTCCTTCCCTAAGTCAAGGGGAGGACTGGCTTTCAGGGGGATTACCCCGAGGAGAGCAACCCACCCGGAGAATTCCATCAGCGCGAAATTCAACCCTCTCCCCCCCGGTGCATGGATTGAACAGTCGTGGGTTCCTAGAGCTGATGACGGCCGATGGCAGCCCAACATACGTCCCCGGTTGAGCTCCGCCAATGCGCAGTTCCTATAGCCCCAAGTAGGCGATGTGTGGACGCCACCTCGCTCGAGCACGTCAGTGACGCGAACTACCGCCGGATCTGAGCATCGTCAGAACCGGATTCCGCCGAACGGGATCGTGGGCAGGAAGGGGATGACCGACGGCGCGCGCCCCCACCCGAAGACGTAGGAGGCTACAACCGCAAGCACGATCGCCGCGATCAGTCGCACCCACCACGGGTGGAACCACGGTGGGATCGTGATTGCGGCGATCACCAGCAGTGCGCACAGTATCGCGAGCCCGATGCCCAGTACAAGGTTCGCCTGCTGATCCGGCTCGTGCGAGCCGAAACATCCGCCGTAGCCGCACCAGCCCAACCGGGCCGCAAACCAGAGCGGGTATCCGATCAGAAGCGCGAGCGGCAGCGTCCAGATTAGGTGTAGCGCCGACCTGCTGAATCCCGTCCGATTGTTTGCACCTGCTGCTTTAGCCAAGGTTCACTGCCTCCGACGTGGCGAACGCACCTGCCTGGATTGACGTATCCAGCGAGGACGTTCCGTTGACAATGACCTTGCCCTGGCCGACGATCGGGCATCCACTACGAGATCACCACTTGTAGACACAGTCGATCCGTTCACGCTTGAGCTCCACGGAGCCATAGCGTAGTCGAAGGGTTGCCGTCACGATCACGACGGCGAACACCGGCAGGGCGGCCGGAACGCCCAGGAACACCCCGGCAGCAATCCAGGCGATCCCCGCAGGAAGGGCCAGGCGGAGGTCGACCGTCATACGGTGACGAGGTCTTTCAGCTGCTCGAAGGTCTTGTCGCCGACGCCGGTGACACTCATCAGGTCCTCGACCGAGGTGAACTTGCCGTTGGCCGTCCGCCAATCGAGAATTCGCTTGGCCATCGCCGGGCCGACCTGTGGCAGGGTGTCGAGCAACGCGAGGTCGGCCGTGTTGAGGTTCACCTTGGCGCCTGGGACGGCTCCGCCATTCGCGGCGCCCGGGGCCGCCACCACCGGCGCCCCAATCACGGGAACGGCGAGCTGTTCACCGTCGGTCACGAAACGGGCGAGGTTCACCTGCGTCTGGTCGGCCGTGTCGGCGAACCCGCCGGCGGCTGCCACCGCATCCACCACCCGGTCGCCGTCCCGAAGCGGGAACAACCCGGGATGCAGCACCGCCCCGACGACATGGACGTAGACGGTCGCGCCAGGCGAGCCGCCCGCGGATGACGACGCTGTGCTGGTCGAGCCCGATCCGGCGGGGCCGGAGGTCGAGCCGGCGGTCGAGCCGGCACCGAGGGCCGTGGTCTTCCCGTGCGACCCGGTGGCCGTCACCAACACGGCGATCCCGAGTCCGAGCAGAAGCAGGACCACCGCGGCACCGAGCCCGACCCTGAGGCGGCTGCGGCGCGGCGTGGCGAGTAGGCCCGGCAGTGTCATCCCAGAAACGTACGATGCAGCACAGCCGTGAGACGTCGCCGCCGGGGAAATGTGAGCTCAGTCCTCCCCCTTTTCAAGGGGAGGACTGGCTGGCTTTTCAAGGGGAGGACTGGCTGGCCAGGGGAAGGACTGGCGCGTGTCCGGGAGCATTAGCTCTGAGGGAGAAGGCCGGCGCCTACTCGCGAACGGTGACGATGTTCACCAGTCGGGGCGCGCGCACGATGACGCTGCCGATCTTTCGCTCGCCGAGCGCGCGAACCACAGAGGGAAGCTCGCGGGCGCGGCTCTCGAGGTCCGACGGATCAATGGTCGGCGCGACCTCGAGCCGATCGCGTACCTTGCCGTCGATCTGCACGACGGCGGTTACCGCGGTCTGAACGAGCAGGGTCGGATCGGCCTTCCGCCAGCCGAATAGTGCGACCGGCGGTGGATAACCGAGCTTCTCCCACATCTCCTCCGCGGTATAGGGGGCGAAGAGGCTGAGCGCAAGGGCAACGGTCTCCGCGGCCTCGCGCACCGCGGCATCCGCAGGCCCGGCGCCGCTGTCGATCACCTTGCGGGTCGCGCTGACCAACTCCATCAGCTTGGCGACGACGACGTTGAACTTGAATGCTTCGACCAGGCTCGGTGCCTCCGAGAGGAATCGATGTGTCACCCGACGAAGCCCGACGTCACCGGTGCGCCAATCGATCTCGGGAGCGCTCGCCACGTCGTTGGCCAGGCGCCAGGCGCGGGCAAGGAACTTCGCGGAACCTGCAGCCGACACATCCTCCCAGTTGATGTCGTCTTCAGGCGGTCCCGCGAAAGCCATAGTGAGCCGGATCGCGTCGACACCGTGGGCATCGATCTCGGTCGAGAGGTCGACCCCGCCCTTGCTCTTGCTCATCTTGGAGCCGCCAGAAAGCACCATGCCCTGGTTCAGCAGTGCGCTGAACGGCTCGGTGAAACCCACGTAGCCGAGGTCGTACAGCACCTTGGTGATGAATCGCGCGTACAGCAGGTGCAGGATGGCGTGCTCGACGCCGCCGACATACTGGTCGACCGGTGCCCACTTGTCCGCCTCGGCCGGATCGAATGCCCTGGTGTCATCCGTCGGGTTCATGAACCGCAGGAAGTACCACGAGCTGTCGACGAAGGTGTCCATGGTGTCTGGATCCCGTTTCGCCGGCGTGCCATCGATCGGGTTCGGCACGTTCACCCAGTCCTCGGCCGCGCCGAGCGGCGACGTGCCCTTCGGCTTCAGGTCGAGACCGTCGGTCGGGGGCAGCCGCACCGGCAGCTGGTCCTCCGGCACCGGGATGAGTTCGCCGTTCTCGCCGTGGATAATCGGGATCGGGGTTCCCCAGAATCGCTGGCGGGAGATCAGCCAGTCGCGCAGCCGGTAGGTCTTCGCCGCACGGCCGGTTCCCGCCTTCTCCAGCTGTTCGATGATCTTGCGGATCGCGTTGCTCTTGCTCAGGCCGTCCAGTGAACCGGAATTGATCATCCGGCCCTCGCCGACCAGGGCGACACCCGTCGCGGCCGGATCGAGCGGGGGAAGGTCATCCGGCAGCTCACCGCTCAGAATGGCCTCGGCGGTGATGATCGGGATCGCCCCGGTCACCGGAGCGTTCGTGTCGACCACCACCCGCACCGGAAGTCCGAACTTGCGGGCGAAATCGAGATCGCGCTGATCGTGTGCCGGCACGGCCATCACCGCGCCATGTCCGTAGTCGGCCAGCACGTAGTCTGCCGTCCAGATCGGGATTCGCTCGCCGGTGGCCGGGTTGATCGCAAACCGGTCGAGCGGCACCCCGGTCTTGTCCCGGCTGGCATCCTGCCGGTCGATCTCGGTCATCTTCTGCACCTGGGTCAGGTATTCGGCGAAGTTGGCCTGCACCGTCGCACTCGACCCGGCCACCAACTCGGCCGCGAGATCGGAATCGGGGGCAACCACCATGAACGTGGTGCCATAGAGGGTGTCCGGCCTGGTGGTGAAGACCGTGACAGCCTCATCCCTGCCCTCGATGACGAAGTCGACATCCGCGCCGATCGATCGTCCGATCCAGTTGCGCTGCATGCTCAGCACCTTCGTCGGCCATGAGCCCTCGAGCTGGTTCAGGTCGTCGAGCAGGCGGTCGGCGTAGTCGGTGATCTTGAAGTACCACTGGGTGAGCTTCTTCTTGACGACCACCGCGCCAGAGCGGTCGGATGTTCCATCCGGAAGCACCTGCTCGTTCGCGAGCACCGTCTGGTCGATCGGATCCCAGTTGACCCAGCTGTCCTTGCGGTAGGCCAGCCCCTTCTCGTACAGCTTGAGAAAGAGCCACTGGTTCCACTTGTAGTACTCGGGGTCACTCGTGTGCAGTTCACGATCCCAGTCGAAGGATGCCGCATAGCGCCGCATGCTCTGCTTCTGCTGCTCGATGTTGGCGTAGGTCCACTCGCGCGGGTCCACCCCGCGCTTGATCGCCGCGTTCTCCGCAGGCAGGCCGAACGAGTCCCATCCGATCGGATGCATGACAGTGAAGCCCTGCTGGCGCCAGTAGCGCGCGACCACATCGCCGAGCGCGAACGCCTCCGCGTGACCCATGTGCAGGTCGCCGGACGGGTACGGGAACATGTCGAGGATGTACTTGCGCGGGCGCTTGTCGTTCGGGTCACCGGCGCGGAACGGCTTCAGCTCGTCCCAGACGGGGAGCCACTTCTCCTGCAGGCGGGCAGGGTTGTATTCCGGCTCTTGCTCGCCGTTGTCGGCGTTGTCGTGTTGGTATGCCACGGGACTCTCAATTCATTACGGAGAAAGCCGGATCGCCTTCGATCGTGTGCCCGACGAATCCGGGGCACGGCCGTGTTCAAGGTTACTGGGCGTAGCCAGGGAGAACGCACGACGGGTTCTGCGGCGCTGTCGGGCTACTCCGCGACCGTCACCCCGAGCACCCGGAGCAGCACGGCGGCCTTCAGTTTGACCTCGTCGAGCTCCTCGTCCGGCACCGAAAGGGCGGTAATGCCGCCCCCCGCACCGACCGTCGCACCCTGGCCGTCGATCACGATGCTCCGGATGACCATGGCGAGGTCGACGCGACCGTCCAGCCCGAAGTATCCGAACACGCCAGAATAGATGCCGCGCGGCCGCCGTTCCAAGCGGTCGAGGATGGCCGTCGCACTCGACTTGGGCGCACCGGTCATCGATCCAGCCGGGAAACAGGCGACGACGGCATCCACCGGGCGAAGGCCGGCAGCGAGCTTCCCGCGGACGGTGCTCACGAGTTGGTGTACCTGCGCGTAGCTCTCGACCGCGAGCAGGCTGGGCACGGTGACCGAGCCGACCTCGCTCACTCGCGCGATGTCGTTCCGCATGAGATCGACGATCATGAGGTTTTCTGCACGTTCCTTGTCGCTCTGCTCCAGCTCGAGCCGAAGCAGGTCGTCCTCGGCAGCGGAACTGCCCCTTCGACGCGTTCCCTTGATCGGCTTCGACTCGACGACACCCTCTGGCGACACGGAGAGAAACTGCTCCGGCGTCGCACTGAGCAGCGAGAACTCGCCGACCCTCAACAGCGCACCATGATGGGTCGGGCTCTCCGCCCGAAGCGCCAGATAGGTCGCCAGCGGATCCGGACGAGCATCCACCCTCGCCTCGCTGGTGAGGCACAGCTGGTACGCGTCCCCACTCGCGATCGCGGCCTGGCATTCGCGGATCATCCCCAGGTACTCGTCGTCGCTGTAGAGCCAACGGGCCTGCGAAGGGACCGAGCGATGCGCAACCGCCACCGGAACGGCTGCGGCAGCAGCATGCGCGAGAGCGAGCACAACGGCATTGCGCCACTCCCCCAGTTCGCCGGTCCAGTCCTCGCCGAGCGCCAGCAACGTCACCGTCTGGGTCGAGTGGTCGAACTCGAGTGCGCGGGTGACCTCGAGCCAGGCGGCATCCGGATAGTGAGAGCGGCGCGGGCGAACGGGTCTCGGAGAGTACATCGTTTGGGAGCGGAGTTCGTAGCCGAACCAGCCGACCCAGCCGAGCTGAAACCCCGTGGTCGGGGCCGAAGGATCGACCAACCCCGGCGACCCGGACTGCTCGGCCGCGAGGAACTCGAAAATGCTTCCGTCGAAGGTCGGCCCGGGCGGATCGAACCGCAGTTCCGCCCTGGCCGCGGAGGCCGTGACCACGCGACCGCCGTGCCCGAGATAGCTGCGCCCTCCCAGAGCGGCGTTTCCGCTGTCGAGCCAGAACGCGCGATCGGCGGTCGCGTACAGCGCCGAAAACGCGACGGCAGGGTCGGTCCACTCACCGAGGAGATGTCGGATCACGCGGCGGCGCATAACCTAACTCTATGAGCAGCAGAGGGTCGACCACAGTAGCCAGCTACCGCTGGACGGGAGGCGCGTTGGAGCTGCTCGATCCTGCCGCAACGACAGGACCAGAAAGCGCAGCGGATCCCGGGAGCGCGCCCGATTCCACCATCGAGGTCGCGGATTCCTGGCTGGTCACGGATGGCACGGCTCTCGCGCTGCCCCTGCACCGCAGTCGCTTCCTCACGTCCATCACGGCGAGGGGTTTCACCCTTCCCGGGGCCGAAGAATTCTGGGATGCCGCTGTCGCCACTATCCCGAGAAACGGTGACTGGTTCCCGCGGGTGGAGCTGCAGTCGCACAACGGGACAGCGCTCGCCGCCTTTCGGCTGCGGGAAGCACCGGAGCGCGGCCGTTCACTCGTGCTCGCGAGTCACCATGGAATTGACCCGAGGACCGCGCCACGCATCAAGGGACCCGACTTGGATGCGATGCAACGGATCCGCGCGGAGGTCCAGCAGCGAGGAGCGGGTGAGGCCGTACTGCTGTCGCCTGGCGGGTCCGTCGTCGATGGCGCTCACACAGCGCTTCTCTGGTGGCGCGGGGACATCCTGTGTTCGCCCGCCCCGGAGCTCGATCGGGTCGACAGCGTGACCGCGAAGAGCATACTCACCCTCGCCGCGGCTCTCGGCGTCGACATCTATCACGAGGATGTCGCACCAACCGAGTTGGACGGGCTCGAAATCTGGGCGGTGAACGCGCTGCACGGCATCCGCATCGTCACGGCCTGGGTCGACGGGCCGCAGACGGCGCAGGAGCCGGGGCGGCTGGCGAAATGGCGCACCCTCCTCGACCGGCTGCGGAAGCCGCTTCCGCCCGCGGCGGTGCGCCAGTGAACGAGCTCCTCGGCTGGATCCTGAACGCTGTCCGCGATGTCGATCCGGTGCTCCGCATCCTGCTCGCCGGCACCGCCATTTTCTGCGAGACATCGATCCTGATCGGGTTGGTCGTGCCAGGCGACACCGTCGTGATCGTTGCGTCCACGGGAATCACCAACTGGCTGGAGTTCGGTGCCCTGCTGGTCGCCACCGTTGTCGGTGCGCTCGGTGGCGAGAGCGTCGGCTTCGCGCTCGGCCACTATTTCGGGCCGAAGATCAGGCGGAGCAGGCTCGGGCGGCGCATCGGAGAGGGCCACTGGACGAGGGCGGAGAACTACCTGGACCGCCGCGGCGGTATCGCGATCTTCATCTCCCGCTTTCTTCCGGTGCTGCACTCGCTGATTCCGCTCACCGTCGGCATGAGCGCCATGCGCTACCGCAAGTTCATCGCCTGGACCGCACCGGCCTGCATCCTCTGGGCCGTGGCCTACGTGTCGGTCGGCTGGGCTGCGGCCGACTCGTATCGCCACCTCTCCGATCGACTCCACTTCGCCGGCTATGTCTTCGTCGCGATCATCGTGGTCTTCTTCATCCTGGTGCTGCTCATCAAGAAGCTGATCGAGCGACGAGAGGCACGGCACATGGAACACCCGGGCGACGGCGATCCGAACACCCGCGACGACGCCTGACCGGATCGGGCCGCCCAACCCGGCCGACGACGAAACGCCCGGTCGAGCGAGGCGATTCGCCTCCGCCCGACCGAGCGCATCCGTTGGGCCGGTCAGAACCGGCGATTCCTACTTGACGATGCCCACCTTCGCGAGCCATGCCTTGGCAATCGCGGCGGTCTGCTTCTGCTCGTTCACGCTCTGCGAGTTCAGGTTGACCAGATCGCTCTGCGACAGCTTCGCATCCACCTTGTTGAGGATGCCCGCGGCGGTCTTGTCCACCTTCGTGGAGACGATCGGAGCCACATTGTCCGGGAAGAACAGGTGGTCCGGGTCTTTGAGCGCATAGAGCTTGTTCGACTTGATGTTCGGATCCGCCGTGTAGATGTTGGCGAGCTGGATCTGGTTGTCGACCAGCGCCTTGACCGTCAGCGGTCCGCCGCTGTCCTGCACAGCCTTGAAGCCTGCGGTCGTGATCCCGTACTTCTGTTTCAGCGCGGTAGGTCCGTACGGACGCGTTTCGAGCTCCGCGTTGCCGCCGACCGTGATCGGTTCCGTGACGTTCTTCAGCGACGCGATGTCGGTCAGGTTGTACTTCTTCTGGAATGCCTGGGTGACCGTCCAGGAGTTCTGGTCGGCAGCGGCGGCTTTGTCGAGCACTCGCAATCCGGCCGGCAGGACCGATGTCAGGTTCGCGTAGACCTCGTCGGCCGATCCGCCCGGTGCTACCTTGTTCTGGTCTTTGTTGATCTGCTGGTCGAGGCTGCCGATGTATTCGGGGAACACGTCGATCTTTCCCGCCTCGATCTCTGGCAGGTATACCTCGCGCTGGCCGATGTTGAATTGGCGATCGACCTTGAATCCGCCTGCCTCGAGTGCCTGCGAATAGATCTCCGCGATGATCGTGTTGGAGTAGTAGGCCTGCGAGCCGACGATGATGGTCGGTCCAGAG
>JAODMG010000119.1 GCA_025464895.1 Microbacteriaceae bacterium | reverse complement strand
CGCCAAGAGTTCGACCATCCGGTCGAGCTGTCGCTACTGCTTTCGAAAACTACGCTTTCGAAAACTGCGCTTTCGAAGACTAGCGACGCAGTCCGAGACGCTCGATCAACGCGCGATAGCGGTTGATGTCGACGTCGGACAGGTAGCCGAGCAGGCGACGACGCTGGCCGACCAGCAGAAGCAGTCCACGACGTGAGTGGTGGTCGTGCTTGTGCTCTTTCAGGTGCTCGGTAAGGTCCTTGATGCGTGCGGTCAGCATTGCGACCTGCACTTCGGGGCTCCCGGTGTCACCTGGGTGAGTTGCGTACTCGTCGATGATCGCTTTCTTGGCATCTGGTGCTAATGGCATAGATGGCCCCTTTCCCTCGTTGCGCGGTGCCCGTCACTGATTGTGCGAGCTCTCTTTCTCCGCGGCCGTTAGACGGCAACCTTGGGAGTTTAGCAGAGTGGGGACAGCAGTTGGGCAGTCGCAATCGTGGTCGAAATCACCATTAACGTTGACACATGATTCGTCACACCGTCACCTTCCGTCTCCACCACGCCTCGGGTTCGCCAGAGGAGCGGGCGTTCATCACCGCGGCCCGCGCGCTCGCGGACATCCCGGGCGTCACGAACTTCGAACAGCTTCGCCAGCTCAGCCAGAAGAACGAGTACTCGTTCGGATTCTCGATGGAGTTCGCGGATGACGCCGCCTACCAGGCCTACAACGCCCATCCGGTACACGCCGGTTTCGTCGCCGACCGCTGGGTGCCAGAGGTCGAGGACTTCCTCGAGCTGGACTACGAACTTCTCTAGCTAGAGCGACCGCCGTGGCATAAATAGACAAACAATCACGACGAAACGGTAGTGGTTGTGCGATCTATCGGGGCGAGGGTGCTCATGAGCGTTGTCGTCATCGGTGAAGCTCGGCCACCAATATCATCACCGCGCATTGATCGCCCCGGCAACACGATCCTCGCCTACCTGTAGAGCAGGTGGCCCGCAGCTATCCGTAGGCGTGGCGTGCCGGCCACTCCTCCACAGGGCAGCGTGAACTGAGTTCTCCACCAATAGCTGAATTTGCTTCGTATTTGTGTTCGGTTCTGTGAAACTAAATGCATGACAGATTTCGTAGACACGTTCGGGGCATCGCTTGCTGCCGTGGTGTCTGCCGCCGGGCGGGTGGTGTCGCAGTCGGCTGCCGCCCGCGAGCTATCGGCGAAGGCCCTGATCGCCGCGCAGGGTGACATCGCCGGCGCCCGCCGTGACCTGGACGCGTCCGCAGCGGTGATCGCGGGGCAGATCGCACTCCGATCCCGGCCAGAGGCCGGGCATGCGGGCCTCGCGCAGCGGGAAGGGTTCCGCACCCCGGAGGCTCTGGTGCAGCACGCAACCGGGTCCACCGCCAGGGAGGCGATGACCCTGGTGCGGGTCGGCGCGATGATTCATGACTCGACCGCTAACGAGACTGGGGCTCCTACCTACCCGGTCGCGGAACCGTGGCTCGTCCCGGTAGGCCTCGCCGTCGCCTCCGGCACCCTGTCGGTTGCCGCCGCGGAGGCGATCCGTGGTGGTCTCGGCGGCCCGAACGAGGACGTCAGCATCGACGCGTTGAGGGATGCCGCTGCCACGCTCGTTCGTCTCGGCCCCACACTCAATGCTGACCAAATGTTTCGGCGGGCGCGGGAGGCCCGCGACGACCTGGACGAGGCCGGTATTGCCATTCGGGAACGGGAGCGCCGCGAACTGCGGTCCCTGCGCCGCTGGCGCAAGCCCGACGGGATGACCCGCTACATCTGGGAGCTCGACCCGGAAAGCGCAGCTCTGGTCGACGGGATCTATGACCAACTCACGTCCCTCCGGCGCGGCGGACCACGGATGGTCGACAAGGCCGAACAGAAACGCGCCGAGGCGGTCGAGCGGGACCCGCGCACCACCGACCAACTCGCCTCCGACGGGTTCCTGGACCTGCTCACCATCGCCGTCGGCACCGTCACCGGCACCGCCGTCGGCATCAGCACCGGCACTGACCCGCGGCAGCTCATCGGTATCAGGAACCCGGCCGTCCGGGTCCTCGTCAGCGCGGAGCACCTGGCCGCGGGAAACCTGGCCGGCCGGACCGGTCACGGCCGCATCGAAGGCCACCCCGACCCGATCTCCATCGAAACCGTCGAACGCATCGCCTGCACCAGCGGCATCATCCCCATCCACTTCGACACCAGCGGTCAAGTACTCGACGTCGGCCGGGAACAGCGACTCTTCACTCGACGGCAGCGAATCGGCCTCGCCGCCAGGGACGGCGGATGCCGCTGGCCAGAATGTCAAAGACCGCCTGGTTGGACCGAAGCCCATCACGTCGACCACTGGCAACGCGACCACGGAGAAACCAGCATCGACAACGGCATCCTCCTTTGCCGACACCACCACCTACTCCTCCACGACAACCACTGGGAAATCGCTAAGCGCGGCGCCGAATATTGGCTGATCCCACCACCCGGAATCGACCCGGACCAGACCGCCCGCCCCATGCCATCAAAGAGCCCCGCCCTACACGACCTCCTCGACAGCCGGTCAGCATGACCCCCGCGCCAGGCCCGCCGCCGCCGTCCTCCACGCCACCGTCACCTGGACCACAGGTCTATCAGACACGCCCTAAGCGTTGATGATGACCTTCAGCGCCTTCGTCTCGGCCGCGCGACCGAACACATCGTAGGCGTCCATGATCTCGCCCATCGCGAAGGTGTGGCTCACGAACAGGTCGGCGTCGATCTTCTTCTGGGCGACCAGCTTCGCGAGGGTTCCGAGGGTGTTGGTGTTGACCAGGCCCATGCTGATCGAGACGTTGGAGATCCACAGGTTCTGCAGCGGAAGCTCGACCGGGCGGCCGTGCACCCCGACGTTTGCGACGTGACCGGCCGGACGCACGATGTCCAGGCACATGGCGAACGTCTCCGGTAGGCCGACCGCTTCGATCGCGACATCCACTCCCAGCCCGTCGGTGAGGGCGAGCACCTGGTCCTTCCAATCCGCGTCGGTTGAGACGACGCCGTCGGTCGCGCCGAACTTCTTGGCCTGCTCGACCCGGTTCGAATCGATGTCGACGGCGATGATGCGGGACGCGCCATAGAGGCCGGCCGTCGCGATCACAGCGAGACCGACCGGGCCGGTGCCGACGACGGCGACCACGTCGCCCGCCTTCACCTGGCCGTACTTCACGCCGATCTCGTGGCCGGTCGGCAGGATGTCGGAGAGTAGAGCGCCCTGCTCGGGCGTAACCCCGGCTGGTAGCAGGTAGACGGATGTCTCGGCGTATGGCACCCGCACGAACTCGGCCTGCGTTCCGTCGATGAGGTGGCCGAAGATCCAGCCGATTCCAGAGGCGCCCTCCGCGCCGAGGCAATGGGAGAACACTCCCTGCTTACAGAAGTCGCAGTGACCGCAGGCCGAGATGCAGGACAGGATGACCTGGTCCCCCACCGTCAATCCGGTGACCGCTGAACCCACCTCGGTGATGGTCCCGACCCCTTCGTGGCCGAGGATTCTGCCGGGGGTAACGGCCGGGACGTCACCCTTCAGGATGTGCAGGTCGGTGCCGCAGATGGTGGTGACGTCCATCTTGACGATGACATCCGTCGGCTGCAGTATCACCGGGTCGGGTACGTCTTCCCATGACTTTTGCCCGGGGCCCTTGTAGACGAGCGCCTTCATTGGTTCTCTCCTTGACTCCTCGTGTCCTAACTCGCATTGGCTTCGACGTTACGACGGCGCGGGGCGTCCGGACAGGGCCTTTTGACCTCGGATTCGGAAAGTGGGCATCCAAACAGGGCGAGTCGAGGGGTCCGAGCTACGAGCTACGGATTCCTCGGCTGCGCCCGCCGCGCCCGCCGAGCCGCCGGCGCGGTGATGACGAGGGCAGCGAGTACTCCGATCAGGGTTCCGGCGGAGTTCGCGAGCACATCACGCGGATCGCTCACCCTGCCGGCAATGAAGAGCTGCGCGGTTTCGATGCCGACGGTAATGACGACCCCGAGCAGCATCGCCAACCAGGCCCTCCTGCGCCCGAGCAGCAACAGGAAAAAGACCCCCAGCGGCACGAACATGGCGACGTTGGCCGAGAACTCGACGAGGTTGTAGTTGATCCACCTGGTCGCATCGTGGTTGCCGAAATAGCTCAGGATCCGAGCGAGCAGCCGCTGGTCCTGGCTGTTGAGTGGCTGCGGTCCGAGCGTGATCCAACCCACCAAACCGAGGTACCCGACGGTGACCAGGCTGAGGAGGGGGTGCCGACGAAACATCTACCGAGTGTGCCGATTCATTCTGGACGGGCGCCTTGAAACCGAAGGGGATCAGCCGATTAGCCGGACTGGCTCACGATGCCGGCCAGCACAGCCGCCGCGATAATGACCGTCGCCGCGACTCCGCCGAGCATCCATACGCGTGCCCTGCGGCGAGCGCCATTCACCTCGCGCTGGAGCCGCTCGAAACGCTGCGTGTGGCGCATGGTGTCGTCATCGGCCTCCGCACGACTGCGCCAGGTTCCCGATCGCTCTGCGATCGTCGAGAAATGAGCGATCGTGTCATCCGAGAGCTGTCTCGGCAGGGTGGCGAACCACTGCGGCACCTGTTCGACCTCGAGAATGTCGACCTGCGGCGACTTGCGGGTCACCGACGTCGGATCGACGACGACGACGACCGGCGTCACCTCCACGGGGGTGCCGGCAATCGAACTGAACAACGTCGAGGCGCGACCTGTCTCGTAGAGGCAATGGTCGAGTTGATCGCTCTTGCGTCCGTTCACCAGCAGTCGGTTGCCTGCCACCCGGATGCGCCTTCCCGCGTGGCTTTTCGCATTCAGCGAGAAGATGCCGGGCGGGCCGATGACCACGTGGTCGGTGGCAGAGTGATCCAGCCCGAGATTTGGATCGCCGTGATCGCCAGGGCGCTCATGGTCGCCAGACGCGGTTGGCACGGCGTGCAGGACGGTGAAGGCGGGGTCGAGCCGGGACAGCGCACCGGCCACCCGCAGCTCGCCGACGGCGCCGCGATACCAGCTGCGGGCATCCGGATGAAGGGGGCTGCGCCCGAAGAGTTGCGCGACCCTTCCACGCGGTTCCGCACCCAATTGCAGGCGCAGGCACTCCTGCATGACGGAATCGGCTGTGCCGCGCGTGCGCGGGGAGCCGGCCCCGCCGCTCGCAAGACCTGACATTGCTCCCCCGTTGGATTCGTCGGGAACGGTAATGCCGAGCGTCATCAGTTCTTCCCGAACATGAGTGATATCGAGCGTACGCTCGCCCGCCTTCGACCCGTTAGCCCCCAAACGGGTGCGGGTGGCAGTGCCGGGGCGTGCGGGTGGCAGCACCTCTGGGTAGCCTCGAATCATGGCAGTATCGATCGAACTGACGCTTGGGGACATCACCCGATTCGGTGCGGACGCGATCGTGAATGCGGCGAACAGCTCGCTGCTCGGGGGCGGAGGCGTCGACGGGGCGATCCATCGGGCCGGCGGTCCCGACATCCTCGCCGAATGCCGCGCCCTGCGGCAGACCACGCTGCCGGATGGCCTCCCGGCAGGCCAGGCTGTGGCAACGACGGCGGGGGCCCTGCCGGCCGACTGGGTGATCCACACCGTCGGTCCGGTCTACAGCACGATGGAGGACCGATCGGCGACGCTCGCCTCCTGTTACCGCTCATCACTCGCCGTGGCCGACGAACTCGGAGCGCGAACAGTGGCGTTCCCGGCGGTCAGCGCCGGGGTCTACGGCTGGCCGATGGCGGATGCCGCCAGGATCGCCGTCGGCACGGTGCGAACGGCAGACACCCGAGTCGATACCGTCACCTTCGTGCTGTTCGGACGGGACGCCTATCGGGCGTTCGAGGACGCGCTCTCCGGAGCCTGAGCCGCCGACGATTCAGCGACGCTCGTTGTCCCCTCCTGTGCTGTCGAGCCTGGCTTCCTCGCCACGGAACGGCAGGCCGAGAACTCCGGACACGTCCGGGCTGTCCTCCCCGTGCTCCCGGGTATATGCCCGATGGGCTATGCGTTCGTCGTCCATCCGTTGGGAGAGGCCCGCGTACGTGATGTCGAGTTCAGGCACCCGCCGAATCACATCCATAACCAGTCGAAAGCGGTCGAGATCGTTCAGCATGAGCATGTCGAACGGTGTCGTCGTCGTGCCGCGCTCGTTGTAGCCGCGCACGTGGATGTTG
>JAODMG010000114.1 GCA_025464895.1 Microbacteriaceae bacterium | reverse complement strand
CTTCGACGACTGCCTCGACATCGCGCGCGAGCTCGCGAACAACTACCCGGTGCACCTGGTCAATTCAGTGAATCCCGACCGCATCGACGGGCAGAAGACGGCGGCATTCGAGGTCGTCGAGGTGCTGGAGGATGCGCCGGACTTCCACATCGTCCCGGTCGGAAACGCGGGAAACTACACCGCATACTTCCGCGGCTACAGCGAAGAGCTCGAGCGCGGAATCAGCACCAAGCTTCCGCGTATGTTCGGCTTCCAGGCCGCGGGCAGCGCCCCGATCGTGCTCGGCCATGTCGTCAAGAATCCTGACACCATCGCGTCGGCGATCCGAATCGGCAACCCCGCGTCGTGGGAGTTCGCCACCGCGGCTCGTGAGACGAGCGACGGCTACTTCGGGGCGATCTCGGACGAGAAGATCCTCGAAGCGCACCGCATCCTCTCCGCCGAGGTCGGTATCTTCGTCGAACCGGCCTCCGCGATCAGTGTCGCGGGGCTGCTCGAGCGTTCCGCGGCCGGCGAGATCCCGAAGGGCGCGACCGTTGTGCTCACCGTCACCGGCCACGGTCTCAAGGACCCGCAGTGGGCGCTTCGCACCGCGGACGGTTCGGATGTCGCCCCGACGATCGTCCCCGTCGACGCCGACGAGATCGCCGGAGTCCTCGGACTCGCGAAAGAGAGTGCATGACACTCAGTCACCGGTCGGTGACCGTCAAGGTCCCAGCGACCACCGCGAACCTCGGTCCAGGATTCGACACTCTCGGCCTCGCACTGTCCCTCTATGACGAGCTGACGGTGACCGAGCGGGACGAGCCGGGCGCGACGGTCGAGGTGATCGGCGTCGGAGCCGGAGAAGTGCCGACCGACGAGACCAATCTCGTGGTTCGAGCCATCGCCCACACATTCGCAGCATACGGTCAGCCGCTTCCCGGGTTGAACCTGGTCGCGCGTAACTCGATCCCACACGGCCGGGGGCTCGGATCATCCGGCGCCGCCATCGTGTCCGGGATTATGGCGGCGAAGGGCTTGCTCGACGGCATCGTCGAGATCGACTCGAACGCGCTGCTGGCGCTCGCCACGGAGCTCGAGGGCCACCCGGACAATGTCGCGCCGGCGCTATTCGGCGGACTCACCATCGCCTGGACGACGGATGCCGGTCCCCAGCACAAGAAACTCATCGTGCACCGTGGTGTCTCCCCTCTGATTGCCGTGCCTGAGGGCACGATGTCGACCGAGCTGGCGCGAAGTCTTCGCCCACTTTCGGTGCCTCACGAAGACGCCATTTTCAACGTCTCCCGATCCGCGCTCCTGATCGCGGCCCTGATCCAGAGCCCGGAACTGTTGCTCGCGGCGACCGAGGACCGCCTGCATCAGAGCTACCGGGCGAGCGCCATGCCGGAGACCGATTCGCTCATCACCGAGCTGCGCGATGAGGGGCTGGCCGCCGTCATCTCGGGTGCCGGTCCGTCCATCCTGGTGCTCTGCAGCGATCCGGCACAGCGACTCATTGCCGCGGAGACGGTCGCACGCCATCGCGGCACACCATGGCAGTCGCTCCTGCTCGCCGTTGACTTCAAAGGTGCTACAGTGATTTCGCACCCGGTAGAAATCTCGAGCTAATCCGAGTCCCGGGTTGCACAATCACTAGCAATCGCTGCATCGCACACTTTCCTGCGCACCCGCTCAGACCCGAGTAGCGATTTGCGATATAGCTCTCCGGCAGGAGGGGCCCGTCGGGTTCCGAACTGGCCAGGGGAAAGGAACCCTCTTAGTGACTGACCTCACTGTTCGCGCCGCTCGGCCGGACTCCAGCACAAATCTGGCCACCCTTCGCGTTGCAGAGCTTCAGGCTCTGGCGACAGGACTGGGTATCAGTGGTGCCAACAAACTTCGTAAAGGAGAACTCGTGGATGCAATCTCCGAGATCCAGGACAACTCTGAGGCATCGACCGATGCCCCGGTGATCGATTCGCCCGCAGCCGCGGTCGATGAAGCGCCGGTTCCGGCAGTCAAGAAGCGTGCGTCACGCCGCGTGTCGACCTCCGTGGTTGACGCGGGCTCATCCGCTCCTGTGCTCGATTCAAGCGTGCTCGATTCGAGCGTGCTCGATGTTGCCGTACCCGACCCGGCACCTGCCGTTACGGCTTCGGAGACCTCGTCCGAGGTCGTCGAGAAGCCGGCACGCAACTCGCGTGGCCGCAGGACTGCGGCGGTCAACCAGGCCGAAGGCGGCCTTGACCGGATTCCCGGCCAGGAGGCCGAGCGCGACGCCGTAGCCGATGCGGCATCCGCTGAGCCTTCAGAAGGACTCGACCGGATTCCCGGCCAGGAAGCGGAGCGCGACGCTCTTGCCGACGATGGCCAGGGCGACAGCCAGGGCGACGGCGAGAATGCACAGCCGTCGCGCAACTCCCGTAACCGCAACCGCAACCGTGGCGATCGCCAGCAGAGCGATCGTCAGGGCGATGCTTCCCGTGGCGACGACCAGCAGGCACAGGGCGACGCCGCTCGCGAGAACGGCCGCGGCAACCGCAACGCCAACAACCGCAACAACCAACAGCAGAGCGACCGCGGCGATCGCCAGCAGCAGGGCGACCGCCAGAACGACCGCCAGCAGCAGAACGACCGCCAGCAGCAGAACGACCGCGGCGACCGCCAGCAGCAGAACGAGCTGGACAACGATCGCAGCGGGCGCAACCGCTACCGTGACCGCAAACGTCGTGGACCGGGCACTGGCGATGACTTCGAGCCGGAGATCACCGAGGATGACGTGCTCATCCCGGTCGCCGGCATCCTCGACGTCCTCGACAACTACGCCTTCGTTCGCACCAGCGGCTACCTGCCGGGCAACAACGACGTGTACGTCTCCCTCGGTCAGGTCAAGAAGTACAACCTGCGCAAGGGCGACGCCGTTGTCGGCGCCATTCGCCAGCCGCGCGAGAACGACAACAGCGGCCGCCAGAAGTACAACGCAATCGTCAAGATCGACTCGATCAACGGTCTTCCGATCGAGCAGGCAGCCGACCGGGTCGAGTTCGGCAAGCTGACCCCGCTCTACCCGACCGAGCGCCTGCGCCTCGAGACTGAGCCGTACAAGCTCACGACCCGCATCATCGACCTGGTGTCGCCGATCGGCAAGGGCCAGCGCGGACTCATCGTCTCGCCCCCGAAGGCCGGCAAGACCCTGGTGCTGCAGGCCATCGCGAATGCGATCGCCAAGAACAACCCAGAGGTCCACCTCATGGTCGTTCTCGTCGACGAACGTCCGGAAGAAGTCACCGACATGCAGCGCACGGTCAAGGGTGAGGTAATCGCATCCACCTTCGACCGTCCGGCTGAAGATCACACCACTGTCGCGGAACTCGCCATCGAGCGGGCCAAGCGGCTGGTGGAACTCGGCCACGACGTCGTCGTGCTCCTCGACTCGATCACCCGCCTCGGCCGCGCGTACAACCTGGCCGCGCCGGCATCCGGTCGCATCCTCTCCGGTGGAGTCGACTCGTCTGCCCTGTACCCGCCGAAGCGCTTCTTCGGCGCGGCCCGCAACATCGAAGACGGTGGCTCGCTCACCATCCTCGCGACGGCGCTGGTCGAGACCGGGTCCAAGATGGACGAGGTCATCTTCGAGGAGTTCAAGGGCACCGGAAACATGGAGCTTCGCCTGTCGCGCCAGCTGGCAGACAAGCGCATCTTCCCCGCGGTCGACGTCAACGCGTCTGGTACTCGTCGCGAAGAGATGCTGATGGGGGTCGACGAGACCAAGATCAACTGGAAGCTTCGTCGTGCGCTCGCTGGTCTCGAGACGCAGCAGGCGCTCGAACTGGTGCTCACGCAGCTCAAGGACACCGCGAGCAACGTCGAGTTCCTGATGAAGATCCAGAAGTCGCTGCCGACTGCTCCAGGCACCAAGGAGGACTAGTTCGTGTTCGAGTCAGTAAACACATTGCTGGCCGAGCATGAGGAACTCCAGCAACAGCTTGCTGATCCGGAGCTCCACTCCAACCCGGCCAGGTCCAAGAAGGTCAATCGGCGCTACGCCGAGCTCAGCCGAATCGTCGACGCCTATCAGCGTTGGCTCAAGCTGACCGACGACGTCGAGGCCGCGACGGAGATGGCCCAGGAGGACGCCTCGTTCGCCGAGGAGCTTCCCAATATCAAGGCAGAGCTCGCCGTGATGGAGGAACGTCTTCGGAGACTACTGAGTCCGCGCGACCCCAACGACGGTCGCGACGTGATCATGGAGATCAAGATGGGGGAGGGTGGCGCGGAATCCGCCCTGTTCGCATCCGACCTTCTTCGGATGTATCTGCACTTCGCCGAGTCGAAGAAGTGGAAGACCGAGATCATCGAGCAAACCTCGAGCGACCTCGGCGGCATCAAGGATGTCCAGCTCGCCATCAAGGGCAACTCGACCGATCCGGCCGAGGGCGTCTGGGCGCAACTCAAGTACGAGGGGGGAGTGCACCGCGTGCAGCGCGTTCCCGCCACGGAATCGCAGGGGCGCATCCACACCTCTGCCGCCGGGGTCCTGGTCTTCCCGGAGGTCGATGAGCCGGAAGAGGTCGAGATCAGCCAGAACGATCTCAAGATCGACGTCTACCGTTCGAGCGGTCCTGGCGGCCAGTCGGTCAACACGACGGACTCCGCGGTGCGCATCACCCACCTTCCGACCGGAATCGTGGTCGCGATGCAGAACGAGAAGAGCCAGCTGCAGAACCGCGAAGCCGGCATGCGGGTTCTTCGCGCCCGCATCCTCGCCCGCTACCAGGAAGAGGCGGATGCCGAGGCCTCCGCCGTGCGCAAGAGCCAGATCCGCACCATGGATCGCTCCGAGCGCATTCGCACCTACAACTTCCCCGAGAACCGGATCGCGGACCACCGCACCGGCTACAAGGCGTACAACCTCGACGCTGTCATGAACGGCGCCCTCGGTCCGGTGCTCGAGTCCTGCATCCAGTGGGACGAGGAAGCGCGGCTCGAAGCATTGGGCGCGGAAGCCTGACCGCCGCGGATGGTTCAGAAATCGTGACGGTGGCCGCTCTCCGAGCTCGGTCGATCGACGCGCTGGCCGCGGCGGGGATCGAGTCCCCGGAGGTCGACGCGGAGCTGTTGATCGGCCACGTGCTCGGGCTGAGCCGCGGGCAGGTGCAGGCCAAGTCGATCACCGGCACCGAGGTGAGCGAGGCGGACTCCAGCACGATCGAGGCGGCGGTTGACCGTCGCGCCGCTCGCGAGCCGCTGCAGCACATCACCGGACGTGCGCCGTTTCGTTCGCTCGAGCTGGCAGTCGGTCCCGGCGTCTTCGTGCCTCGCCCCGAGACGGAGCAGGTGGCTCAGTTCGCCATCGACGCGCTGCTCTCCGCGGCATCGGAGCGGCCGATCGGGGTCGACCTCGGAACCGGCAGCGGAGCCATCGCGCTGGCCATGGCGACCGAGGTTCCGCACGCAGAGGTCTACGGGGTCGAGGTCTCGGCCGCGGCATTCCCCTGGACCGCTCGCAACTTCGCCGACAGCGGTGGCACCAACGCGCACGCGGTGAACGCCGATCTCGCCGACGCCCTTCCGCAGTTGGACGGCACGGTCTCCGTGGTGATCTCGAACCCTCCATACATCCCGGATGACGCGATCCCGCGTGACCCGGAGGTGCGCCTGTTCGATCCGACGATCGCCCTCTACGGCGGCGCAGACGGACTGGATGTGGTGCGCCGGGTCTCCCAGACGGCGCGGCGCCTGCTGCACCCGGGCGGCACCCTCGTGCTCGAGCACGGTGAGCTGCAGGCCGCGCAGATCGCCGCGCTCCTCGCCGCGGACGGCTGGCACGCGATCGCCGGCCATCGCGACCTGCTCGGCCGCGACCGGGCGACGACGGCACTGCGCTAGCGTGCTTCCGGCTGTGCGGCCGTGGAGCTAAGATTTCGAAATCGAACGCGGAGGGGGTGCTCATGACGAACGAGCCCAAACCATTCGAAGTCCACGAATCGGGGGCCCTGTTTCACGGGACGAAAGCGGATCTGGCAGTGGGGGACCTGTTGTTGCCCGGTCACAGCTCGAACTTTGAGGAAGGAAGGACAGCGAACCACGTCTACCTGACGGCGACCTTGGACGCCGCGACGTGGGGCGCTGAACTGGCCGCAGGGGACGGCCGTGGACGGATCTACATCGTGGAACCGACTGGCACCCTCGAAGACGACCCCAATGTGACGGATAAGAAGTTCCCCGGCAATCCGACCCGGTCGTACCGCACCCGTGAGCCGGTGA
>JAODMG010000096.1 GCA_025464895.1 Microbacteriaceae bacterium | reverse complement strand
ACGCGAGTGCAATACTCGCAACACTCGACTGCTGTTCCCACGCGAATTGGTCAAGCGCTGCGAGGACCCGCAGTCCGTGCTTGTTCAGGTAAGTGGATGATTGGCCGCCGCGGCTGTTCTGCCAGACGTCCGCCTTGGAGCGGTACTTGCCGGTGAGGAATCCGCCCGCCAGCGCGAACCTCGGCATGACGCCGAGACCCTGCTGCGCCGTCACTCTCGCCAAGGCGCCCTCGTACTCCCGGCGACGCATCAGGTTGTAGTGGTTCTGCACGGCGGCGAGCGGGGTGATGCCCAGCTGCGCGGCGATCACCCGTGCTTCGATCAGCCTGTTGCCCGAATGATCGGATGCTCCGAAGTACCGCACCTTGCCTGAACGGACCAGCCAGTCGACCGCGAGCAGGGTCTCGTCGAAATCGACACTCTCGTCGTCGATGTGCAGATAGAGCAGGTCGATGTATTCGGTCTGGAGCCGCTCAAGGGACGCGTCGACCGCGCGGAGGATCGCTGCGGCGGTGAGGCCTGGATTGTCGGCGCTCTTGCCGATCTTCGTGCCGATCACGATCTCGGAGCGATTGCCCCGCTCGCGCATCCAGTTGCCGATCATGATCTCGCTGCGACCACCGGCATACGAGTCTGCGGTGTCGATGAAGTTGCCGCCCGCCTCGGAATAGGCGTCGAGGATGCCCGTCGTCGCCTCGGCATCGGCGGTCCAGCCGAACACGTTGCCGCCGATCGCGAGCGGAAAAACCTTGAGGTCGGACTGCCCGACCCGGCGAAGAGGAGGTCGCCTGGCGACATCCGCCCATGGCCAATCAACGGCGGCGACGGAGGAGGCTGCCACGTCCGGCATCAGCTGTGTCATCGTTCCCCCCAAATGCGCGTTGAAGTATCAACGTGCCCGGTTCGGGTGCGTGCTCGCCTGGGTCTGAGATTAGTTCACAACATCGGGAATCCCCGGTCGAAACCCAAACCGTTACCTAAGGCGATACACCCAGTTCGGGGGCAGAGTCGGCAGGACGACGGGGCGGATGCACCATCAAAGCCACGGTCGGCGAATGCTGGCGTTTCGGCTGCGGGCGTGACACCGTGGGGCGTACACGACCTTCCGAAGAAGGGATGGCCATCGTGTCCGATTCACAGAAGCCCGATTCTCAGAAGGTCTTCGACCAGCGATCGCTGACAACATCGAGCGGCTCCATCTGGTTGGTGGTCGGCGGAGCTTTGACGCTGCTGTGCGGAGCTTTTCTCTTCGCGATGCAGTGGTTGCGGCCGCCAGGGGTCGGCTTCGTCGGGTTCGTCCTCGTCCTGGCGCTCTACGCGACGATGGTCGTCATCCGGTTCACCGTGCGACCCAAGCGGCCACGGCTCGCGTTGCTTGCCATCCTCACACTGCTGATCGTGATCGCGTTCTTCGTCTGCGGCGGGATCGTCACCGCGACGGAGTGGAACAGCGTCGGTGTTCGCTAAGAAGGTGCTCGCTAGGAAGGTGCTCGCTAAACGCACCGGCGCCCGCCCTCACGAAGAGGACGGGCGCCGAGTGTTGTGGCCAGCGAGTGCCGTGCTTAGTCAGCCAACTGGTGGGTGGTGTCGGCCGCATCCGCGTCCGCAGGAGCATCCGCGGAATCCGCCGAGTCGTCGACCGGGGCTAGCGAGAGCTTTCCACGGTCGTCGATCTTGGTGATCTCGACCTGGATCTTCTGGCCGACCGCGAGGACGTCTTCGACGTTCTCGACACGCTTTCCACCGGCGAGCTTGCGCACCTCGGAGATGTGCAGCAGCCCATCCTTGCCCGGAGTGAGCGAGACGAACGCACCGAAGGTCGCGATCTTCACGACCGTTCCGAGGAAGCGCTCCCCCACCTCGGGGTTCAGCGGGTTGGCGATCGCGTTGACCGCCGCGCGGGCAGCCTCGGCGGACGGGCCGTCGACGGCGCCGATGTAGACGGTTCCGTCATCCTCAATCGAGATGTCGGCTCCGGTGTCATCCTGGATCTGGTTGATCGTCTTGCCCTTCGGGCCGATCAGCTCGCCGATCTTGTCGATCGGGATCTGGACCGAGATCACCCTTGGTGCGGTCGGCGCCATCTCATCCGGTGCGTCGATCGCCGCGTTGATCACGGAGAGGATCGCGGTGCGAGCCTCCTTGGCCTGCTTGAGCGCGCCATCGAGAACGGAGGACGGGATTCCGGCGAGCTTCGTGTCGAGCTGGATCGCGGTGACGAACTCCGAGGTACCTGCGACCTTGAAGTCCATGTCGCCGAGCGCGTCTTCCGCACCGAGGATGTCGGTCAGCGCCGCGTAGCGGGTCTCACCGTCGACCTGGTCGGAAACGAGGCCCATCGCGATGCCGGCGACCGGTGCGCGCAGTGGCACACCGGCGTTGAGCAGCGAAAGGGTGGATGCGCAGACGGAACCCATCGACGTCGAACCGTTGGAGCCGAGAGCCTCGGACACCTGGCGGATCGCGTAGGGGAACTCCTCGCGCGGCGGCAGAACCGGGACGAGGGCGCGCTCGGCGAGGAAGCCGTGCCCGATCTCGCGACGCTTCGGCGAACCGACGCGACCGGTCTCACCGGTGGAGTACGGCGGGAAGTTGTAGTGGTGCAGGTAACGCTTCTTGGTGACCGGCGCCAGCGAGTCGATCTGCTGCTCCATCTTGAGCATGTTCAACGTGGTGACGCCCAGGATCTGGGTCTCGCCGCGCTGGAAGATCGCCGAACCGTGTACGCGCGGGATGACCTGCACCTCGGCGTCGAGCGGACGGATGTCGCTGAGCCCACGACCGTCGATGCGAACACCATCGGTGAGGATGCGACCGCGAACGATCTTCTTGGTGACCGACTTGTATGCGGCGCTGACCTGGCCGTTTGCGCTCTCGGGGAGAGCACCGGACTCGACCTTGGCGGCGATGTCCGCCTTGACCTCGTCCTTGAGCGCGTCATCCGCGTTCTGGCGCTCGATCTTGTCGGCGATCTGGTAGATCGACTTGAGACGGTCCTCGGCGAAACCGGCGACGGCGTCGAAGGTGGTCTGCTCGTACGGGAGGAAGACCGGGTAGTCCTGAACGGCCTTCGCCGCCTTGGCCGCAACCTCGGACTGCGCCTTGATGAGCTGCTTGAGGAACGGCTTGGCCGCCTCGAGGCCCTGTGCCACAACAGCCTCGTCCGGCTTCGTCGCACCGCCCTTGATGAGGTCCCAGCTGTGCTCGGTTGCCTCGGCCTCGACCATCATGATCGCGACATCCTCGTTACCACTCGCGTCCGTCACGAGACGGCCGGCGACGGTGAGGTCGAAGACTGCCTCCTCGAGCTGCGAGAACTTCGGGAATGCGACCCACTGGTCGCCGTTCGAACCGGGGATCAGCGCGAGACGGATGCCACCGATCGGTCCGTTGAACGGAAGACCGGAGATCTGCGTGCTCAGGCTGGCAGCGTTGATCGCGAGAGCGTCGTAGAACTCGTCAGGCGCGATGGCCAGGACGGTGACGACGATCTGAACCTCGTTGCGGAGGCCCTCGACGAAGGTCGGGCGAAGCGGACGATCGATCAGGCGACAGACCAGGATCGCCTCGGTCGACGGACGACCCTCGCGCCGGAAGAACGAACCGGGGAACTTGCCTGCTGCGTACGAACGCTCTTCGACATCCACCGTCAGCGGGAAGAAGTCGAAGTTGTCTTTCGGGTGCTTGCTGACGCTGGTCGCGCTCAGCAGCATCGTCTCCTCGTCGAGGTAGGCAGCGACTGCTCCCTGTGCCTGCTGGGCGAGACGACCGGTTTCGAAGCGCACGGTGCGCGTGCCGAACTTGCCGTTATCGAGAACGGCTTCGGCGAATGTGATTTCTGGACCCTCCATAGGGTTTTTCTCCTTTGTTGCAGTACTTGTTATTCGCCCTCGCTGGCGAAAGTCGAACCCCGTATGGGCGCGACTCGGCGGAGAGCAGGAGCGGGTTCGATGACACGTGCATCAGAAATGCACAGCTGTGTACGCGCGAAATCCCTAGGGTGGGGCGCATGTCTGGCCAACAGTAGAAAGTCACTGACGTCGGCCTGGATCCCGACTGTTCAGTAATTCACCACCGGTGACCAGCGTCTTGCCGGCCTGCTCCGTTGTGGTTGCTCGTGAGTATTGAATTGAGCGGATGCTCGTAAGCAACCGCAAGTAGCCTAACAGCCCGGCGTGTTGCGTCCTAGTTCGGCGCGCCTATTGCGAAGGGTCGCGGGGTGGCGTCGACGTCGGCGCCGGTTTCGGCGTGGGTTTCGGCGTGGTTTTCGACTGCGGCGGATGGCTCGGAGTCGTGGTGTGCGACCAGGTCGACCTGGACGGATCCCGGTGGATTGTCGCCATGTCGATCGCCGCGAAGAGCGCCGCGATCACGAACAGGATGGCCACGAGGCCCACCGCGGTGCCCCTCTTCGCCCTGCGCGTGCGCTGGTCCATGCGCGCCTCGACTTGTGCGTTCGACTCAGTGCCGCCGGTGGCTGGCGCGCGCGAAGTTGACGTGTGATCGGGTATCACGGTGTACACGATAGACCGGGCGGCTGCCGCTGTCATCAGCCCAATCCTGCGGACGAGCGCTCCCGGCAGCCGCCAGGCCACGCCGACGCGCGCGATCGGGTCACGCGAGCTCGCGGCGATGCGCGATCATCCGTGACCCGGCCCACAGGGACAGAATCAGGACGAGCGCCGCGAATGCGACGAGGACGACGGTCGTCGGCAGGAATGCGACGGCGAGCCCGATCAACAGCACCGGCACCGCGAGCCCGGTGTATGCCACCAGGAACAGGGCGGCGAGGAGCTCTCCGCGCGAAGGCGGAAGCGCGAGGGATGCCGCGACCGCGACCGCGGAACGGAAGAGCACGCCGACACCAGCGCCGGCGATCATGCCCGCGACCACGAAGGTCGGCAGGCTGACCACCAGCACTCCGATCGCCATCGTGACGAGGCCGACGCCCATGAGCCAGAGCGAGAGCCGGAGCTGCCGGAGCGGGTCGAGGCCTGCGAAGACAACCTGGGCCAGCGCCGACGCGCCGAACACGGCGAAGGTCACGGCGCCGGCGACCAGTCGGGACGGCTCGTGCAGCGTCCCGGCGATGAAGCTCGGAGCCAGGGATGTGAACAGTCCGAACACCGCGAAGGCCGCGAACGCCCCAGCACCGGCCGCCATGAAGGTGGAGCGGGAGCCGGCGGGCAGTGACACCCGCTGCGGACGATAGGCCGGGTACTCTTCCGCACGCTCGACCGTCTCCGGCACCAGGGACACGGCGATCGCCGCGATCGCCAGCAGTACCAGGAACACGACATAGGGCACGACGAGCGGAGCCGCAATGAACTGGGCGAGAAAACCCGAGACGAGCGGACCGAGACCAAGGCCGCCGACATTGACAAAACTCGAGACGATCCCGGATCGCGCGGGGTCCTCGCTGGGCCGGGCGATCGCCCGTAGCTCGCTCAGGTGCGCGGTCGCCGTGGCCGTGAGGGCCCCGACCCCGACCCCGGAGATGAATCGAGCAACGATGAGACCGGGAACCTCGGGCCAGAGCAGGAACACGATCGCAGCCAGCACCTCGACCGCGATCGCGGCCAGGATGACGCGGCGTCGACCGAGCCAGTCGCTCACGTGGCCGGCGAAGTAGAGGCTGGCCATCACGCCGATCGCATACACGGCGAAGATGACCGTGATCAGGAAGGTGGCAAACCCGTCCCGCTGCTGGTACAGCGCGTAGAGCGGGGTGGGGATGGTCGAGAACGCCATCACGGCGAGAAATGCCGCGGCGACGATCCAGAATCCAGGGCCGTGCCTGAGGTGCCAACGGGACGCGACCAGGGTGTCACCATGTAATGAGGTCATAAATCCATGATGAATCGGCGGATCGATCGTGTCCAACGAATGTATTTGATACCAACGATCGGTTTGATCGATACTTGATGAATGGACACTCGCCAGCTCGAATACTTCGTGGCCGTCGCCGAAGAACTCAACTTCACCCGGGCGGCCGGGCGGCTGTTCACCGTCCAGTCGACGGTGTCCGCCTCTATCCGCACCCTCGAAGCCGACCTCGGCACTCCGCTGTTCGACCGATCGAGCAAGCGAGTGGCGCTGACGGCGGCCGGCGAGGCCCTGCTTCCGGAGGCGATCGCCGCGATCGAGGCAATCGACCGGGTGCGCAGCGCGGCCGCGTTGACCAGGGTCGGCATCCGTGGTCGGCTTCGCGTCGGCATCTTCATCAACCTCGAATACCTCGACCTCCCCGGGGTGTTCGGCGCGTTTCACACCGATCACCCGCTCGTCGACCTGCAACTCGCCGCCTCCCCGTCCGGTTCGACCGGACTGGCGGATGACGTGCGCCGCGGCCGAATCGACATCGCGTTCATGGGACTCGCGCCAGAAGACCTCGCAGGCTTTCAGGTGCAGCAGCTCGCGATCTCACCGATGGTGGTCATCCTCCCGACGAATCATCCGCTGGCCCAGCGAACGGCGCTCGGACTCGCCGAGATCGCTCGGGAACGATTTGTGGATTCGCCGGTCGGATTCGGCAACCGGATCGCGGTCGAACGCGGGTTCGCCGCGATCGGACTCGCGCGCTCGGTACCGACGGAGGTCGCCGACCTCGGGCAGATCCCCCAGTTCGTTGCGGCCGACCTTGGCATCGCCATCGTGCCGGAGCTCACCCTTCGCGAAACGCCAGGGGTTGTAGCGATACCGCTCGCGCCACCCGGGCTCCATTGGCAACTCAGTGCGATCTGCAGGCCGACGCCGAGCCCCGCCGTCTCTGCGCTGCTCCAACTCCTGGCCGAACGCTTCGGTGGATGACCAGCGGTGTGCCGGCCCCCTACTGCGCGCCGAATCCGCCGACCGGGCTGAAGCCGGCGGGGAGCGCGAATGGGTCGCGCACGAGGCTCGATCGCTCGCTGCCTTCGACCAGCATCGCGAGTTCGCCCGCCGCTCGCTCGATCCGATCGGGGAGGCTGCTGGATGAGCCGTTCTCGGCCGCGCCCCAGTCCCCGGATGCCGCGTAGACGGCGGTCGGGACAACCACGGCGTGCAGGTAGTTGAACAGCGGTCGCATCGCGTAGTCGAGGGCGAGGGAGTGCCGCTCCGTTCCTCCGGTCGCGCCGATCAGCACAGGCAGGTCGCCGAGCGCCTGTGGATCGAGCACGTCGATAAACGATTTGAACAGACCGCTGTAACTGGTAGTGAAGATCGGCGTGACGGCGATGAGTCCGTCCGCCGTCGATACCGCCTCGATGACCGAGGAGAGCCGGGGGCTCGGGAATCCGGTAAGCAGGTTGTTGGTGACATCCTTGGCGACATCGCGGAGCTCGACCAGCTCTACCTCGACCTCGACACCCGACTCGGTGAGCCGGCGCACGGTTGCATCGGTGAGCCGGTCGGCGAGCAGCCGAGTCGACGACGGCTGGCTTAAGCCAGCCGAAACGACGGAAATTCGGCGCTTCTGCATGTCAGTTCGCCACCTTTGCGGCCTCGGCAGGCTTCGCAGCGCGCGCGGCTTCGAGGAGGGACTGGTGGGTCGGAGCATCCGGCACCTGGGCAGGCCGGTTCTTGGCGAGCTCCTTGCGGAGCACGGGAACCACCTCTTCGCCCAGGATGTCGAGCTGCTCGAGCACGACCTTGAGCGGGAGCCCTGCGTGATCCACCAGGAACAGCTGGCGCTGGTAGTCGCCGAAGTGGTCGCGCATCGAGGCGTAGCGATCGATCACCTGCTGCGGGCTTCCGACGGTCAGCGGGGTCTGTTCTGTGAAGTCCTCGAGCGACGGCCCGTGCCCGTACACCGGCGCGTTGTCGAAGTACGGCCGGAACTCGTTGATCGCGTCCTGCGAGTTTGTGCGCATGAACGCCTGGCCGCCCAACCCGACGATCGCCTGGTCAGCGCTGCCGTGACCGTAGTGCTCGAAACGCTGGCGGTAGTAGCCGATGAGCTGCATGTAGTGCTCCTTCGGCCAGAAGATGTTGTTCGCGAAGAAACCGTCCCCATAGAAGGCGGCCTGTTCCGCGATCTCTGGCGAGCGGATGCTGCCGTGCCAGACGAACGGCGGCACGCCGTCGAGTGGCCGCGGAGTGGAGGTGAAGCCCTGCAGCGGAGTGCGAAACTTGCCCTCCCAGTCCACGACATCCTCGTGCCAGAGCCGTTGCAGAAGCGCGTAGTTCTCGATGGCGAGCGGAATGCCGTCACGGATGTCCTTGCCGAACCACGGGTAGACGGGACCGGTGTTGCCGCGACCCATCATGAGATCCATCCGGCCGTCTGACACGTGCTGGAGCATCGCGTAGTCCTCGGCGATCTTCACGGGGTCGTTGGTCGTCACGAGCGTGGTCGAGGTCGACAGGATGATCCTGTCGGTCTTCGCCGCGAGGTAGCCGAGCATCGTGGTCGGGCTCGACGGGATGAACGGCGGGTTGTGGTGCTCTCCCATCGCGAACACGTCGAGGCCCACTTCCTCCACCTTCTGGGCGATGGTCAGGATGGCCTTGATGCGCTCATTCTCGGTTGGCGCGATTCCATCGGTCGGGTCGATCGTGACGTCACCGACGGTGAAGATTCCGAACTGCATGGTGTCCTCGAACTTTCTATGCGTTTGCATGAACACCCTAGCAAACTGACGCTGTGGAGAAACTATTCCCGCGCTAGACCGAGACGATCGACCGCAGCTCGCGACCAGGCAGCGCCGCAGCCCCATCGAGTTGCGCCAGCTCGAGCACTACCCCGATCCCGACGACCTGGTATCCGGCGCGTTCCGCCAGGCGGACGGCCGCCGCGAGCGTGCCGCCGGTGGCGAGAACGTCGTCCAGGATGAGCATCCGCTGCCCCGGGAACGGTGCAGCGTGCATCTCCAGCTCGGCCGTGCCGTATTCGAGCGAATAGGACTCTCGCAGAACCGGGGCGGGCAGCTTGCCGCTCTTGCGGATGACCACGAGTCCTGCGCCGCCTGCCAGCGCCGCCGACGCCGCCAACACGAATCCGCGGGCCTCCACTCCGCCGACGACATCGATCCTGCCGAGATATGGCGCGACGAGTTCCTCGGTGATGACGCGGAAGGCCGTTGCGTCGGCGAATACCGGGCTCAGGTCGCGGAACAGGATTCCCGCGGTCGGAAAGTCCGGAACGCTGGTGAGCAGTCGCTCCACCTGCCCTGCAGCGGATGTGGCGGCGGTTGCTGAGGATCGTGCGGCGGCTGCGGACGGGTTCGCGGTAGAGGACATCCAGCCATTCTGCGCCATGCCCGCCAGGATTCGCGCAGGAATAGGGCTAGCGGGTGAGGCCCATCAGCAGTGTGACGCGGAGGCCGTTCTTCGTCTTGTCGATCCGTGCGGGGATGCGGCTGGAACGTCCGGCCAACTCGAGCCGCGAGAGGGTTTCGAGGACGACCGGTTCGAGGCCGCGCGGAACGAAGCCGACGATGCCGGACATCCGACTGTCCGCGAAGAAGCGAGCGGGCACCGGGGCGTCCGTCCTCTCCTCCTCAATGGTGCGCTTGGTGAAGAAGGCCTCGAACTCGGTGGCGCCGCCGCCGATCACCCGTGCGAGCTCGTCCTGGAACGGATCGCTGCCCGCCAACTGAAGGGTGACGCGCTTGTTCTTCGGGATGAGGTTATAGGCGTACTGGTCGAAGCTGCCGGCACCCGCATCCGTTTTCGGGTATTCGCTGGACTCGCGTCGTCGGCTGAAGAAACTCACGGGAGTCAGCCTACGAGAAACGGGCCGCCACCCGAAGGTGACGA
>JAODMG010000083.1 GCA_025464895.1 Microbacteriaceae bacterium | reverse complement strand
GACGGCGAGGATGCCCGCCGGTGCTCGGTGGCGGGTCACCATTCCGGTGCGCTTCTGGATCCATTCGTCGCTCGAGTCGATCGGGCCGATGAGGTCGTCGTTCGGAACCACCAGGTCGCCGCGGGCGGCACCATAGCTGTAGATCCGGGTGAACTCCGGTCCGTGCGACTGCTGGAGAATGGGCTGGGTCATCGGTCGTCGTCAATCAGTTCATAGGCCGCAGCCAGGTCATCCGGAGTTTTGATCGCCACGGTGGGCACTCCCTTGAGTCCGCGTTTGGCCAGGCCGACCAGGGCGCCAGCCGGCGCAATCTCGATCACACCGGTGACGCCGGCCGCGGCCAAAGCGTCCATTGTCTTATCCCACCGTACCGGCGAAGAGACCTGGCCGACGAGCAGGTCGATGAACTCCGGACCCGACTCGATCGCGGATCCGTCGCGGTTGGACCAGATCGAGAGGGTCGGGTCGAGCTGCTCCAGGCCCCCTGCGACGCTCCGCAATCTCTCGACGGCTGGCTGCATATACCGAGTGTGGAATGCGCCGGCGACGGACAACGGGATCACCCGCGCTCCGGATGGCGGCTGCTGTTTGAGCGCATCGAGAGCATCGATTTCTCCCGCGACGACGATCTGTCCTCCGCCGTTGAAGTTGGCCGGCTCGAGTCCGAGTTCGGCAAGGCGAGCGAGGAGTTCTGCTTCGTCCGCGCCGATCACGGCGCTCATCCCGGTGTCGACCATGGCTGCGGCCGACGCCATCGCTGTGCCACGCTCGAGCACGAGTGCCATGGCGTCCTGCTCGCTCAGGATGCCGGCTGCCGCTGCCGCGGTGACCTCTCCGACCGAGTGGCCGGCGACCCCGCCGATCCGGTCACGACGCCCATCGAGGAGTGCGGCCAAGGTGAGGAGGCCGGCGGCGACGATGAGTGGCTGGGCGACCGCGGTGTCGCGAATGGTGTCTGCGTCCGACACTGTGCCGTGCGCGATCAGGTCGATTCCCGCGGCACCCGAGATCGCACCGAGGTGATCGCGAAAACGGGTCTCGCCGAGCCAGGGCTCAAGGAATCCGGGGGTTTGGGAACCTTGGCCGGGGCAGACAACGACGATCACGTATCAAGTCTCCTATCTGGGGGAAGTAGCAGTGTGGTGCTTTTAGCCTAATAAACCGGGATTCCTTTGGCGCATTCCGACACAGGGCCCCGGCGATCGCACCTCGATCGGTCGATCAGCGGCGCCGCAGTGGTCCGTCCGGCTCGGCGATGGAACCGATGATGAGCGCGGCCTGCAGGATGAGCGATTCGCGTGCGCCGGTGGCATCCCATCCGATCACCTCCGACACCCGCTTGAGGCGGTAGCGCACCGTGTTCGGGTGGACGAACAGCTCGCGCGCGGTCGCTTCGAGGGAGCGGCCGTTGTCGAGGTAGCACCAGAGGGTCGCCAGCAGCTCGGTCGAGTGGGCCTGCAGCGGTCGGTAGATGCGGTTGATCAGGGTGGCCCTGGCGAGAGCGTCGCCGGCGAGAGCGCGTTCCGGCAGCAGGTCGTCCGCGAGGGTCGGACGAGGAGCATTTCGCCAGGAGCGGGCCACTGCGAAACCGGCGAGGGCCGCCTTGGCGCTCCTCGCCGCTTCGACCAGGCTCGGGACTTCGTGTCCGAGGACGAGGTGGCCGTCGCCGAACCCTGGCTCGAGGGCGGACGCGATGTCGAGGAACGCGACCTGGGTGGCCCGCGACCCCTCCGCGGCATCCGTGTCGAACGGGGTCGCCCGGCCGATCACCAGCACCAGCCGACTGCCCTGCACGCCGATCAGTACATCCGCGTCTAGGTGACGAGCGGTGCGGCGGAGCATATCGACGTCGAGCATCTTCGGCGCTGTTCCGACGAGAACAGACACCTCGCCGTGTCCGTGCCAGCCGAGCGCGGCGATCCTGGACGGGAGCTCGTCGTCGTATTCTCCGCTGAGAATGGAATCGACGACGAGTGCCTCGAGCCGGGCATCCCAGAGCCCGCGTGCCTCAGCGGCACGCGCGTACACGTCGGCGGCGGCGAATGCGATCTCTCGGGAATAGAGCAGGATCGCCTCGCGCAGCGACTCGTCCCTGCCCTTGACCCGATCCTCGACGACCTCGACGGTCACCTTGATCAGCTGGAGGGTCTGGGTGAGGCTGACCGACCTGAGCAGTTCCCGCGGGGCTGCGCCGAACACGTCAGCCGCGATCCACGGTGTCGAGGTCGGATCGTCGTACCAGTGGATGAACGATGTAATGCCGGCCTGCGCGACGAGTCCGACGGCCGACCGCCGCCCTGGCGGCATGTCGCCGTACCAGGGCAGCGTGTCATCCAGCCGCTTCAATGTCGCAGAAGCGAGCTCACCGGAGACAGTCTTCAGCCACGCGAGCGTCTGCTCCTTGGACTTCGCAATGGGCGGCATCGACAGCGGGCGTTGCCCGTTAGCTCTCGCCGCCGACAGCGCCCGAGCTTCCCGCGTTCACGTCGTGAAGGCGGTACTTGTCGATGGCCTGCTGCGGAACACTCGGATCGATCTGGCCGAGTTCCACCAGCGATTCGAGCGCCCGAACCACGAGCGATGGTCCGTCGATCTTGAAGAAGCGACGGGCGGCAGCGCGAGTGTCCGAGAAGCCGAAGTCATCGGCACCGAGGGTCGCGAAGTTGCCGGGGACGAACGGCCGAATCTGGTCTGGAACGGCATGCATGTAATCCGAGACGGCGACGAACGGACCCTCAGCCCCAGCGAGCTTCTGGGTCAGGTACGGGATGCGACGCTCGGCGTTGGGGTTGAGGAAGTTCGCCTCGTTCGCCTGCAGCCCGTCCCGGCGGAGCTCCGTCCAGGAGGTCACCGACCAGACATCCGCCGACACGTTCCAGTCTTCGGCGAGCAGCTGCTGCGCCTCCAGCGCCCACGGAATGCCGACACCGGACGCCAGCAACTGGGCCTTCGGTCCGACGTTCTCGGCCCGCTTGAGCAGGTAGATGCCCTTCACCAGGCCGTCGACATCGAGGTTCTCCGGCTCGGCCGGCTGCACGAGCGGCTCGTTGTACACGGTGATGTAGTACATGACGTTCGGATCCGGATGCTGCCCGCCGTACATCCGCTCGATGCCGGTGCGCACGATGTGCCCGATCTCGTACCCGTAGGCGGGGTCGTAGGACACAACGGCCGGGTTGGCGGATGACAGCAGGTGAGAGTGACCGTCTGCGTGCTGCAGCCCCTCACCGGTCAGGGTGGTGCGCCCAGCGGTCGCGCCCATGATGAACCCACGGGCCATCTGGTCGCCGGCGGCCCACATGGCATCGCCGGTGCGCTGGAAGCCGAACATCGAGTAGAACACGTAGACCGGGATCAGCGGCTCGCCGTGAGTGGCGTAGGAGGTTCCCGCCGCGGTGAACGCCGCGAAACCGCCGGCCTCGTTGATGCCGACGTGCACGATCGCGCCCTGCGGGCTCTCCTTGTACGCCAACAGCTGTTCGCGGTCCACCGAGGTGTACTGCTGTCCGTTGGGGTTGTAGATCTTGGAGGTCGGGAAGTAGGCGTCCATACCGAAGGTGCGCGCCTCATCCGGAATGATCGGAACGATGCGGTGACCGAAGTCCTTCGCCTTCAGCAGGTCTTTCAGGAGCCGGGCGAACGCCATGGTGGAGGCGATCTCCTGCTTGCCGGAGCCCTTCTTGAGGACGTCGTAGGTCGACGGTTCCGGCATCACGATCTGGGTGTACTTCGATCGGCGTTCCGGCAGGTAACCGCCGAGGGCGCGACGGCGCTCGTGCAGGTACTGGATCGCCTCGTCGTTGTCGCCCGGGTGGAAGTACGGCGGCAGGTACGGGTTCTCCTCGAGCACGGCGTCGGTGATCGGGATGTTCATCACGTCACGGAACTGCTTGAGGTTCTCGAGCGACAGCTTCTTCATCTGGTGAGTTGCGTTGCGCCCCTCGAACGACGGGCCGAGCCCGTAGCCCTTGACCGTCTTGGTCAGGATGACGGTCGGCTGGCCCTTGTGCTCGGATGCCGCCTTGAAGGCCGCGTACACCTTGCGGTAGTCGTGACCACCGCGCTTGAGTCCCCACACCTGGTCGTCGGTGTAGTCCTTGACCATCTCGAGCGTGCGCGGGTCGCGGCCGAAGAAGTTTTCGCGAACGTAGGCGCCGCTCTCCGCCTTGTAGGTCTGATAGTCGCCATCCGGGGTGCGGTTCATCAGGTCGCGGAGGGCCCCCTCGGTGTCCTTGGCGAGCAGGGAATCCCACTCGCGGCCCCAGATGACCTTGATGACGTTCCAACCGGCACCGCGGAAGAAGCTCTCCAGCTCCTGGATGATCTTGCCGTTGCCGCGAACCGGTCCGTCGAGCCGCTGCAGGTTGCAGTTGATGACGAAGTTCAGATTGTCGAGGCCGTCGTTGGCGGCGAGTTGCAGCGCGCCGCGGCTCTCCACCTCGTCCATCTCGCCGTCGCCGAGGAAGGCCCAGACCTGCTGGTCCGACGCATCCTTGATGCCACGATTGGTGAGGTATTTGTTGGACTGGGCCTGGTAGATCGCGTTGATCGGGCCGAGACCCATCGAGACGGTGGGGAACTGCCAGAAGTCCTTCATCAGGCGGGGGTGCGGATACGACGACAGCCCGTTCGGGGCCTGCGATTTCTCTTGGCGGAACCCGTCCAGCTGCTCGACGCTCAGGCGACCCTCGAGGAACGCCCTGGCGTACATGCCGGGGGAGGCATGGCCCTGGTAGAAGATCTGGTCGCCGCCGCCAGGGTGGTCATGCCCACGGAAGAAGTGGTTCGAGCCGACTTCGTACAGTGTCGCTGAACCGGCATAGGTGGAGATGTGGCCGCCGACGGAGATGCCGGGACGCTGGGCGCGATGCACGGTGATCGCGGCGTTCCAGCGGAGCCAGGCGCGGTAGCGGCGTTCGATGTCCTCGTCGCCCGGGAACTCCGGCTCGTTCTCGGGGGCGATCGTGTTGATGTAGTCCGTCGTCGGAACCATCGGGATACCCAGGTGAAGTTCTTTGGATCGCTTGAGCAGGCTGAGCATGATTTCTCGTGCTCGCTCGTGACCTTGCGCTTGAACCAGCGCATCAAGGGATTCCTGCCATTCGGCAGTTTCCTCAGGGTCCTGATCGATGTTCTGCACCGAATATGGGTCCTGATCGTTTACCGTCATCCTCGACCTCGCTCTTGTTGGCGGACAGACAGCACTTCACCAGTTTGAGGTCGGGTTGCGACCGTGGCCAAACTGCGAAGGCCAATCAATCCTAGTTCTCAGGAGGAGGCTGCTGCTGCAACGGGGTGGCTGGACGGATGCTCCCGCTGCGTCGTTCGAGAAGGCATAGCCTCGTTGGGTGAGCTTCTACGAACTGGGCAGCGATGAGCTGACAATTTCCGTCAACGACCTCGGTGCGGAGCTGAGTTCGGTGCGGGACCGGCAGGGCAGGGAGCTGCTGTGGCAGGGGGGCGAGGCCTGGGGGAGGCGGGCGCCGATCCTGTTCCCCATCGTCGGCCGGCTCCCGGGAAATCAGCTGCTCTCCGGCGGCGACAGCTTCAGGATGACGCAGCACGGGTTCGCCAGGGACCAGCCGTTCGTTGTCGAACAGTCGAACGAATCGAGCTGCCTCTTCACCCTCACCGACAATCCGGAGACCATGGCGCAGTTCCCGTTCCTGTTCCGGCTGCAGGTTCGCTACACGGTCATCGGTGACACGGTCGAGGTGCAGACCACGGTGACCAACCCGGGGGAGCGGACGCTTTCGGCGTCCCTCGGTGAGCATCCGGGATTCCAGTGGCCACTGCCCGGCGCAGCCTCCAGGGACGGCCACGCCATCGAGTTCGCCGTCGACGAGCCTGCCCCGATTCGTCGGATCGATGCGAATGGGTTGCTGGCTCCCGAGCCGTTCCCCACCCCGGTCGTCGGCAGGACGCTCGCGCTCGACGATTCACTGTTCGCGGATGACGCGGTCATCTTCGATCAGCTGAGCAGCCGCTCGGTTCGCTACACGGCGCCGGGTGCCCCGACCATCAGCCTGGCGTTCCCGGACTTCCCGCTGCTCGGCGTGTGGACCAACCCTCCCGGACGCTACGTCTGCATCGAGCCGTGGTTCGGGATGACGTCCCCGGCCGGCTTCGACGGAGATTTCCGTGAAAAGCCCGGTCAATTCGCGTTGAATCCCGGAGAATCCCGTGTGTTTGTTTACAGGATCGCTGTAACGCCGTAGCTGCTCTGCGAAATTCCCCAGCCGGGCGTAGTATTGCCAATCGTGTTTGCCGGGCACTGACTGCCCGGTCGTATTGGTCACTGCGGTGGCCGAAAGGATGCGATCAAATGGCTCTGGAGAATGACACCCAGGCACCCGATTTTGAATTGCCGAACCAGTTCGGCGAGCACGTTCGGCTCAGCGAGTTCCGCGGCAAGAAGCCCGTCGCCCTCGTTTTCTTCCCCCTCGCCTTCTCGAGCACCTGCACGAGCGAGCTCTGCCAGCTGCGCGACAACCTGGCCCTGTTCGAAGACCACAGGGTCGAGCTGATCGGTATCTCGGTCGACTCGAAGGCGACGCTTCGTGCTTTCGCCGACAAAGAGGACTACGGCTTCAACCTGCTGGCGGATTTCTGGCCGCACGGCGCCGTCGCCAAGGAGTACGGGGTATTCCTGGATGCCAAGGGCTATGCGAACCGCGCGACCTTCATCATCGACACGCACGGCATCATCCGCGCCAGCTTCATCACCGCGCCGGGAGAAGCCCGGTCCGTCGACTCGTACAAGGCGGCAATCGCCGAGCTGGAGCTGGCACACGCCTAACCAGCGCGCGTTGCCCCCGCTTGCGCAAGCTGTAAGCTGTTCTCGCTGCGATCCCGGCTGTGCCGGGCGAGCGGGCCTTTAGCTCAGTTGGTAGAGCGCCACGTTTACACCGTGGATGTCATCGGTTCGAGCCCGGTAGGGCCTACAGCAATCAACGGCACAGCACACTCGGCCGTCCGTTTCCGATCTCCCTCATCATGGACGGGACCTTTGGCCCATGCGCACGGGTATTTGCCGCCCACATAGTGGGTGGGTGAACCCAGACAGGCTGATCGAGTCGTGCAGGATCCTCGTGATCGAGGACAGCTCATCTGACTTTGCCATCTTGAAGGCCGAACTCGACGTCTTTGTTGCCGGGGCTTTCGTGGAGCACGCTCCTACGCTTCAACGTTCGCTGCAGCAGCTGAGCGATGCACCGTACGACGCCGTACTCGTCGACCTGGGCCTCCCTGACAGCGACGGGATGGACACGTTCGAGCGAGTGTCTGAATCGGCCGGATCGGCCGCGATCGTTGTCATTACCGGCGACCGCGTTGCGGACCTTGGCGAGCAAGCGGTGCGTTCCGGTGCGCAGGACTATCTCGTCAAGGGATCACAGCGCGTTGGCGAGACCGGGAGGGCGGTTGCCTACGCGATCCGCCGGCAACGGGTCATGAACGATCTGCAACGTGCACGAGATGCGCAGCTCCTTGCGAAGTCCGACTTCCTGTCTCACGTGTCCCACGAACTGCGCTCGCCACTCGCGGTCGTGCACCAGTTCGGCTCGCTGCTAGAGGACGGAGCGGGCGGGCCGCTGAACGCTCAGCAGTCCGAGTTCATCGCTATCCTGATGCGCAACGTCAGTCAGCTCAAAGTGATGATCGATGACCTGCTCGACGTCAGTCGCGAACAGCACCGCGAGGTGTCAGTCGAGATCGTACGGACGTCGTTAGGCGACCTGCTATCCGAGACAGTGGCCGCATTCGGACCGCTGGCCGGACAACACCAAATCGCGCTGGAGCTGGTGGACAGCGACCTACCCGACGTGTCGGCCGATCCGGGCCGCGTGCGCGAAGTGCTCGGCCAACTTCTCGAGAACGCCGTGAAGTTCACCCCGCCCGGCGGCCGAATCTCCGTTTCCGGAGCAGAGGATGGCGCGATGGTGAGACTCACCGTGCGCGACACCGGGTGCGGCCTCACCGAGCACGATAGCGCGCAGGTCTTTGATCAGTTCTTCCAGGCTTCGCCTTCGGATGAACGAGGCCGCAACGGCCTGGGCCTTGGCCTGTTCATCAGCCGCGAACTCATCCGACGCCAGGGCGGCGTCATTTGGGTCGAGAGTGTCCCCGGGAGAGGGGCGGCGTTCTCATTCACGCTGCCCGTTGCCCTAGCGTACAAACCAGCGGAGGTATCGGCATGAACCAGTACAAGGTCCTTGTGGTCGAAGACGATCCCGAGCTGATGAAGGCATTGTCTATTCGCATACGGTGGCTCGGCCATGACGTCGTCCAGGCGATGGACGGATATCAGGCGATCACCGTCGCGCTGAAGGAGGAGCCGAACGTTGTTCTGCTCGACATCGGCCTGCCAGGGGGCGACGGCCTCACCGTGCTCAGCCGATACGCATCGCTGCCGACGCTGATGTCAACGCCCGTCGTCGTGCTCTCCGGCCGCGATCCCGTGACGATTGAAGCCGCGGTGCGCGAGTCGGGGGCCACCGCGTTCCTGCGCAAGCCGGTCGACAACGGCGAGCTCGATGCCGCCCTGGACGCAGCCATCCACTCGGAAAGGCACGCCTCGGGCGCTTCCGAAGGGAATCGCTGGGCTGACAACACGCCGCCTGCCCCGCTGTGGCCCCTTGTCGACAAGGAAATCCAATGACCGCTGAGCATAAGCGCGCCCGAGATCGGCCACAGTCGGCCACCGAGTACGCTCGCAGTCTGGTCGAAGCCACTCTCGATCCGGTCATCATGATCAGCCCAGATGGCAAGATCACTGACGTCAACGAGGCCACTATCAGCGCCACCGGAGTCGATCGCGACGGGCTTGTCGGCACTGACTTCTCCGACTACTACACCGAACCCGAAAGGGCCCGCGAAGGATACCGACGGGCCTTCGCCGAAGGGTTCGTCATCGACTATCCGCTCACCCTTCGCCACAGCACTGGTACCCTCACCGACGTCCTCTACAACTCCTCGCTCTACAAAGACGCCGCCGGAACAGTCGTCGGCATTATCTTCGTCGCAGCCCGTTATGTCACGGCCCAGGACCAGGCGTCGCAATACGCTCGCAGCTTGATCGAGGCCAGCCGCGACCCACTTGTCATGATCAGCCCGACCGGCAAGATCACTGACGTCAACGAAGCCACCATCAGCGCCACCGGAGTCGAACGCGACGAGCTCATCGGCACCGACTTCTCCGACTACTACACCGAACCTGAAAAGGCCCGTGAAGGATACCGAAAGGCCTTCGCGGAGGGGTTCGTCACCGATTACCCACTCACCCTTCGCCATACCACCGGTGCCCTCACCGACGTTCTCTATAACGCCTCGGTTTACAAAGACATCGCAGACAAGGTCCTCGGCATCTTCGCCACTGCCCGCGATGTCACCGCGCAGAAGCAGGCCTCGCTGTACGCTCGAAGCCTGATCGAGGCGACACGCGACCCGCTCGTAACGATCAGCCCAGAAGGCAAGATCACTGACGTCAACGAAGCCACCATCCGCGCAACCGGAGTCGACCGCGACGGGCTGGTCGGAACTGACTTCCTGGACTATTTCACCGAGCCCGACAAGGCCCGCGAAGGCTACCGACAGGTCTTCGCCGAAGGCTTCGTCACCGACTATCCACTCACTATTCGCCACACCACGGGCACTCTCACCGACGTCCTCTACAATTCCTCGGTCTACAAGGACGTCGCCGGAAACGTCCTCGGAATCTTCGCCGCCGCCCGCGACGTCACGGCCCAGAAACGAGCAGAGGCCGAGGTCACCAAGCAGCGGGGTCGCGAGCTTGAGCGGCTGGTCGAACTCGAGCGCTTCCAGAAACTGACGGTCGGGCGAGAACTGCGCATGATCGAACTCAAATTGGAAATCGAAGAGCTTCGAAGAACGCTTGACGAGAACGCGTCATGACGCACACTTCGTCCGCCGGCACGGTCAGTTCCGACGCCCCGGACCGGTCGGAACGGCTGCGGGCCGCTCTCAGTCTTCTCGAGGACTCCGAGGCCGAGGGAGCAGCTCTCAAGGACGCCCAAGCCGCCACCCTCAACGACCTCGAGGACGCCGCTGTCGAGCGTGCATTCCTGCTCGATGCCCAGGCCGCGCTCCTGAACATCCTCGACGACTCCGCGATGGACCGCAGCAACGCAAATGACGCATTCAAGGCCAGCCTGAACATCCTCAGCGAACTTCAGGACGAGAAGGTGCTGTCCGCCGCCCGCGCGAAGCAACTCGCAGCGGCCAACGCCGACCTGGAGGAGTCGAACAGCGAGCTTGAACAGTTTGCGTACGCGGCCTCCCACGATCTGTCCGAGCCGCTGCGGGCGATCTCCGGCCCGGTCTCGCTGCTGGCCCACAGGTACCAGGGACAGCTGGACGCCGATGCCGACGAGTACATCACATTCGTGGTCGAGGGCTGCGCCCGGATGCAGACCATCATCAACGACCTGCTCGCGTATTCCCGCGTCGGTCGAATCGAAGACACGGCCCGTGCAGTCGATCTCGACGCATTGCTGACATCGATACTGGCCGGGCTGCGAGAGGCCATCACTGAGACTGGCGCCGAGGTCAGCGTCGAACCGCTCCCGACGCTTCATGCCGAGGCCACTCAACTGGTTAGCTTGTTCCACAACCTGCTTTCGAACGCGCTGAAATTCGTCGCGCCCGGCGTGCCGCCCCGCATCACGGTCGCCGCTCGGCCGATCGGTGACACCGTGGAGTTCAGCGTGACCGACAACGGAATCGGTATCGATCCGGCCTATCGGGAGAGGGTGTTCGGCATGTTCAAGCGGCTGCACTCGCGCGACCAGTACCCGGGTACCGGCATCGGACTGGCCCTCGCGAAGAAGATTGTCGAGCGCCACGGCGGCACGATTGATTTCGAGGACGCGCCAGGAGGTGGGACCCGATTCTGGTTCACCCTCGACTTGAGAGAGGGATCATGATGACGCAGGACACGCTAGGCACTCAACACCTCCGTCCGGCGATAGGGCGACCGATCCGCATCCTTCTCGTCGAGGACAGTCCATCCGACGTCGCCATGACGGTCGCGGCACTGCGAGATGGGCGAATCGCGAACGTAATGTATACCGTCGGTGACGGTGTGTCAGCGATGGAGTTCCTCCGCGGGGTCGAGAGCTATGTCGGCGTGCCCCGACCCGACTTGATTCTGCTCGATCTGAACCTTCCGCGGAAGGACGGCCATGAAGTTCTGGCCGAGATCAGGGCCGACCATGACCTGACAACGATCCCGGTCGTCATGCTGACGACATCCTCAGCCGAGAGTGATGTCCTCGCGTCATACCGCCTCCACGCCAATTCGTACGTGACCAAACCGGTCGGGTACGACGCATTTCTCACCGCGATTCACGGCATCGAGGATTTCTGGCTGTCACTGGTGCTCCTGCCGTCCGCGCCCCACTGATCGGGATCAGTTTCGGATGATCAGGCGCGTCGGAACGACGATCTCACGAGCGTCACCGTGCTCGCCGGCTAGTCGGGAGAAGAGAAGCTCAGCGGCTTGACGGCCGAGCCCGACCGGATCCTGGGCGACGACGCTCACGGGCGGATCGAGCAGTTCGGCCAATCCGAAGTCGTCGAATCCAATGAGTGCGACTTGGGCGGCGGCATCCCTCATTGCCCTCCACGCCCCAAGGGTCAAGAGGCTGTTCTGCGTGAAAAGCGCCGTTGGCGGATCGGGAAGGCGGAGAAGGCTGTGCATGGCCTGCGCCGACTCAGCCTCCGTGCGAGGGCCGAGGATGACGAGACTGTCGTCGACGGGAAGGCCGGCCTGGGCGTGCGCAACCTCGTAGCCGCGGAGGCGACAGGTACTCGTGTAGACGTTCATGTCGTTTCCGATGAAGCCGATGCGCCGGTGGCCGCGCTGCGCCAGGTACTCCACCGCTTGGCGCGCTCCTTCGACATTGTCGCTGAGAACGCAGTCGGCGGTCAGGTGCACCGGGGGACGGTCGACGAAGACGACGCTCAGTCCCGCATCGATCACATCCGAGAGGTAATGGTGGTCGTCGGAGTGCGGGACCACGATCATGCCAGAGACTCCTCGCGCTGCCAGCGCGAGGGTGGTGCTTCGTTCGAGGTCGGAGTTCTCCTCGGACGAACTCAGCAGGACGAGATGCCCATTGGTTTGGGCGACTTCTTGCACTCCGCGGGTGAGGTGGGAGTAGAAGGCATCGGAGAGGTCCTCGATGATCAGTCCGATGGTGGCCTGCGGCTCTGCGCGAGCGAGCGCCGCAGCAGCGTCGTTGCGCCGGTAGCCGACGGATTGGGCAGCTCGCCTCACGCGGTCGATGGTGCCCGGCTGAACGCCGGGCTCCCCGTTGATGACCCGGGAGACGGTCTTGAGGCTGACTCCCGCCAGGGCCGCGACCTCGGCCATGGTCGGGTGGCCGGTCGCTCGACGATGGAAGTCAATGCGCCTCGGGACCACCGCGCCGTCTGACGGTGCTAGGGGTGCTTCGCCAATGCTGTCGGGCGTCATGGATGTGAAGTCTTGCATCTTCTTATCCATAACGCTCGGCGATGCTCTCCGATCGATTTCAACCTTTGTCTTGACTATGACCCTCATTTGCGGGTAAAAAGAACCTACATGACAGCGCTGTCATGATCGGTTTTGCCGATCATGCTCACAATTGCACGGGGGATTCGACGATGGCGTCAGGACAACGCGGGGGAATGCCGCACGGAGCAAGAATCGGCAGGAGCGTCAGGCGCCTCCTTAAGACAGTCACGGTGGCCACGGCAGTGACCGCACTCGCCGCGACGGGAGGAACACTGTCGGCATCGGCGGCGTTCGCTTCACCAGAGAGCAGTGACGCAGCCGCGTTCCATTCCTCCTTCGAATCGAACGGTGCGCAGCCGCTGGCGAGTACACCTCTTGGCACCCCCGTCAATGTCATCGGCAAGGCGGCCTTCCCACCCGGAAGCCTCCTCGGCCATGTCCAGGGTGTAACCGCCAGCGCCGAGAACCCCCCTGGCGAGGTCGCGACGAACCTTGCCGACAACTCACCGGCCACAAAGTGGCTCGCCTTCGCGCCAACGGCGACGATCACGTACACCCTCGACTCCGCACAGACGGTGGCAGGCTACTCGCTCACCTCCGGTAACGACGCGCCCGGCCGCGATCCGAAGAATTTCACGATCGCAGGATCTGCTGACGGTGCCACCTGGACCACCCTCGACACGCGGTCGGCCCAGTCGTTCACCGGCCGTGGCACAACGAACACGTACACCGTCGCCACCCCGGCTGCCTACACCCGCTACCGGCTCAGCATCACCGCCAACTCGGGCGACTCGATCACCCAGCTCGCCGACTGGGGCATCTCCGACGGATCGACGGTGGTACCTCCGGCGAGCCCGATGGTGACCGTCGTCGGCAATGGTCCGACCAGCGGCCCGAACATGAAGGCTGGCGCCGGATTTACCGGCGCGAAAGCCCTCCGCTACGCCGGCGAGCACGTCACCGACGGGCCGGCGAACGAGACGAATGTGCTCTACGACGCCCAGTCGCTGAACATCGCGAAGGACACAGAGCTCAGCTACAAGATCTTCCCCGAGCTCGGCGGCGACCTGCAGTATCCGGCCACCTACGCGGCGATCGACCTTCAGCTCTCGGACGGCTCCCGCGTGAGCGCTTCGAAATACGGCCTCGTCGACGGTCATGGCGACGGCATCTCGGCTGCCGCCCAGGGCGCGTCGAAGATCCTCTTCGCTAACCAGTGGAACTCGGTGAAGATCGACCTCGGAAAACTCGCGGGCAAGACCGTCACGAAGGTGCTGTTCACCTATGACAACTCTGGCGGCAAGGCGGGCACTTCCTTCCAAGGCTGGGTCGACGACATCGCGGTCGCCGCGGCCGCGAAGACGATCGACGGATCGAGCCTGGTGAACTACGTCGATACCCGACGAGGAACGAACTCCTCCGGCAGCTTCTCGCGCGGCAATAACATCCCGGCAGCAGCGCTTCCGAACGGCTTCAACTTCTGGACGCCGATGACAGACGCCTCCAGCCAGTCCTGGCTGTACAACTACGCCACCTCGAATGACGCCAACAACCTGCCGACGCTCCAGGGCATCGGGGTTTCTCACGAGCCGAGCCCGTGGATGGGCGATCGCAATCAGCTCGCGATCCTCCCCGCGGTAACGCCCACCGGCACTTCCGCCCCGGATGCGACCCTCACGAAGCGCGCACTGGAATTCGACCACGCGAATGAGACAGCGCGCCCTGACCTCTACTCGGTGAAGTTCACCAACGGCATGACCGCGGCGGTTACCCCGACCGATCACGGAGCGGTAATGAAGTTCACCTTCACCGGCGACTCTGGCAGCGTGCTGGTCGACCAGGTCGCCGGCACCTCAGGGCTCACCGTCGCGGCCGACGGGACGGTGACCGGCTGGGTCGACGGTGGCAGCGGTCTGTCTGCGGGAGCCAGCCGGATGTACGTATCCGGCCGCTTCGATGCGACTCCCGTCGCATCCGGCGCTGCTGTCGGCAACCGCGCGGGCGCCAGGTACGCGACCTTCGACACCACGACGAGCAAGACGATCGAGCTCCGCCTCGCTACCTCGTTCATTTCGCTGGGCCAGGCGACGAAGAACCTGGACCAGGAGGTGACGGGCAACACGTTCGCGGAGGTGCACACCGCCGCGGTGCAGGCCTGGAACACGCGCCTTGGTGTCGTGAAGCTGAAGGGTGCGACCGACGACCAGCTGGCCACGATGTACGGCAGCCTCTACCGACTCAACATGTACCCGAACTCGCAGTTTGAGAACACCGGCACGACTGAGAAGCCGGTCTACCAGTACGCCAGCCCCGTCTCACCGAAGGTCGGTGTTGCGACCGCCACGACGACGAATGCCCAGGTGAAGACGGGAAAGATCTACGTCAACAACGGGTTCTGGGACACCTACCGCACGGCGTGGCCCGCGTACTCGATGCTCTACCCGAAGCTCGCGGGCCAGCTGATGGACGGCTTTGTCCAGCAGTACGCGGATGCTGGCTGGATCGCGCGCTGGTCGTCTCCCGGCTACGCCGACCTGATGACCGGCACCTCTTCGGATGTCGCGTTCGCGGATGCCTACATCAAGGGCGTCGACACGAAGGATGCGCTGAGCGCGTACGACGCCGCCCTCAAGAATGCGACGGTCCTGTCTCCGTCGAGCGGAGTGGGGAGGAAGGGCCTCGACACGAGCATCTTCCTCGGCTACACGCCCGACTCGACCGGAGAGAGCGTTTCTTGGGCGCTGGAGGGCTACATCAACGACTATGGCATCGGCCAAATGGCCGCGAAGCTGGTACAGGATCCTTCGGTCCCCGCATCGCGGAAGGCTCAACTCGCCGAGGAGTCGACCTACTTCCTCGCCCAGGCGAAGCAGTACGTTGACCTCTTCGACCCGTCAATCGGTTTCTTCCAGGCGAAGAACCCGGACGGCACCTTCCAGCAACCGGCGTCGACGTACGACCCCGGAGCGTGGGGTGGTGCGTACACCGAAACGGACGGCTGGAACTTCGCGTTCCACGCACCATTCGACGTGGCCGGCTTGTCCGCCCTCTATGGCGGCTCCGACCAACTGGTGCAGAAGCTCGACGCGTTCTTCGCCACTCCGGAGAATGCGAACAAACCCGGAGGCTACGGCGGGACGATCCACGAGATGCTGGAGGCGCAAGCCGTCCGGATGGGTCAGCTCGGCATGAGCAACCAGCCGTCGCATCACATCCCGTATATGTATGCTGCGGCCGGTGCGCCATCGAAGACCCAGGCAGCCGTGCGGGAGATCACCCGCAGGCTCTACGTTGGCAGCGACATCGGTCAGGGTTACACCGGTGACGAGGACAACGGTGAGATGTCGTCGTGGTATATCTTCTCGTCGCTCGGGTTCTATCCGCTGGCGATGGCATCCGACACCTACACGATCGGTTCGCCGCTATTCACTCACGCCGTGGTGAGCCCTCTCGGGGGCAAGACGCTCGTGATCGATGCGCCGCAGAACAGCGTTTCGAACGTGTACGTGAAGAACGCCACATTCAACGGCGAGCCCCTCGCGACGACGTCCCTGTCGGCCTCGATGGTCGCCGCCGGCGGGACGCTGCACTTCAACATGAGTGCCAAGCCGTCGAACTGGGGTGCCGTGGCTCCGGCCAAGGTGCCAGTGCCGACCCCGCTCGTCGACGCGACGAAGGCCGGATTCGGTACGACTACGGCGACCGACGCCGCCAGCGTCTCCGCCCTGACCGATGACAACTCAAAGACGTCCGTGACGTTCACGTCTGCGCATCCCGCGGTCAGCTACGCGTCGAACGAGGGTCCGGTCACGGTCGACACGTATACGTTGACGAATGGTGCATCGGGCTCGTCGCCCACCGCGTGGACGCTCGAGGGGTCGTCGGACGGAACGAAGTGGGTGACTGTCGATCAGCGATCGGGGCAGACCTGGCCGTGGCAGACCCAGACGAGGCCGTTCCAGGTGAAGGCGCCGCAGGCGTTTTCCTTCTACCGGCTCTCGATCACCGCGACCACAGACGGCACGCCGCCGAGATTATCGGAGCTGGAGTTGCTGGCGAATACAAACGCGGCGACGCAGGAGTTCACCCTGTCCGCCCGGCCGGGTGTGACGGCTGCGGTGGGTACCTCGCTGACCGGCGTGCTTGCGTCGGCATCCGGGTCGACGGCCTTGACGGCAACGGTCGACTTCCAGGACGGAAAGGGTCCGGTCGCCGCAGTCCTCACCCGCTCACCATTGGGTGGCTACCAGATCTCCGCGCCGCACACCTTCACCGCTGCCGGCAGCTACACGCTGCTGATCACGGCGACGGATGGCACGCGTACGGCGTCGACGACGGTCACCGTGGCGGTCTCGCGGACTGCTCCGTCGCTGATCGGCGCCTACGACAGTGTTTGTCTGGCCTCGAACGGGCAGGGCGGCAGTTGTGACGGCCTGGGTAACGCGTTCTCGACCTCCTCGCTTGCCTCGCACGGTTTCGTGCAGGGCACGACCGTGAAGGTGCCTGGCACCGCGCTCAGCTTTGATCTGCCGTCGGCCACGGCTGTTCCGGCTGGCAAGCCCGACAATGCGACAGGCAACGGCCAGGTCATCCCGCTCGCGCTCGGAGCGGACGTGACAAAGCTGTCCGTGATCGGTACGGCGAATGAGCTTGCGCAGAATACCGTCGGCACGCTGACGTTCTCCGACGGGTCTACCTCACAACTTCCGATCCAGTTCGGCGACTGGACCGCCTCGGTGAAGGCCCCGCTGTTTGGGAACATTCTGGTGGCGCAATCGGATGGTCGATTCTCCGGTGGTTCCCTCGGGGACAGTACGGTTGCCGGGATCTTCTCGACGGCTCCCGTGACGCTTCCGAGCGGGAAGCGGGCGGTCTCTCTCACACTGCCCATCCAAACCGGGGCCATCACCGCGACGGGCAGGATCCATGTGTTCGCGGTGGCTACGGATGGGACCCGACTGTCTTCCACGCCCATCACCGTCGCTTCGTCGCCGCTGGCAGGAGTGCTCGCGGGGGTCGCGTTCTCTGGGCAGGTCGGGACGGTGAGCGCTGGGTCGCCAGCCACACCTGGCGCCTACACCGCGACCGTGAATTGGGGTGACGGCTCGGCAACGACCACCGCCACTGTGGATGCCGCATCGGGAGCGATCTCGGGCGGTCACACGTATGCGAAGAGCGGTACATACACAGTGACGGTTGTGGCCGACGACGGTACCGGGAGCGCTGCGGCCAGCTCGCAGGCGGTGGTGGGGGCCGGCTAGCGCCGCGGCCGGATCGAGCTTCCGGTGGACGGCGGATCGCAGGCGCGTTAGGTGTGACTCGCCTGCCCCATCAGTGCCGCTTCGAACCCGCGCGTCTGGGCACGCAGGGCGTCGGCGACCGCGGCGACAGCGGGCTGTCGCAGCGATTCGGTGCGCACGACCATCCAGTAGGGCAGTTGCACGGCGAAGTCTGCCGGCAGCAGGCGCACGAGATCGGCATGCCGGTCGGCCATGAAACAGGGGAGCAAGCCGATGCCGCCGCCGACGCGTGTCGCCTCAACGTGCACGAAGACGTTCGTCGAGCTGATCGAGTCCCGCATCGTCGGCACGAGTCGTCGAGGCGCGTCGAGGTCGTCGACCTGCAGCATCGAGTCGACGAAGTAGACGAGCGGATGCTCGGTGAGCTCGTGCACGGTCGCCGGGATTCCGTGTTCGGCGAGATAGTCGCGGGACGCGTACATCCCGAGCACGTAGTCGCCGAGCTTGAACGCCTCGGCGCGGTGCACCTGCGGGTCCCCGACAACGACCTCGATGTCGAGCCCAGAGCGGTGTTGCATCACACGCCGGGTCACCGTGACGATCTCCACGCTGAGATTGGGGTTGTCGCGCCGCAGTGAGGCGATCGCGGGCGTTGCGACGTAGGCGCTGAATCCGTCCGTCGCCGACATGTGCACAACGCCGCTCAGCTGGGGAGTGTCATCCTCCGACCCGGCGAGGGTGGACACCGCCGACTCGACCTCCTCTGCGGCGTGCATGGCGCGTCGTCCGAGATCGGTAAGCTCCCATCCGCCGGGCGTGCGCGAGAGCACGCGGCCGGCGAGGGTCTTCTCGAGCGCGGCGATCCTGCGCGATACCGTCGTGTGATTGAGGCCGAGACTTTCGGCCGCGGTCGTGAACCGGCCGGTTCTCGACACCGCGAGCAGGATGAGAAGGTCAACGGGGTTGGGGGGCGTCGATGAAGCGGTCGAGTCCGGCACATCTGCAAGTATGCACATGAAATGTGCGCAAGTGGTCATTGAGGCCCGCGGAGTCTGCAGGAATACTCGGTGGAGTCCTGTCACGCATCATTCGAGCACGGCGGGTCCCAC
>JAODMG010000009.1 GCA_025464895.1 Microbacteriaceae bacterium | reverse complement strand
TGCCGGTCACGCTGGTGACCTTGCCGTCGCCGAAGTCGACATGACGGATGCGATCTCCAATCGCGAGGGCCAGGTCGCCGTTGTCTCGCACGGTTCCTGTCACGCGATTCGCCCACTCCGTCTTCGGCTTGTCCGCGTTCCTGGCGGCACGGGCCAGCGCGGTCGCACCTGGTCCGCTCGACCCGGACGCGTATCCCGGGCCACCGGATCCGGATCCGAGACCTGCACCTAGCTCTGCGCCGAAGCCGCCGCGCCTGGCGTTGAGCGCCCGGGGCTGGGTTCCTCCGCGACTGGTGGCAGAGCCGGGCGACTGGCGCCAGTCGATGAGCTCTGGCGGGATCTCCTGCAGGTAGCGGCTCGGCATCGCCACATTCACTTCGCCGAACTGTGCCCGCGACATAGCGAGCGACACGTACAGGAAGGTGCGGGCGCGGGTGATCCCGACATAGAACAGTCGCCGCTCCTCGGCCGGACCTCCTGGCTCCCCCGCAGACATCTGGTGGGGAAGCAACCCCTCCTCCACACCGGTGAGGAACACCGCTTCGTATTCGAGGCCCTTCGCGGTGTGCAGCGTCATGAGCGAGACCGTGCCGCTCGAGTCATCCAGGTCGTCCGCAGCGGCGACCAGCGAAACCTCGGTGAGGAAGTCCAGCAGAACGCCGTCCGGGTTGTTCTTCTGGAATTCCTTGGTCACCGCCAGGAGCTCCTCGACGTTCTCCGCCCTCGCCTCGTCCTGCGCATCGCGGGAGAGCCGGAACGCGTCCAGGAACCCGGTGCGGTCGAGGAGTGCCTTGAGGATGTCGGCGGGCGGTGCCGTGTCAACGGTGAGTCCGACCTCATCCAGGATCGCGGCCAACCCGAGGATCGCGCCGGTCACCTTGGGGCCGAGGCCCAGCTCATCCGCGTGGCGCATCGCCTCCCGCAGCGTGATCTCGTGGTGGTCGGCGTAGCTCTGCAGCGCGGTCTCGGTGGCCGGCCCGATGCCGCGTTTCGGCGTGTTCATCACCCTGCGGAGGGCGAGCGGATCGGCGGGATTCGCGACCGCGATGAGGTACGCCATCGCGTCCTTGATCTCGGCACGCTCGTAGAACTTGGTTCCTCCGAGCACCCGGTACGGCAGCGCGGAACGGATGAAAATCTCCTCCAGCGCCCTGGTCTGGGCGTTGGTGCGATAGAACACCGCGACGTCCTTGTAGCTGACGCCGGTTTCGTGCAGCGCCTGGATCTCATCCGCGACGAACTGGGCCTCGTCGTGACCGCTGTACCCGGTGAATCCGACGATCTTCGCGCCGGCGCCGATCGTGGTGAACAACTTCTTGTCTTTCCGATCGAAGTTGTTGGAGATCACCGCGTTGGCCGCATCGAGGATGTTCTGGGTCGAGCGGTAGTTCTGCTCGAGCAGCACGACTTTGGAGTTGGGGAAGTCGCGCTCGAATTCGACGATGTTGCGGATGTCCGCACCGCGGAACGCGTAGATCGACTGGTCGCTGTCGCCGACCACCGTCAGCGACGCCGCATCCAGCGAACCCTTGCCGCGCAGATCCTCCGGCAAGTCGCCCTGCCGCACCGGCTTGGTCAGCTCGCGGATGAGCGCGTATTGGGCGTGGTTCGTGTCCTGGTATTCGTCGACCAGGATGTGGCGGAAGCGGCGCTGGTACAGGGCGGCGACCTGGGGGAACGCGCGGAACAGGTACACCGTCTGACCGATCAGGTCGTCGAAGTCGAAGGCGTTGGCGCGGGTGAGGCTGCGAGTATATTCGCGAAAGATCTCGAGGAACATCCGCTCGGCCGGGTCGTTGAAATTCGCCCCACGCGCGTACGACTCGACATCCTGAAGCTCGTTCTTCAGCTTCGAGATCTTACCCATCGCCTGGCTGACGGTGAAGCCGAACGTGTCGGCGTCGAGGTCCTTGATGATCCGCTTGATGAGCGCCCGGCTGTCGGCGGAGTCGTAGATGGTGAAGCTCTTGGTGAAGCCGAAATTCTCCGCCTCGCGACGGAGGATGCGGACACAGGCGGAGTGGAACGTCGAGATCCACATACCCTCGGCCTGGCCGCCGACCAGCTGCTGGACGCGTTCCCGCATTTCCGCCGCGGCCTTGTTGGTGAAGGTGATGGCGAGGATCTGGCTCGGCCAGGCCTCGCGACTGTAGAGCAGGCCGGCGATCCGCCTGGTGAGCACGCTCGTCTTGCCCGAGCCCGCTCCTGCGACGATCAGCAGCGCGGGCCCGCGGTACTCAACCGCCTCCCGTTGCTGCGGATTCAGCCCTTCGAGAAGGGGTGAATCGCCGAAATCGGGGGTCTCGCCGGCACCGGCCGCGCCAGCACCGGGAGTCTCGCCTGGTCCGGAAGGCTCGAGAAGAAAGGTCATGACTGCCCAATTCTAAGCGGCGCCGCCGACGCTCGCCCTGCCGGCGCCTCTCTGCCTTCGGACTCCGTCCGTCCGCCATCCGCCTCATCCGCTCAACATCCGCTCCCCATTCGCTCAAATGCAGGACCGCAGCCGTAAAGTTGCGGATTTCACGTCGAAATGTGCCTAACAGGGGCTCCGCTCCTGCATTTGAGCGACAACCGCTCCTGCACTTGGGCGCAAACGAGCAACTAGCGCACGGATGCCGCAGCCCGGTCCCGCACGAACGTCACTCCCTCGACACTTCGACGATGCGATCGCAACGGAACCGGCTTGAACTCCTCATTGACGCGCACGGCGGGATCGTCGCGACCCACGAGTTCTATGACGCGGGATTCACGCAGCCCGAACTAAAGCGAGCGATTGGCGAGCACATGATCGTGCGCGTTCGCCAAGGCTGGTACGCGCGGCCGGGGCTGCATCCGGACCTGCTGCAAGCGTGGCGAGTCGGCGGCCGCCTCAGCTGCATTTCGGGCGCGCGACTTCACGGTCTCTGGGCGCCTCGCAGCGACATCCTCCACCTGGTCGTGCCACCGAACGGCGGGCGCCTCCGAACCCGCGACGACAGCCGGGTTCGACTGTCACGGCTAGCGGATCCGCTGGTCGATATCCACTGGAACACAACGCCAGACACGCGCTCGCGACTCCTTCTCGAACCGCTCGCCTGTCTCGAAGACATCGCCAGGTGCCAGCCGGTCGAATTCGCTGTCGCCGCCGCCGACTCCGCCATTCGCGCCGGACTCATTGTGGAGGAGGAGTGGCACAGCATGATCGCGAGGCGTCCGGAACCGTGGCGCGGCGAGCTGGGTTGC
>JAODMG010000044.1 GCA_025464895.1 Microbacteriaceae bacterium | reverse complement strand
GGTCGGCTGCTCCAGCATCTCCAGGATGCGACGCTCGACCTGCTCGCTCATGACGTGTTCCCAGCGGCCGGCTTCCTCGTGCACGAGCGCCCAGTCCAGTCCGATGACATCGGAGAGCAGGCGCTCGGCGAGACGGTGCTTGCGCATCACGTGGACGGCCTTGCTGCGGCCGTCGTCGGTGAGCGAAAGGTGGCGGTCGCCCTCGACGATCACCAGTCCGTCGCGCTCCATCCGCCCGACCGTCTGGGACACGGTCGGCCCGGAGTGTCCGAGCCGCTCGGAGATGCGAGCACGAAGAGGAATGATGTTCTCTTCTTCGAGCTCGTAGATGGTACGCAGATACATCTCAGTGGTGTCAATGAGATCCGTCATCGATGCCTCCAGGGATGTGTGCGAATGAAGCCAAGCCTAACCTGCCCTAGTGTTACGAGGCTGAGGGGATGCCTGCAGCCTTCGCCCATAGAATTGCCGCATGTCCGCACTGACGATTCCCACTGATCTGTTGCCCGCCGATGGACGATTCGGATGCGGCCCGTCCAAGGTTCGACCGGAACAATTGGCCTATCTGGCCGGCGCCGGCGCCGCGCTGATGGGCACGTCACATCGCCAGGCGCCCGTGAAGAATCTGGTCGCCCGCGTGCAGTCCGGACTCGGAGAACTCTTCCGGCTCCCGGACGGCTACGAGGTCGTCATCGGCAACGGCGGATCGACCGCGTTCTGGGATGCCGCGGCGTTCTCGCTCATCGAGAAGCGCAGCGAAAACCTCACCTTCGGTGAGTTCAGCAACAAGTTCGCCCAGGCGGCATCCGCGCCGTGGCTCGAGGCCCCGCACGTGATCGCTGCACCCGCCGGGTCGCGCAGCGAGGTGGAGGTCGTCTCCGGCGTCGACGTCTACGCCTGGCCACACAACGAGACATCCACCGGGGTGATGGCCCCGATCACCCGGGTGAACGGCGACGCGGGCGCCCTCACCGTCATCGATGCGACGAGCGCGGCCGGCGGCGTCGACTTCGACGCGTCGCAGGCCGACGTGTATTACTTCGCGCCGCAGAAGAACTTCGCATCGGATGGCGGACTCTGGTTCGCGCTCCTCTCCCCCGCCGCGCTCGAGCGGGTCGAGCGGGTGGCGGCCGGGGGCCGCTACATCCCCGAATTCCTGAGCCTCAAGAACGCGGTGGACAACTCACGGCTCAACCAGACCCTCAACACTCCGTCCATCTCCACCCTGCTCATGCTCGAGAACCAGGTCGACTGGATCAACGGCAACGGCGGCCTGGCCTGGGCCGACGCCCGCACCAGGGAATCATCATCCGCTCTCTACGACTGGGCGGGCTCGGTCGACTACGCGACCCCGTTCGTCGTCGACCCTGACCACCGCTCGCAGGTCGTCGTCACCATCGACTTCGACGACGCAATCGACGCCGCCGCCGTCGCGAAGACCCTGCGCGCCAACGGGATCGTCGACACCGAGCCGTACCGCAAGCTCGGCCGCAACCAGCTGAGGGTCGCCACCTTCACCGCGATCGAACCGGACGACGTGCGCAAACTGATCTCGTCGATCGAGTGGGTCGTCGACAACGGCCCGGTGAGTACCCTGTAGGCATGCGCCTCTGGCTGAAGGACTCCGAGCGGCGGCCGGACCCGGCCCCGGTGAGGACGGATGACCGTAAGGCCATCCTCGTCGGGATCACCCTATGGCTGCTCGCCCTGATCGGGTTCCTGCTGTTTCTGCGCCCGCTCATGGAGTCCGGAAACCGGTGGTGGCTCTGGAGCTGCGTCACCGGGATCGGCCTCGGGCTAGTAGGACTTATCTACACCCACACCCGGCGCACCTAGCGCAGGCGGCACGTCCGTTCCGGATCGGACGGCCAGGCCGTCTTCGTCAAAAAGTTCGTCGTCGTCGGCGATGTGATCGTCGAGGTCGTCGGCCTCATCGTCGAGGTCATCGTCCGCCACCTCGTCGATGTCGACCCCGTCGAGGTCGCCGCCGTGCAGCACGTCGTTGTCCAGCTCGTCGTCGTCGTCGTCCTCAGTGTCATCGTCGTCAGCGTCGCCGTCGTCATCGCTATCCTCGGCATCGGCGGCTTCGAGCCCCGCGGCCTCCTGCGCAGCCCGATAGTCGGCGAGCCGGTCGATCCACGGAGTCCAGTCGGGGGCGAGCAGGGCACCGTCGCCCGGCAGCAGCTCGGTCTCCAGCACGGACGGCTCTTCGCCGTTGACCCGCGCGATGCTGACGGTCCAGTGCCAACCGGGGTATCCGGCGAGCGTCGTCTCGAAGTGCACCGAGACGACCCCTTCTCCCTCGTCGATCGAGCCGGCGTTGTCGCCGATGGTGTCGGCCGTCGTGATTTCGAGCAGAGCGGCTCGACCGAGATCGAAGTCGGCTGGTGTGACGGTGGCGTCGGGCGCGGTGGCGTCAGGCATCCAGCTCATCCGCAACCTTGCGAAGCATGGCGGCGATGGTCTTGCTGTGACTGCTGTCCGGGTAGCGGCCACGCTTGAGGTTCGAACCGACGGCGTCGAGCAGCTTGACCAGGTCCTCGATGATGACGGCCATGTCGTCGGCCGGCTTGCGGCTCAGCTTGACCATGCTCGGGGGTGCGTCGAGCAGTCGCACGGAGAGGGCCTGCGCGCCGCGCTTGCCGTCCGCAATTCCGAACTCGAGCTTGGTGCCGGCTTTGACCGAGGTGACCCCGGATGGCAGAGCAGAGGCGTTCAGGAAGACCTCCTGGCCATCATCAGAACTGATGAAGCCGAAGCCCTTCTCATCGTCGTAAAATTTGACCTTGCCGGTTGGCATGTCACGATCCTCTCGGTTGCCGTAATGCGCTCGGGTATAAACACCTAAGGATACGGCCGCCGCGTGCCCGTATCCTTGTCCCTGTGGCAAATGAATCCCCAGTAACCATCCATCGTAACGAACGCATCATGGCGTACATGATCGCGGGCATCGTCGGCCTGTCGATCGTGGCATTCGTTGCGGTGATCGTGGGCACATACGCCGGCATGAATGCCAACGATTTCGCATCCGGAATCTGGCCGATGGTGCTGAACCTCCCCCTCTTCGGACTGCCGATCGGCTTCGTCCTCATCATCGTTCTCCTGATTCTCAGCATGAGACGCCGCGGTCGTGAAGCCGGAGATGCGCAAGACAAGAGGTAACCTTCTTTCGCGGCGGCATTCGACGACGAACGGCGGGGGCAGATGAGCAACACGCTGTCACTGGCCACCCGGCTTCGATCGATGGACGACGCGGATCTCGCCGCCGCCGTCCGGTCCCGCGGCCTGTCGATCACGGGCATCAAGGACTTCTTCGACCTGGCCGAGGCGTTCCTCGACCCGGCATCCGTGCAGCAGATGCTAACGCGGCTCGAGCGGGATACCCTCGCCGTGATCGGCACCATCGCAGAGTCGGAACGGCCGATCGGCGCCGCGGATGTCGCGGCCCGGCTGACCGCGGCAGGCAACGGCACGGCAGACATCGACACGGCGACGCTCGAGTCGGTCGCCTCCCGCATCGCGTTCGCGGTCGACCTGCTCATCCTGGAACAGGAGTCCGACCACTACACCGCCTACGACAGCGTGCGCGACCGGCTTAAGGCGTGGCCGTCGATCGGCCTGCCAAGCATCGCGGAGCTCGCGGCCGGCAGCCCACCGGCGGCTCTCGAACCGGTCCCCGACGTCGATCGGCGCTTCATCGACCGCCTGGCGGCCGAGCGAGCATTCGCCGCGACGACGGCGATCACCGAGCTGCTGACCGAATTGGAGCGGGAGCCCGCACGCGAGCTGGCGCGTGGCGGACTCGCCCTCCCAGACGGCAAGCGCCTCTCCGGAGCGATGGCGGTCGAACTCGATGCGGTCGCCGAATTTCTCGCCGTCGCGGACCAGTCCGGCCTCGTGGCCCTGGACGCCGCCACCTGGATGATCACCGATCGTGGTGGCTCGTGGCTCCTGGAATCGACTGGCGAACGCTGGGCCTCGCTGGCCGGAGCCTGGTTCGACCAGCTGCCCGGCGACATCCGTGCCCTCCTCAGCGAGCGGTCGACTTCGCTGTGGGGCGCCGGGCTCCGCAGCTACATCGACTGGCTCTATCCGGCCGGCGGCGGCTGGATGGATGAGCGCGCGAGCGCGAACACCCGCCACGCCGAGCTGCTCGGCATCACCGCGAACCAGGCCCCGAGCACGCCGGGAACTTTCGTGCTCTCCGGCCGGATCGACGCGGCCGAGGAGACCATCTCCACCCTGTTGCCACCCGAGGTCGAGCAGGTGTACCTGCAGCACGACCTCTCCGTCGTCGCCCCTGGCCCGCTGACGCCGAGGGTGGATGCCAGGCTGCGGTCGCTCGCCGACGTCGAGAGCCGCGCCCTCGCATCCAGTTACCGAATCTCGGTGTCGAGCGTCAACCGGGCGATGGCGGCCGGCGAGACCGCGGAGTCGCTGCTCGAGTTCCTGTCGAGCGTCTCGCTCACCGGCATCCCGCAGCCGCTCGCCTATCTGATCGCAGAGGTCTCCCAGCGCTACGGGCTGATCCGGGTCGGCGAACAGCTCGAACCCGGCCCGGAGCAGCTCGAATTCGAGGCGCACAGTTATCTTCGGTCGGAGGATGCCGGACTCCTGGCCGCCATCGCGGTCGACCAGAACCTCGCGTCGCTCGGGTTGAAACGGGTCGCCGCCGACCGGGTGCTCAGTCGCCTCCCGTTCGATGTCGTCTTTTGGGCCTTGAGCGAGGCACGCTACCCGGTCGCGGCCGAGAACGCAGACGGCGAGATCATCGCCCTCAGGCGGCGCCACTCGACCAGGGTCGCCCTGGCTCCGGCGATCGACCCGGTCGACGCGCTGATCGAGAGGCTGCGGCTCGGCAGCGGGATGGATGCCGCAGAGACCGGCCAGGCCTGGCTGGTACGGCAACTGGAGACCGCCATCCGGGCCCACGCGGCGCTCACCGTCAGCATCACGATGCCGAACGGAACCGTCATCGACTACCAGCTGGAGCCCACCAGCCTCGGCGGCGGCCGCCTGCGGGCCAGGGACCGCAAGTCTGCGATCGAACGGACGCTGCCGCTGTCGAGCATCGCCTCAGTCGGGCCGGTCAGCTGACCCACGACGCTAGACTCTTGGGGTGACTGGCGTACCCGAGCCTGAAATTACGCCACAGCTGTCCGGACCGCTCATCGTGCAGAGCGACCGGACCGTGCTGCTCGAGGTCGCCCATCCCGCCGCGGAGGATGCCAGGCACGACCTGGCCGTGTTCGCCGAGCTGGAGCGTGCTCCTGAGCACATCCACACCTACCGGATAACCCGTCTCGGTCTCTGGAACGCGCGGGCGGCCGGACACACGGCAGAGGACATGCTCGCCACCCTGGAGCGCTACTCGCGATTCGACATCCCGCAGAGCGTCTCGGTGGACATCGCCGAGACCGTCGGCCGCTACGGCCGGCTCGTCATCGAGCGAGACGCGGACGGCACCCTCATCCTGCGCTCGACCGACACCGCCGTCCTGTCGGAGATCGTACGGGCCAAGCGAATCGCACCGCTGCTGTTCCTGCCGGACGACCAGCGCGGCCGCGGTCCGCAGATCGACAGCTACATCATCCAGCCGTGGGCGCGCGGGCAGGTCAAGCAGGAGCTGGTGAAGCTCGGATGGCCGGCGGAAGACCTGGCCGGCTACACGCCGGGCACGCCGCATCCGATCGCCTTGGTCGAAGAGAACTGGGCTCTCCGCGGCTACCAGAACCAGGCGATCTCGAACTTCTTCGACGGCGGTTCCGGGGTGGTCGTGCTGCCGTGTGGCGCCGGCAAGACACTCGTCGGTGCGGGAGCCATGGCCACCGCGAAGACCAACACCCTCGTGCTCGTCACCAACACCGTGTCGGCCAGGCAGTGGCGCAGCGAGCTTCTCAAGCGCACGACACTCACCGAGGACGAGATCGGCGAATACTCCGGCCAGGCGAAAGAGGTCAGGCCGGTCACCATCGCCACCTACCAGATCCTCACCGCCAAGCGAAAAGGCGAATACGCGCACCTCGCCCTGCTCGACGCGATGGACTGGGGCCTGGTCATCTACGACGAGGTGCACCTGCTGCCGGCGCCGGTGTTCAAGCTGACCGCCGAGCTGCAGGCACGCCGTCGCCTCGGACTGACCGCGACCCTGGTGCGGGAGGATGGCCGCGAGGGCGACGTCTTCAGCCTCATCGGGCCGAAGCGGTTCGACGCACCGTGGAAAGAGATCGAGGCACAGGGCTTCATCTCCCCGGCATCCTGTTTCGAGGTGCGGATCGACCTGCCGCAGCAGGAGCGGCTGGAATACGCGGCGGCCGCGGACGACGAACGCTACCGCCTGGCCGCGACGGCGCCGGCCAAGCTGTCCGTGGTGCGTCGGCTGGTCGCCAAGCACGCCGGCGAGCGGATCCTGGTCATCGGGCAGTACCTCGACCAGATCGACGAGCTGGCTGATGCCCTGGATGCCCCGAAGCTGACCGGTGCGACCCCGATCGACGAGCGCGAACGGCTGTACCAGGCGTTCCGCGAGGGCTCGATCACCGTGCTCGTCGTCTCGAAGGTTGCCAACTTCTCGGTCGACCTGCCGGAGGCGACGGTCGCCATCCAGGTGTCCGGATCGTTCGGCTCCCGCCAGGAGGAGGCTCAACGGCTGGGACGCCTGCTGCGTCCAAAGGAGTCCGGCCTCCCGGCCAACTTTTACACGCTGGTCGCCCGCGACACCGTCGACCAGGACTTCGCCCAGAACCGCCAGCGATTCCTCGCGGAGCAGGGCTACAGCTACACGATCC
>JAODMG010000042.1 GCA_025464895.1 Microbacteriaceae bacterium | reverse complement strand
CCGACGACATCGACCCCGACAAGGCCAGGTACCACAAGATCGTCCTGATGGCCGACGCCGACGTCGACGGCCAGCACATCACGACGCTGCTGCTGACCCTCCTCTTCCGCTACATGCGGCCGCTGATCGACCTCGGCTACGTGTATCTCGCGCAGCCTCCGCTGTATCGGCTCAAGTGGAGCAATTCTCCGCACGAGTACGTCTACACGGACAACGAGCGCGATGCACTCCTCGCCGCCGGCGCCGCGGCCGGCAAGCGAATTCCGAAAGAGAACGGGATCCAGCGCTACAAGGGTCTCGGCGAGATGGACTACAAGGAATTGTGGGACACCACCATGAACCCGGAGACCCGCACCCTGCTGCGCGTCACCCTGGATGATGCTGCCGCGGCCGACGCGATCTTCGACACCCTGATGGGCGAGAACGTCGAACTCCGTCGCAACTTCATCCAGAAGAACGCCAAAGACGTACGCTTCCTCGATATCTAGAACTGAGAACCCATGGCTGACGAAACCACCGACGGCAACGAGATCGTTGAAGACCAGATTGCCGGCAACGAGATCGACCTGACTCACGACAAAATCACCCCGGTCGATCTCCAGCTGGAGATGCAGCGCTCCTACCTCGACTACGCCATGAGCGTTATCGTCGGTCGCGCGCTCCCGGAGGTGCGCGACGGACTGAAGCCGGTTCACCGCCGGGTGGTCTACGCAATGTACGACGGCGGATACCGGCCAGACAAGGCGTTCTCGAAGAGCTCGCGCGTGGTCGGCGACGTGATGGGCCAGTTCCATCCGCACGGCGACTCGTCGATCTATGACGCCCTGGTTCGCCTGGTGCAGCCGTGGAGTCTTCGCTATCCGCTCGCTGCCGGGCAGGGCAACTTCGGATCTCCCGGCAACGACGGGGCGGCAGCCGCGCGATACACCGAGACCAGGATGGCGCCCCTCGCGCTCGAGATGGTGCGCGACATCGACGAGGAGACCGTCGACTTCGGCGACAACTACGACGGCAGAACGCAGGAACCGCTCGTGCTGCCCGCTCGGTTCCCGAACCTCCTGGTCAACGGCTCGGTCGGCATCGCCGTCGGTATGGCTACCAATATTCCGCCGCACAACCTCCGCGAGGTCGGCGCCGGGGCACTGTGGCACCTGGCCAACCCCGACGCATCGCAGGAGGAGCTGGTCGAGGCACTGCTGCAGAGGATCAAGGGACCGGACTTCCCGACCGGGGCGCAGATCCTCGGCATCAAGGGCATCCAGGACGCCTATCGCACCGGCCGCGGATCGATCACCATGCGCGCCGTCGTCAACGTCGAAGAGCTGCAGGGTCGCACCTGCCTCGTGGTCACCGAGCTCCCCTACCAGGTCAACCCTGACAACCTCGCACTGAAGATTGCCGAGTTGGTCAAGGAAGGCAAGATCGCCGGCATCGCGGACATCCGGGATGAGACATCCGGCCGCACCGGCCAGCGACTGGTCATCGTACTCAAGCGTGACGCCGTGGCGAAGGTCGTGCTGAACAACCTGTACAAGCACACCCAGCTGCAGGAGAACTTCGGCGCGAACATGCTCGCGATCGTCGATGGAATCCCCCGCACGCTCGCCGTCGACGGCTTCATCACCGCCTGGGTCTCCCACCAGATCGAGGTGATCGTCCGGCGCACCCAGTTCCGTCTGCGCAAGGCAGAGGAGCGGGCGCACATCCTGCGCGGATATCTCAAGGCGCTGGACGCGCTCGACGAGGTGATCGCACTCATCCGCCGGTCGCCGACCGTTGAGGATGCGCGTGACGGGCTGATGAGTCTGTTGGTGATCGATGAACTACAGGCTCGCGCGATCCTCGACATGCAGCTGCGCCGGCTCGCCGCCCTCGAGCGCCAGAAGATCATCGAGGAGCACGACCTCATCGAGGCGCAGATCACCGAGTTCCAGGCGATCCTGGCGAGCCCGGAACGACAGCGCACAATCATCAGCGAAGAGCTGACCGAAATCATCGACAAGTATGGCGATGACCGTCGCACCGAGATCATGTTCGGCTTCGACGGCGACATGAACGTCGAGGACCTGATCCCCGAAGAGGAGATGGTGATCACCGTCACCCGCGGCGGTTACATCAAGCGGACCAGGAGCGACAACTATCGCAGCCAGCACCGCGGCGGCAAAGGTGTCAAAGGCGCCCAGCTGCGGGCGGATGATGTCGTCGAGCACTTCTTCGTCACGACGACCCACCACTGGCTGCTGTTCTTCACCAACAAGGGTCGCGTCTACCGGGCGAAGGCCTACGAGGTGCAGGAGGCCGGTCGCGACGCGAAGGGACAACACGTCGCCAACCTGTTGGCGCTGCAGCCGGATGAAGAGATCGCACAGATCCTCGATATCCGCGACTACGCCGTCGCCAGTTACCTGGTGCTCGCCACCCGCGGCGGTCTGATCAAGAAGACGCTGCTCACCGAATACGACACGAACCGCTCCGGCGGTATCATCGCGATCAACCTCCGGGATGAGGACGAACTCGTGTCGGCGATGCTGGTCGAAGAGGATTCCGACCTGCTTCTCGTGTCTCGTAAGGGAATGTCCATTCGATTCACAGCATCCGATGATGCGCTGAGGCCGATGGGTCGCGCGACGTCCGGCGTGATCGGGATGCATTTCCGCGGAGAGGACACCTTGCTCGACGCCTCGGTGGTAAGCGATGAGGGCTATGTCTTTGTTGTCACAGAGGGAGGCTATGCGAAGCGAACCTCGGTCGACCAGTACCGCGTGCAGAACCGTGGTGGCCTGGGGATCAAAGTGGCGAAGCTGGCAGAGGCACGAGGTGACCTCGCCGGCGCGTTGATCGTCGAGGACGACGACGAGGTCCTCGTGGTTCTTGCCAGCGGCAAAGTGGTACGCTCCTCCGTGGCCGAAGTTCCGGCCAAGGGTCGTGACACGATGGGTGTCGTGTTCGCCAGGTTTGCGGACGACGACCGGATCATCGCAGTCGCGAAAAATAGTGAACGTAACCTGGATGCGCAAGGCCAGGCCGTTCAAGACGACGAGAGTCCGGTCCAGGACCTCGAAGCCGGGAAGGACGAAACAATAGATGAGTAGCGTCGCCGAGAAACTTCAGCGGAAGTCCCAGCGGGCCGGGGCAACCAAGCAGGTTCGCCTCAAGCTCGTGTACGTGGACTTCTGGTCGGCCGTGAAGCTGGCCTTTCTGATCGCCGTCTCTCTCGGCATAATCCTGGTCGTCGCCACGGCACTCATCTGGCTGGTGCTGGAAACCACCGGAATCTTCAACACGCTCGACAGCACACTCGGGCAGATCCTCAACCAGTCCAACTTCAGCGTCACCAGCACATTCTCGCTGGGAACGGTATTGACCTTCTCGTTCATCGTGGCCCTCCTGAACGTGGTGATCGGCACCGCGCTCGGTGCCATCGCGGCCCTGTTGTACAACTTCAGCGTCCGGATCACCGGCGGTCTGCTCGTGGGGTTCACCAACAACTAATCGATTGGGTGAAAATCAGCAGGTGCGATACTCTCGTATCTGCCAACGGGGATATAGCTCAGGCGGTTAGAGCGCTTCGCTGATAACGAAGAGGTCCCAGGTTCAAGTCCTGGTATCCCCACGCGGAATCCGTAACCGGGTTCCCGCGGGAACCCAGCTCAATTGGCAGCGCACGGCCTTTGCAAGGCGGCGGTTAGGGGTTCGACCCTCATCGTGAGGTGAGGGCCCGAGTTTCATACAAATACAGCGAACAGCTGTCAAAGAATTTCTCCCACACGGGGGGCCTTAGCTCAATTGGCAGAGCACCGCCTTTGCAAGGCGGGGGTTAGGAGTTCGATTCTCCTAGGCTCCACTGAAATATCCTCACTCGTTCGGGGCACGCGTGAAGTCCGTCAGGTTCCCAAAGCGGGCGCTGGAGGTGAGACACCTAGTCCGACGTCGAGTACACCGGGACGGCCTGTGGGCGAGCCGGCCGATTCGCGAGCACTATCGCGAGGATACCGAGGAATATCGCGCTGCCGATGCGGACCAGGCTATCCAGATTCACGATGATTCCTACGGCGATCATCTGCGTGTCCCGCACGGAGCCGACGGCAACGATTTGCTCCGTGAGCCATAGCGCGGCCATTGCCGCCAGGGCCCAGGCAGGCGCCCAGTTCCAAGGACGTGGCACGACGCCGGCGCGAGCTATCTGCGTGACTGCGATGAACGCTGCGGTGAACCGGACGAACGCGTCAACGAAGCCGAACGCCAGCAAGCCAGGAGCGTCGCCGTCGGAAAAGAAGACGCTCTGAAGAGGCGGCAGCAGCAGCGTCAATAGGGCCAGCGTCCACAGGGCCAACACGGTAAGAGCCGCGGTTCCGAGAGGTTTACGGGCAGTGACGCTGCCTGAACCGCGAATGCCGAATGCGAACACCAGCAAGGAAGCGGAGAACAAGGCCGTCCCGAGGAGGCCCGCTGCGGTGGAGAGCACAGTTCCGGGCTGGACAGCCTGGTTGATCACCACCGACGCAAGGAGCATTGCTCCGGCGACAACCCACGCACGGCGTGCGGCAGCGCGAGTAGGAACCTGGGGACCGGTCATGATCTTGGAGTGTACTAGCTCGTCGTCAGTGTCATTGTTCCGCTCAGAACTCCCAATGGTCGATCAATTCGCCCATCGCTATACTGATCGGCAGGGAATGCGGATTGAGTTTGCCTGAGGCTTGCCGGCTGGCCCTGACGGTCTTCGGAACCCCGATGATCGGCACGCGTCCGACAGGATCAACAGCAGCATGAGCCTTAGCACCCGCGGAGTAGAGCGCGTCCGCGTGCTCGTCGTGGATCACGACGAAGACCATCGTGACCTGCTCCGACTTCATTTCGAGTCGGCCGGATGCGACGTCACAGTCGCCGCGTCTGCGGAGTCCGCGATCCTGGCCTGGGGTGGCGCCGAGCCGGATCTCGCCGTGATCGAGCTCCTGCTGCCGGGGATGAACGGCTGGACGTTGCGCGAACGCTTGGGCTCCGACTATCCGGCCTGTCCCGTTGCCATCTGCTCGGTGCTCGATCAGCAGGACTATCCGCCGAACCAGGCGGCGCTGCCGAAGCCGGTGTCACGCGAGAGCGTGATGGCGGTGCTACGGCATTGCGTGCCGATGTGGAACTCGCCATGAGTCGGGGTCTACCGGAGATCCCGGCACACCTCACCGTGCCGTTCGCCTGTCCGAACTGCCGCGGGCCGATGAAAACGGTGCGCAATCCGTCCTACGGAATCGGCCTTGCGAGACATCACTATTTGCGGGTATGCGTCAAGTGCGGACACGTACTCTTCGTACCGGAGTCCTTGATCGCCGCTCGTCCCCAACCCGAGAAGAAGTCGGAGACGAAACTCGAGAAGAAGTCGGTGACGAGACCCGTCAAACGACTGCGATTGGGCAGAAAGAAGAAAGACGGCGACTAGCTCGGCGCCGTCGCTGCGGTCTCCGGGTCACCATCGTCTGATTCGTCGCTCACCCAGAGTTCATCGTCGGCACGGAGTGTCTGCCAGGCCGCGTACGCGATGCCGGCGGCGGCAACCAGGCCAACGCCGATGAGGATGTAGCGACCGGGGCCGGGTGACTTGGGGCGCGGCGCGGTTGCGACGACCTTGGATCCCAGCTGCGAACCGATCTTTCCCGCTCGGCTGATGGCCTCGCGCACCTGCGGCGACTTCGCCGCGTCGATGACGGCAATGGCCGAGGAGAGAGCGGACGCCACGGCTGGCAGCACGTCCTCGACCAGTTTGTCGCGCGTCGTGCCGGCCGCACTACGGGTGGCAGCGAGGCCGCTCGCGACGCCTGCGGCGACTCCGGGGCGCAGGTGGTGATCCACGGCATCGCGAACCCGGGGAGCCACCTCCTCGCGGCTGAGGTGGGCAAGCTGCTTACTCGCCTCACGGACCACGTGGGATGCGTGCTCGAGCACGTCTTTCTGGTCGTTCCACAAATCGGAAGCTGTACCTCGAAGCCGCTGGAGCTCCTTCTTACGCTTTCGTGACAGTCCCACAAGGTCCTCCTCATAGTGAACGAACATCGGTTCCATCCTGCCACGGTGCTACACGCCGACTGATTTGCCAGCCCGCATCCAGCTGTCGCCCAGGCAATCCATTCATTGGACACAGATGCTGTGAAACAATGGACGCATGCCTGTGCACACTCACGTAGCCATTTTCCACACTAACCTCGGCGACATCAAGGTCAACCTCCTGGGGAATCACGCTCCGAAGACGGTGGCGAACTTTGTCGGACTCGCAACCGGCACGATCGAGTGGACCCATCCGGCCACCGGCACAGTGTCCAAGGACAAGCTCTACGACGGTGTTGTCTTCCACCGCATCATCGACGACTTCATGATCCAAGGCGGAGACCCGCTCGGTCAGGGCACCGGTGGCCCCGGCTACCAGTTCGACGATGAGATCCACCCGGAGCTCGACTTCACCGAGCCGTACGTACTCGCGATGGCGAACGCGGGAATCCAGGGTGGCCGCGGTACGAACGGATCCCAGTTCTTCATCACCACGGTTCCAACCACTTGGCTGCAGGGCAAGCACACCATCTTCGGCAAGGTCGAGGACGAAGACTCGAAGAATGTCGTCAAGAAGATCGAGGCCGTGAAGAAGGATGGTCGTGACCGGCCGCTCGACGATGTCGTGATCCAGAGCATCAGCATCGACGAGGTCTAACCAGATGGTGCAACGGTGAGCCAGGCCGAGCACAATCCGGCCAACTATTGCTACCGTCATCCTGATCGCGAGAGCTATGTGCTCTGCCAGCGCTGCGGTCGGACGATCTGCCCCGAGTGCCAGACTCAGGCCGCGGTAGGGGTGCACTGCCCGGAATGCACGAGGGAGGCCAGGCAGAGCACGCCACGGACGAAGCCAGCCATTGTGACGGCGATCCGCAGCGCCGGTCGGAGTGGCGCGCCCGTTGTGACCTATTCGCTCATCGCGTTCTGCGTACTCGCATACATCCTTCAACTGGTGACCGGTGGCACGAATGGCCTCGTCACCAACCTGTTCGTGTATTACCCGCCATATACGGCCACCCAGCCATGGCGGATGGTGACGACCATCTTCCTGCACGCGTCGGTGCTGCACATCCTGTTCAACATGTATTCGCTCTTCATCTTCGGGCCGATCATGGAACAGTTGCTCGGACGCGCCCGGTTCCTGGCGCTCTTCTTCCTCGCCGGGTTCGGCGGTTCGGTGGCTGTACTGCTCATCGCGCCGAACGTTGCCGTTCTCGGGGCATCCGGTGCGATCTTCGGACTGTTCACCGGATTCTTCGTCATTCAGCGACGGCTGGGGGGAAATAGCAACCAACTTCTGGTCCTGATCGTGATCAACCTGGTGATCGGCTTCATCCCCGGTCTCGGCATCGCGTGGCAGGCGCACGTCGGTGGACTGGTGGTCGGCGCGGCAGTCGCCTGGATCTTCACACGGACGCACAATCGGACCCAGCGGGTCGAGCAATTCCTGATGCTCGGAGGGGTGGCTGTCGCCCTGATCGCCCTGACGGTTGTTGGCGTCGCGCTGATGCCAGGACGCCTCGGCTGAGAGTTATCCACAGGCTATCCACAGTGGGGATAAATTACATGACTGTAATTGACCGCATTGTGGAGGACCGGGTTTGTACCCGTATTCGGCGTGTCGGAAGCGGGTCTATCGAAGGCACAGGCCGCGGGTGCTCGCGCGTGCGGGTCAGCGCCAGCGGGTCGTCATCAGGAAGCCGACGAAGAGGATGCCGAAGCCGACCAGGATGTTCCAGTTTGCGAGTTGCGGCACGGGAAGAGTCGAGCCGCTGACGTAGAAGACGATGATCCAGGCGAGGCCGAGGATCATCAGCCCGAACATGATCGGCTTGAACCAGACAGGGTTCGGAGCATCGTCACCGGCGCGGGTCTCTTGGGCACGGGCGGGCTTCGTACGAGTCGTCGATCTGGCCATTCCGGAATTCTAGCGTGAAACCTCGTGTAGCCACCCGGAAGGCGGCGGCACGGCCCCGTGGTGCCTTTAGAATCAAGTCCATGACCACGCAGCCGCCCAGGAGGCACGAGGCACGGCAACCGCCGGTTCGCGGCAGGATCAGCGTCATCGGGATCATCGGGGAAATCCTGATCACCGCCGGCGTTCTCGTCTTCCTGTTCCTGGGCTGGCAGCTGTGGCTCAACGACCTCGTGGTCGGCGCCGACCAGAACAAGCAGGGTGTCGCACTCAGCCACAGCTGGAGTGCAGCGACGCCGGTGCATCAGGCGCCCACTCCGGAAGTCAGCACACCGACGGTTATCACACCGAAGGACTATGGCGTGCCGGTCGTCGCCAAGGCCCCCTCCAACGCCCGGAAGTTCGCGGTCATGTACGTTCCCCGGTTCGGAGCCGACTATGCGCGCTCCGTTTCTGAGGGCGTCGGCACGACCGATGTACTGGACAAGAACGGGATCGGACACTATCCGGGAACCCAAATGCCGGGGGAGGTCGGCAACTTCGCTGTTGCCGCGCATCGCACAACCCATGGTGCGCCGTTCAAGCAGCTGGCCACCCTCCAGGTTGGCGACAAGATCTATTTGCAGACGGCTGACGGCTACTACACCTATGACTTTCGCGGGCTCGAATACGTGCGGCCGACCGGGGTCGGCGTTCTCGACGCGGTGCCGCAGTCCCCGCGGGTCGCCGCTACCGATCGGGTGATGACGATGACGAGCTGCAATCCCATGCTCTCCGCCGCCGAGCGGATTATCGCGTACGCGGTGTTCGAATCGTGGCAACCGACATCCGCTGGTCCGCCCACGGCGATCGCGGCCAGCGTGAATGCGAGTCAATAGCATGTATGCAGCTCTCTGGCGGATCCTGCCCGGGCCGATCTGGCTGCGGATCGTCATCCTCGTCGTGCTGCTCGCTGTCGTGCTCACTGTGCTCGTCATGTGGATTTTTCCCTGGCTCAATGGCTTCATCAATGTCAGTGACGTTACGGTTAAGGCATGACCCGCGTCCTCGTTATCGACAACTACGACAGCTTCGTCTACACGCTGAATGGCTACCTGCTGCAGTTGGGGGCGGAGACCACGGTGTTGCGCAACGACGACTTCGCCGCGGATGACGCGGCAGCGCGCATAGCCGAATATGACGCGGTGCTGCTCTCCCCAGGCCCTGGCAACCCCGCGGCCGCCGGAGTCTCGATCCCGATCGTGCGTGCCGCGCTCGCGTCAGGCACTCCGCTGCTCGGGGTCTGCCTCGGGCACCAGGCGATCGCGGAGGCCCTCGGGGCCACCGTCACCCACGCGGACGAGCTCATGCACGGCAAGACCTCCCTTGTCACCCACGATGACAGCGCACTGTACGCCGGGGTTCCCCAGCCATTCACCGCAACGCGGTATCACTCACTGGCGGTGGTGGACTCGACCGTCCCACCGGAGCTCCTCGTTACCTCCCGCACGCAGGGCGGCGTGATCATGGGCCTGCAACACGAGAGTGCGCCGATTTTCGGAGTGCAGTTTCATCCGGAGTCCGTGCTCACAGAGGGCGGCTACCTGATGCTCGCCAACTGGCTCGCCGTTGCCGGCCTGCCGACGGCCCGGGAGGCCGCGAAGGGGCTGACCCCGCTGGTCAAGCTCCCGTAGCAGTGTGGCCTAGCCGCTGCAGTATGTGACGGTCACGTTCGACTTCTGGGGCTGATCGCCGGTCAGCGACTGCCCGGTCACCTTACCCCCGGTGCAGCTCGGGTCTCCGACGGCATCCACATTCAGCTGCATGGCTACGAGTGCCTTGATGCCGTCTGTCGAAGTCTGGCCGATGATGCTCGGAATCGTGACCAATCCGTCCGACACGACGAGGTCGACCGTGTCGCCCTGGCTCTTCGGAGTGTTGGCGGCAGGCGAACTGCGGATGACGATGCCGGCGGGGATGTTCGGCGAATGCTCCGTGGTGGTGGAGCCGTAGACGAGGCCGGCATCCTTGATCGCCTGTTTCGCCGCGTCCTCAGTCTGATTGGTCATCGAAGGAACGGTGACCTGGCTCTTGCCGAGCGACACCCAGAGCGTCACCACCTGTCCGGCGCCGACCTTAAGCCCTGCCTTCGGATCGGTTCGGATGATCGTGCCCTCGGGAACCGTCGTGCTGGTTTCGGTCTGCTGGGTCGGAACCAGGTTGATCTTCTGCAGCTTCGATGCGCCGGTCTTGTACAGCTCGCCGACGACGTTCGGCACCTGGGTGGAGAGACCCTTGCTCAGCTCGGTGCCGGTTGGCAGGTTCACGACCCAGAAGACCACGGCGAACAGGATGACGATGACGCTGACGATTCCGGCCCAGATCCAGGCAACCGGCGGTCGGGTCTGCGTGCGAATCGCTCGCTCGTCGTCACGACTCGACAACTGTCGAAGCGCCGCCTCCGAGCCGGCAACCGCGCTGGGATTCACACCGAACAGGGTGGTGTTGAAGTCGCTCGCAGGGGGTTTTCGAACCGGAATCGCGCCTGCCGCCGCCGTCTCGAGATCATCACGGAATTCTGCCGCGGTTTGGAAGCGCTCGAACTTGTCCTTCGCGAGTGCATGGAGAACGACGGCGTCGAGGGCGGGGGACACCCGAGGGTTGAGGCTGCTGGGTGCGACCGCCGTCTCGCTGATGTGCTGGTAGGCGACCGCTGCTGCCCGCTCCCCGCGAAACGGCGGTCGGCCGGTGAGCAGTTCGAAGAGCACCACGCCGGTGGAATAGAGGTCGGTGCGCGCATCCACCGTCTCCCCCCTGGCCTGCTCCGGCGAGAAATACTGGGCGGTGCCGAGCACTGCGCTCGTATCGGCGACCGTGGCCGAACTATCCGAGACGGCGCGGGCGATGCCGAAGTCCATGACCTTGACCTGGCCGCTCGGGGTGACCATGATGTTGCCCGGCTTGATATCCCGGTGGACGAGCAGGGCCCTGTGGCTGTATTCGAGGGCGGTCAGCACACCGGAAATTATGCGAACGGCCTGGCGCGGTTCGAGTGGACCGTCGGCGATGATGTCGCGAAGCAGTCGCCCGTCGACGTATTCCATCACGATGAACGGCACCTGGGTCTCGAACCCGTTCGCTTCACGCACGGTTTCTTCGCCGGCGTCGAACACCCGCACGATGGTCGGATGCGCCATCCTGGCGGCCTTCTGCGCTTCTTCGCGGAACAGGATGCGGAATCGCGGATCGGTGGCGAGGGATGGTCTCAGAAGCTTGATCGCAACGCGGCGGCCAAGCCGGGAATCCACTCCGAGGTGGACATCCGACATGCCGCCTCGCCCGATGAGTTCGCCGACCTGGTATCTGCCGGCGAGCAGGCGGGTACCTTCAGTCACGTCATATCTCCTGTGGGCAGCGGCCGATTACCAGCCAAGTGTAATGCGTGAATTCCGGTTCCAGCTTTACGGACCGGCCGGCGCGACGGTCAGGGTGACCGCTCCAGATGTCGGCGAATTGGTTCCGGAGCATTGCGCCAGATACTGGACAGTGGTGTCACCCGGGGTCGCGGGCAGCGTCACGGTCGCGGTCGGGGACGCGCTCGGCGGAATGGGGTTGTCCGGCGTGAAGGTTGCGCTGCCGGAGACGACCAGGACATACCCGGTGAGACTCGTTCCGGGGGAACAGCCCGTGTAGGCCGGCCAGGAGATGGTCACGCTCGACGACGGAGGGTAGTTTGGCGCGGTCGTCGCCGGAGGTGCGGAGGCGGTGGGGGTCGCCGGCTGTGTCGGAGGCGCGACATCGCCATACATGTTGACGTGGATGGTGCTCCCGACCGGAACGTTCCCGGCTGGGTTGACACTTGAGACGGTGTTGGCCTGTCCTGCCGTCGGCGCTGGCTGAGTGGCGGGGAGGATGTCCGCGACCAAGCCGAGCTTGCCGAGCGCGTCACTCGCCTCGGAGGCGGTCATCCCATTGAACTGGTTCGCGGTGATAGTGACCCGGGAGGCCGTCGTGGGCGTTGCGCTCGGAGTGGGGGACGGCGACTGGGAGACGCGAGTAGCGGTGACGCTCGGGGCGGCGTTGTTCCTTCCCGGTGACATGAGCAAGGCGATCAGTGTGCCGATGAGTACGACGACCAGGATTCCGATCAGGGCGATGAGCGGCCAGGTCCAGGGGTTGCGGCCCTTGGTCTCGGTGGGGCCGGTCGGAGGCGTCTCCGCCCCATCGACCGATGTGAGGATGCGGGTCGCCTGGGTGGATCCGCTCGCGGCGCCTCCGCTGACGAGTGCACCGAATGCCGCGATGCCGGGGACC
>JAODMG010000178.1 GCA_025464895.1 Microbacteriaceae bacterium | reverse complement strand
TCGACCCAACCGGACACGCTCACGGTGCCATCGGATGCCGCGGCCAGGTTCTTGATCAGGGTGCGTGTGCTCACCCGCCCAAGTTTAGATGGGCGGCAGCTCTTCGCCGATCCGAGGCCCGTTGGGGACCACCTCGAACGCTCCGTAGTATTGAAGCCGTGCCTGCATCGCTCATTCACCTGGTACGCCATGGCGAGGTGTACAACCCGGAGGGGATCCTCTACGGGCGGATTCCGGGCTACCACCTGTCCGAACTCGGCCGGTCGATGGCGGTTGCCGCGGCGACCAGCCTGGACAGACATCCGATCACTGCGCTCTATGCCTCTCCGTTGCAGCGTGCCCAGGAATCGGCTCAGCCGTGGGCCGAGCGGTTCCGGCTTCCGATCACGACCGACGATCGGCTGATCGAGCCGTTCAACAAATTCGAGGGCAAGAGATTCGAGTTCGGGGCAGCAGTGCTGCTTCATCCGCGGTCCTGGCCGTGGGTCCTAAACCCGCTGAAGCCGAGCTGGGGCGAGGCATACGACAGCATCGCCGGCCGGATGCTCGCCGCGATCGACGACGCGCACGCCGCGGCCAACGGGGGTGAGGTGGTGATGGTGAGCCACCAGCTGCCGATCGTCATGGTGCAGCGCTCGGTGTCTGGCAAGAAGCTCTACCACGACCCGCGCAAGCGACGCTGCCGGCTCTCGAGCATCACGACGCTCGAGAAGCGGGACGGTCGGTTCGTCGAGGTCGGCTACCAGGATCCTGCGGCAGAGTTGCTCGCAAGATCGATCGACCTAGGGGCAGTGTGAGAGTCGCGGGCAGTGTGAGAAGCGCGGGCAGTGTGAGAATCAAGAAGCTCGTCATGGCTGGTGTCGCGGGCCTCGCGCTCGCGTTGGTTTTGGCAGGATGCACGTCCAACGACGCGCTCACCGGCAAGGTCAAGGACAACTATTCGTCGGCCGACGGCACGATCACCACCATCAGCGCGAAGGACCGCGGAAAGCCGATCACCTTCACCGGCACCAGCGACGCCGGCGAGACCATCTCGAGCAAGGACTATCTCGGGCAGGTTGTCGTCGTGAACTTCTGGTACGCCGGATGCGCGCCCTGCCGGGCAGAAGCGCCCATGCTCGAGAAGGCATACCAGGCATTGCGCGTCGACAACGTGGCCTTCGTCGGCGTCAACACAATCGACCAGCCGGACACGTCGCGTGCTTTCGCGGTCAGTCACGACGTGACTTATCCGTCCGTCATCGATGCGAATTCGGGAAGCGTGCGCCTCGCCTTCGCCGGCAAGCTGGCACCGAGCGCGACACCGACGACGATGGTGCTCGATACCAAGGGCCGCATCGCCGCCAGGGTGCTCAGCCAGCTGGATTCGCCGGCCATCCTGGAACAGCTCGTGAACGACGTCCTCGCCGAGGGCAAGTAGTGGCAAACCCGATCGGTGAGCTCGTCCTCGGCGGCAACCTGTTGATCGCCCTGCCGATCGCGCTCCTTGCGGGGTTCGTGTCCTTCGCCTCGCCGTGCGTCTTGCCGCTCGTGCCCGGCTACCTCGCCTACATCGGCGGATTCGCCGGAGCGCCGGAGAAACGGGAGCGCGGCCGCCTCGTTCTCGGCGTCCTGTTATTCGTGCTCGGTTTCAGCCTGGTCTACGTGGTGTTCAACCTGGTGTTCGCGACGGCTGGTCTCCTCCTCATCCCCTGGATGGAGCTGATCACCCGCATCGTCGGTGTCATCGTGATCGTGATGGGCCTCGTCTTCATCGGACAGTTCACCTTCCTGCAGCGCACCTTCAAGCCGCAGTGGCGGATCGCGACCGGTCTCGGCGGAGCCCCACTGCTCGGTGTCGTCTTCGGCCTGGGCTGGGCACCGTGCATGGGCCCGACGCTCGCCGTCATCCTCAACCTCAGCCTCACCAGCGGTTCGGCCTGGCGCGGCGTCCTCCTCGGCATCGTCTTCAGCCTCGGCCTCGGAATACCGTTCCTGCTGGTCGCACTCGGCCTCAGCTGGGTGACCGGTTCCGTCGCCTGGCTGAAGCGGCACATTCGACTGATCAACCTGATCGGCGGAGCTCTCCTCGTGGCAATCGGACTCCTCATGGTCAGTGGCCTGTGGAGCGGTCTGATCTCACGTCTTGGATCGGTGATACCCGGTTATGTCTCGCCCCTCTGATCATTTCGACTCCCCGGCGCCCGCGCCGAGGAGCGAGATCAACCAACCGAAGCTCGGGATCGTCGGCTATCTGCGGTTTTTCTGGCGCCAGCTGACCAGCATGCGCGTCGCGCTATTGCTGTTGCTACTTCTCGCGATCGCGGCCGTTCCCGGTTCGCTGTTCCCCCAGCGGGCGGCGGACCCGAACGGCGTGGTCCAGTACTTCTCGGCCAACCCGACCTCGGCGCCGATCCTCGACAAGTTCCAGCTCTTCGACGTGTACACCTCCATCTGGTTCTCGGCGATCTACCTGCTGCTGTTCATCTCGCTGATCGGATGTGTCGTCCCGAGGGCGACCCACCACTACAAGGCCCTCCGCTCGCGGCCGCCGAGAACCCCGGTGCACCTGGAGCGGCTCGCCTCCTTCGCCGCGTACGACCTCCCAGCCGGGGAGACGGATGCCGCGGGCAACCCGTTCACGCCGGCATCCGTCGTCGAGGCGGCTCGCGCCGTCCTCCGCAAGTCCCGCTACCGGGTGCAGCTCTTCGACGGGCGGGAGCTCTCGGTCTCCGCCGAGCGCGGCTACGCGCGGGAGACCGGAAACCTGGTGTTCCACATCGCCATGATCGGCATCCTCATCGCCGTCGGGGTCGGCGGCAGCATCGGCTACACCGGCCAGAAGGTGGTCGTGGTCGGCCAGGCCTTCGTGAACGTTCGCAGCGCGTTCGACTCGTTCAACCCCGGCCGCCTGTTCACCGACGATTTCCTGCAGCCGTACCGGCTCGTGCTCAACTCGTTCTCGGCCACCTACGAGGAGAAGAACCTCAACGCCATCGGCGAGGCAACCGACTACACCGCGGACATGACCAGCTACGGGCCAGACGGCAAGGGCGTCAAGCAGGTCCTCAAGGTCAACTATCCGCTCGAGATCGGCGGCAATCAGATCTACCTTCTCGGCAACGGTTACGCGCCGAAAGTGACGGTCAAGGACTCCGCGGGCAAGGTGGTCTTCACCGACTCCGTTCCATGCCTCCCGCAGGATGCGAACCTCACCTCGGTCTGCATCATCAAGGTTCCTGATGCGGTGAAGCAGCTCGGCATGGTCGGCTTCTTCTACCCGACGGCCAGCAACCTCAGCACAGGAGCACTCGCATCCGTGCATCCGGCTCTCGGCAATCCGACCCTCACCCTGCGCGTCTACCAGGGAGATCTCGGCATCAACAAGGGCGTGCCGAAGTCCGTCTACGCGCTCAACACGGACGGCATGAAGGAGATTGTCGGCCCGGATGTGAGCACGCATTCGATCGACCTGACACCGGGTAAGACGGCGACGCTGCCCGGCGGGAACGGCACGATCACCTTCGATAACGTGTCGCCGCCGTCGACCAAGGCGAACGACCTGACCAAGAGCGTTCCGCGGTACGTCTCGCTCGATATCCACAGTGACCCGACCCAGGGCTGGGTGCTGTTCTTCGCGATCTGCGTCGTGGCGGGGCTTCTGACATCGCTGTTCATCCCACGCCGAAGGGTCTGGGTCAAAGTGATCGAGAGGGCGGATGGGGGACTGCGTCTCGAGTACGCCGGGCTCGCTCGCGGCGAGGACCCTGGCCTCGAGGCCGCGGTCGCCGACCTGGCGCGGCGGCACTCGCGCCAGCTCGGGCTTAAACTGTCATCGTGACGGCAATCCTGGAGTCTTATTCCCAACTCGCGATCTATTCGGCAATGGCCGTGTACACGCTCGCCTTCATCGCTTTCACCCTCGACCTGGCTAAGCGCACCTCGGCCGTCCAGGTGGTCGCAGCTGTGCCGGCGGTGCGGGTCGGCGTCCTGACGCGAGCAGGGGGCACGGCAACGCTGGAGCGCGAACCGGAGGTGGCTGCACCGGTCGTTCCGCCGACTCCGCGATCCAGCCCATTCGAGCGAGTCGCGTTCTCGCTCACGGTCGTGGCCTGGCTGCTCCACGTTGCCGGGACGGTGCTGCGAGGGGTCGCCGCCCACCGGGTGCCATGGGCCAACATGTTCGAGTTCTCGCTCACGGCATCCGCCATCATCGTCACCGTGTTCATCTTCGTGCAGCTGTGGCAGAACCTGAGGTTCCTCGGGGCGTACATCACCGGCTTCGCCCTGATCGTCCTCGGCGTCGGAACCGTCAATTTCTACGTGCCGGTCGTGCCGCTCCCGCCGGCATTGCAGTCGTACTGGCTCGTCATCCACGTGTTCGTGGCGACCCTTGGGACCGCGTTCTTCGCCATCGCCGGCGGGCTGTCGATCGCCCAGCTGATGCAGGTTCGCCGCGAGGCCGGAAAGTTCGCGGCGGTCAAATTCATGGCGACCCTTCCGACGGCGGAACGCCTCGAGAACCTCGCCTACCGGGTCGTCCTGGTCGGTTTCGTGTTCTGGACCTTCACCCTCATCGCCGGGTCGATCTGGGCGGAGCATGCCTGGGGCCGCTACTGGGGTTGGGATACCAAGGAGGTCTGGACCTTCATCATCTGGACCATCTTCGCCGGCTACATCCACGCCAGGGCGACTCGCGGATGGCGCGGCACACGCTCGGCCTGGCTCTCGCTCATCGGGTTCGGTGCCGTCATGTTCAACTTCACCATCGTGAACCTGTTCTTCAAGGGGCTGCACAGCTACTCCGGCCTGTAACTCCGACGGTCGTCCGGCAGAAAATCGCCAGCACTAGGCTGGCGGAATGTCTCGCTTGCGATCGGTCCGGGTGCGCATCCTGGCATCCATCCTCGTTGTGACGGCCCTCGGAATGGCCATTGCCGGTGGTGTGGCCTTCCTCGTCGCGTACCGCCGGGATGCCGAGCTCGCGGAGGTCCGGGTGGCGGCCATCACCTACCTGGTGGTCGCGGCCATCGCGCTCGTCGCCATCAGCCTGGTCGGGTGGTTCGTGGCCGGACGGCTGCTGCGACCGATCCGGGTGCTTCGCGATGCCGCAGCACGGATCAGCGAGACCGACCTGTCCGAGCGCATACCGGTCGTCGGTCGGGATGATGTCTCCGAGCTGACCGCCACCGTCAACGACATGCTCGGGCGTCTCGACGAGGCCTTCACCAGCCAACGATTGCTCCTCAGCGATGTCGGGCACGAGCTCAAGACGCCGATCACGATCGTTCGCGGCCATCTCGAGTTGCTGGATCCGGATCGCCCGGACGACGTGCAGGCGACCCAGGAACTCACCCTCGACGAGCTCGACCGGATGAGCGCGCTGGTCTCCGACATCGCGCTGCTCGCCCAAACGCGCCATCCGGACTTCGTGCGCCCGGTGGCCGTGGATGTCTCGAGGCTGACCGAATCCGTCTTCGCGAAGGCGAGCGCCCTCTCGAACGACCACGACTGGCAGCTCGCGCAACTGGCGGAGGTCTCGGCAACGCTCGATGCTCCGAGAATCACCCAGGCCTGGCTCCAGCTCGCCGAGAACGCCGTGAAGTTCTCGCCTCGGGGGAGCGCGATCGTCATCGGGAGCACTGTGCCGGATCCGACTCACGTCGACCTGTGGTTGCGGGACCAGGGGCGGGGCATCGCCGAGGCGCAGCTGGAGCGGATCTTTGCCCGCTTCGCCCGCGCAGAGCCCGGCAGAGGCGTGGAGGGATCCGGGCTCGGCCTCTCGATCGTCGCTGCGATTGCGGAGGCACACGGTGGGCGCGCCTTTGCTGAGAGTGCTCCAGGAACCGGGTCGGTGTTCGTCATACGCTTGCCTCGAGATGGCAACATGACCGGGGGAGGATAGTCAGCATGCCGAGCGTCTTGGTTGCGGAGGATGAGGAGCGGATCGCGTCCTTCGTCGAAAAGGGCCTGCGTGCCGCCGGCTTCGGGGTGACCACCGTCGGCGACGGCGAGACGGCTCTCGCCGCAATCGACGGCGGGGAATACGACCTGTTGCTGCTCGACCTCGGCTTGCCGAGAATCGACGGGTTCGAGGTGCTGCGCCGACTGCGGGGCGAAGGCAACGCCCTCGCGGTCATCGTGTTGACCGCGAGGGATTCGTCGGTCGACGGCGTCGCGGTGCTCGAGGGTGGGGCGAACGACTACATCTCCAAGCCGTTCCGTTTCGACGAATTGCTGGCCCGGATTCGCCTGCGCCTGCAGGACGTGCAGGTCGAGTCTGCGCCGGACAGCATCGAATACGGCGGACTCAGCCTCGACTTGCGTACCAGGCGCATCACATCGTCCGGGCGGGTCGTCGATCTCTCTGCGCGGGAATTCGCGCTCGCCGAGGAGTTCCTGCGGCATCCGGAACAGGTGTTGAGCCGCGAACAGTTGCTCAGCCGGGTGTGGGGTTTCGACTACGACCCCG
>JAODMG010000163.1 GCA_025464895.1 Microbacteriaceae bacterium | reverse complement strand
GGCGGGTTCGGGAACAGGCTGTCCTTGGTGAACTTGCCGCTGTCGAGAGCCGCCGATGTCACGACGAGTTTGAACACGGATCCGGGGTGGTAGAGGTCGCCGGCTATCGCCCGGTTCTTCAGCGGCTGGGTCGGGTCGGCCAGGAGCGACTTGTAGGCGGCGATAACGTCGGAACTGTTGTGCGATGCGAGGGCGTTCGGGTCGAAGCCCGGCTTCGACACCATCGCGAGGATGGCGCCGGTCTTCGGATTGATTGCGACCACCGCGCCGGACTGGTTGCCGAGCGCGTCCCACGCTGCCTGCTGCACCTTGGGGTTGATGGTGAGCTCGACGGCGGCGCCTTTCGGCTTCTTGCCGGTGAGCAGCGAGTTGACCTTGTCGAAGAACTGGGAGCTCGCAGTCCCGCTGAGGTAGTCGTTGAGGGAGCTCTCGATGCCGGTGTTGCCCTGGTTGAGGCTGAAATAGCCGGTCACCGCGGAATAGAGCTGCGGGTTCGAGTACACCCGCTGGAAGTTGTACGCGTCGTTCGACGGCTTCGATTCGGCGATCGGCTGGCCGGCGACCAGGATCGGTCCGCGCTCCGTCAGGTAGCTGTCGTAGATCGTGCGGGTGTTTCTCGGATCGTTTTTCAGGTTGTCGGCTTGGAACACACTGATCACCGTGCTCGAGCACAGGAGGGTGACGAACATCAGCACGACGGCAATGCTCACCCGTTTGAGTTCGCGATTCATTATTCGACCACCAGCCTGGGTTGATTTCGGACCGAGTCCGAGAGCCGGAGCAGGAGTGCGGCGATAATCCAGTTGGCGACGAGCGAGGAACCTCCGGCCGCGAGGAACGGCGTGGTGAGCCCGGTCAGCGGGATGACTCGCGTGATGCCACCGATGACGATGAAAACCTGCAGGCCGACGACGAAAGAGAGACCGATGCCGAGGAGGCGACCGAAGTCGTCCTGGCCGGCGAAGCCGATCCGGAATCCCCGGGAGACGAAGAGAAGATAGAGGGCGATGATGGCGAAGAGCCCTGCGAGTCCGAGCTCTTCGCCGAGACTGGCGACGATGTAGTCGCTCTCGGCGAGAGGAACGATGCCGGGACGGCCCTCTCCGAGCCCCGTTCCGATCAGACCGCCGTGGGCCAGCCCGAAGATTCCCTGCACGAGTTGGTAGCTTCCGCCGGTCGCGTCATAGATGTTCGGATTGAAGGCGTCGAGCCAATTGTCGAACCGGCCGGATACATAGCTCAGCAGCCTGCTCGCCACGAAGGCTCCGGCGAGGAACATGCCGAGGCCGAGAACGACCCAGCTCACCCTCCCGGTGGCCACATAGATCATCACGAGGAACAGGCCGAAGTAGAGGAGCGATGTTCCGAGGTCGTGCTGGAAGATCAGCACCGCCATCGCGGCGGCCCAGAGGACGAGGATCGGGCCGAGGTCGCGGGCGCGCGGGAATCGCATCCAGAGGATCTTCTTGCCGACCATCGACAGGCTGTCTCGACTGGTCACCAGGTAGCCCGCGAAGAAGATGGCCAGGGCGATTTTCGCGAGCTCGCCGGGCTGGAACGAAAATGGGCCGATCTCGATCCAGAGGCGTGCGCCGAACTTGGTCGACCCGATCCCGGGGAGCATCGGGAGCACGAGCAGCAGGATCCCGACGAACATGGCCACGTAGCGATAGCGCTGCAGCACCCGGTGGTTGCGTACCAACAGGATCACCGCGAGAGCGATGACCATGGCCATCGCCGTCCACATGACCTGGCGGACTCCGATCGCATTCAGTCCGGAGAGCTTGTTTCCGATGTCCAGGCGGTGGATTTCGGCGATACCGATCCCGTTGAGAAGGGCGCTGACTGGCAGGATAAACGGGTCGGCCTGGGAGGCGAAGAATCGCAGCACGACATGGAAGACCAGCCCGAGGACGGCGAGCCCGATCGTGAGGCCGATCATGCTGCCCTCGATCTTGTGGAGGGCACCGAGCTGCACCAGGGCGATGGCCGAGACGTTGATGATCGACGCGAAGATCAACAGCACCAGTTCAAGGTTCCGCTGTTTCGACGGAACCCGCAGCCTCAGCCGGATCGTGTTGGTGAACGTCGACCGCTGGCCGCTCCCGAGCGGGGCGGCGACCTGGGGAGACGTTCCTGCGTCAGTTGGAGTTTGCATCGCTCAGTCGTCGGATGATGGCTTTGGCATCCGTTAGATCGGTGGCGTTGATGGTATCTCGAACCGTCTCCCGCTGGTAGGCGGTAAGGGAGGAGAGTTTGACGCTCGTCTCCTGGTACACGCTGTGCAGCGAGATCGGGCCGAGGTTCTGTTGCACCCCCTGGTAGATGGCCACGGTCTGGCCGTTCACCCCCACGTAGTACTGGGACTGGGTCCAGCGGTATCCGATGAACAGCCCGGCGATGATGGCGATGATGATGAGAGCGAGGGCGACGAGCCATCCGATTCGACGGTTACGTGCCCTGCGCCGATCCTCCAGGATCAATTCGTTGAGGTATTCGTCGGATTCCGGCTCGAAGTGGCTGTCTTCGTGCTGCGTGGACTTGAGCGGATGCAGCAGCAGCGTCGGCAGTCGGAGGGACTTTCGTGCCGCATCGCCTTCGAACGACAGCGGCTGCGAGGCCGAGCCGACGATCACCGGCGGAATGGATGCGGAGTCCGAGGACTCGTCGACGTCGACGATCACGATGGTGACGTTGTCCGGCGCCCCCTGGTCGAGGCTCTCCTTGACCAGCTTGTCCGCCGCCAGGTTCGGTGCCGGCTCTGACGCGAGCACCGCCTGGATCTTGTCGTCGGAGACGTAACTGCTCAGGCCGTCGGAGCAGAGCAGCCAGCGATCGCCTGGTTTCGTGTCGTGCACGGTCGTGTCGATCTCCGGCGCGGCATCCACGTCTCCGAGCACCCGCATGAGCACGGAACGCCGAGGGTGTACCGCGGCCTCCTCCGGCGTGATGCGCCCGCTGTCGACCAGCCGCTGTACGAAGGTGTGGTCTGCGCTGATCTGCTTGAGCTCGCCGTCGCGGAAGAGATAGATACGAGAGTCGCCGATGTGGGCGATCGCGATTTCGCCGTCTGCGCGGAGAATGGCGCTGACCGTCGTGCCCATCCCGGTGAGCTCCGGATGCTCGAACACGGTCTCGGCCAGCAGGGAGTTTGCGGCGATCAGCGACGACTGGAGGGCGAACTCCGCATCGTGGGCCGAGGCGTAGGCCTTGTCGGTCTCCATGATGCGGGTGAGCGCGATCGCGGAGGCGACATCGCCACCGGCATGGCCTCCCATGCCGTCGGCGACGATGAAGAGCTGCTTGCCCGCGTATCCGCTGTCCTGGTTGTTTGCGCGGATCTTTCCGACATGGGTGACGGCAGCGCTCTTGCTCGTGGTCGCCATGCACCTACCGCCGAAGTTCGAAACTGGTCGTGCCGATTTTGACCGGTGTGTTCAGTGGAACCGGGGTGGGAACGGTGACCCGAGCACCATTCAGGAATGTGCCGTTGGTCGAGTCCAGGTCTTGGATCACCCAGTTCTCGTCCCACAGCATGAGGCGAGCGTGATGAGTGGAGGTGTAGTCGTCGCGGATCACGAGGCCGCTCTCGCTGGATCGCCCGATGGTCAGCGGCTCGCCTCCGAGGGCCAACTCCTGGCCCTGTTTCGACCCGGACACGATTACCAGGCGGGTTGCCGTCGCACTGTTCGCGCCAGGCGCCGAGCCCGCGGGAACCGGTGCGGAGACGGGTGAAGTCACTGGCGCCGGGCGCGGCGGCGCGGCGGAAATAGGGGACGACGGGAACGCGGATGCCGTCGGAGCTTCCGGTGGCATCCGTCTCGCCCGCTGCCCGAAGAGGTCCGATCGCAGGGCGTAGACGACAGCGAAAATAAAGGCCCAGAGCAGGAGAAGAAACCCGATTCGCAGGACCAGAAGGGTCAGTTCGCTCACCGGCGCTCACCGCGCCCGTCTTGGTCGTCGGTGCGGAGGTCGGAGAACTGGTCGACATCGGCGGATTGGGCGAGCACCCGGAACACGATACGGGTTCTGCCAATGGAAATGACCGAGTCGGGCTGAAGTGGTGCTTTCGTCACCGGTGCGCCGTTGAGCTGTGAGCCGTTCGTCGAGTTCAGGTCGTTGACCTGTCCGCGGCTGCCATCCCAGAGAATTTCGACGTGTTTTCGGGAGATTCCGGAGTCATCCACCGTGATGTCGGCCTCGCTTCCGCGGCCGATGACCGTGCGCGACTTGGTGATCGGATACCGCTTGCCCGCGACATCGAGCACCGGGGTCCAGGCGACCGTTCCTTTAACATTCACCGATTCGAGGTGGATGATGCCCTCGGTGAGCGTCGGATCCTCGGTCAGCGTGATGGAGATACCGCCGGCGAATTGGTAGTGCTGGTCTGACGCGTGTTGTTGCACGAGCTGGGTCAACTCGTCGATGAGTGCCGGACCGATCGCGGTCATCCGCTTGTAGTCGCCACCCGAGAGCCGAACAGAGAACTTGTTGGGAACCAGGATGCGGTCGCGGGAGACCACGACGGCTTTTGTGTCGAGTTCGCGGCGCAACGCGGCGGTGATCTCGATCGGCTGCAGCCCGGACTTGAAGGTCTTGGCGAAGGCGCCGTTGACCGCCCGCTCAAGACCTCGCTCAAAGCTGTCCAGTATGCCCACGAAACTCCCGTTCGACCTTGCCATCGACTATGTAGATGTTAGTGGTCAAGCCTGTGGGCAGGCGGAAAGGGCTGGTGAGGCCCCGAAATGTCGTTCGGAGGCGCTCGCATGGCCGATCACTTCACCGAGCTGCTCATCGTCGTTCACCGATCGGATCGCGGATGTCGCTGCTGCGGTCGAGCATCCGAACTGGCCCCGCGGCTATGGTAATCTCGCTAAGTCTGCGCGAGTGGCGGAATTGGCAGACGCGCTGGCTTCAGGTGCCAGTACTCGCAAGGGTGTGGGGGTTCAAGTCCCCCCTCGCGCACGCAAGGGCTGTTTGCGAAAACTCAGGTAACTGGGTTGCGAAACTCAGTTCAAAACGAAAGGCCACCGGGTTTCCGGTGGCCTTTCGTCGTTTCCGGACAGCGGTGGCCGCATTTTCGTTCGGTCGGCACGGCTGGGTGCCGTTGTGACGGCCGCTTTTGCGTCGAATGC
>JAODMG010000156.1 GCA_025464895.1 Microbacteriaceae bacterium | reverse complement strand
CCTCGACGAAGATCGTGCGTGATTCCTGGGGGATGTGACTGAACCTGCGCTCGTCGATGTTCTTGTTGCGGTATTCGTCGGCGCTGCCGTCATCCGGCTCATTGGCGATGATGCGGATGCCGCCGTTGGCAGCGTCATCCGTGACGAACCCGAGGGCGATCGGATCGAGCATGACCGAGGTGGCCCTCAGCTGGAACGAGCGCCGCACCCTGGAGATGATCGACACGACGATGATCGCGATGATGAAGAGGGCGGCGATCCGGATACCGTCCGGCCGCTCGATCACGTTGACCACCGTCGTGTAGACGAAGACGAGCGACACGACGGCGAAGGCGATGGTGCGCTTGCGCTGCTTCTTGCGGCGTGCCGAGAGGGTGACCGCCATCGAGGCCGAGGTGATCAGCACCAGGACACCGGTCGCATATGCGCCTCCCTGGGCATCCACGTTGGCCTGGAAGAACAGGGTGACGAGAAACGCGATGCCGGTGAAGACGAGCACGAGGGGACGCACGGCTCGAACCCACTGCGGCGCCATCCCGAATCTCGGAAGGTAGCGGGGCACGAGGTTCAGCAGGCCGGCCATCGCCGATGCTCCGGCGAACCAGAGGATCAGGATCGTGCTGATGTCGTATGCGGTTCCGAATACGGGGCCGAGGTATTCGTGCGCGAGGTAGGCGAGTGCTCGCCCGTTGGCCGCCCCTTTCGGCAGGAATTGATCCTGTGGGATGAGCAGCGTTGTGACGAGGCTCGAGGTAATGAGGAACACGCTCATGATGATCGCGGCGGAGGTGAGCAGCCGCCTCGCCCCGCGGATGCGCCCCTCCGGCTTCGCGTCGGTGTCGCCTGGGTTACCGGTGATCTGAGGCATCACCGCCACCCCGGTCTCGAAACCGGAGAGGCCGAGCGCGAGCTTCGGGAAGACCAGCAGGGCGATCCCGACCATGAGCAACGGGTTGCCGTGTTGTTCCGTGTTCAGCGTCGTCCACCAGTTGGTGATGGTGACGGGGTGCACGAAGATCTCGACGATGGAAACACCGATGACCACGACGTTCAGCGCGAGATAGGCGCCGACGAGTACGACCGCGATGCCGATCGCCTCGCCGAACCCGCGCAGGAAGACGGCGCCGAGCAGCGCGATGAGGAACAGGGTGATCAGCACCTCGTTGCCCTGGAACCATCCTGGCGCGAACGGGTTCTCGATCGCGTGGGCGCTGGCATCCGCGGCGGAGAGCGTGATGGTGATCATGTAGTCGGTCGCGGCGAATCCGAGCAGGACGAGCACGAAGAGTTTGCCTGCCCACCAGGGAAGGAGCCTCTCCAGCATGGCGATCGATCCGGAGCCCCGCGGGCTCTCCCGCGCCACCCTGCGGTACACGGGGAGGGCGCCGCCGAGGGTGAGGATCACCAGGACGATGGTGGCGAACGGCGACAGCAGGCCGGCCGCCAGGGCGGCGATTGCGGGCTGGTAGCCGAGGGTGGAGAAGTAGTCGACACCGGTGAGGCACATCACCCGCCACCAGGAATGAGTGGACTCCGGGGCTATCGCGTGCGGTCCCTGTTGGGTGCCTGGATCGGCGAGACCGTGCATGAGCCAGTTCCGAAGCGGCCGAGCGGTGTTGGACATCTCTCTCTTTCGTCTGCCCTGGTGTCACCACCGCGGGCGTCGTATTAACTCCCCCAGCCTAGGATGCCAGGATGGCTTCTCTCACCAGCACTGCGCCGCTGGAGGTCGCGGTGACCGGGGGAATGGTCCGCGGATTCCGTCGGGGTGCCCTGCGGATCTGGCGGGGGATTCCCTATGCGGCGCCTCCGATCGGTGAACGGCGCTTTCGCACACCCGGCCCGGTCGAGTCGTGGACGGGAACCCGGGCGGCGACCGAGTTCGGAGCGGTCGCACCCCAGGACCGTAACGGCCAGTTCATCGGGCCGCGAGCCGGCATCCGGATGTCCGAGGACTGCCTGACCATCAATGTGATCTCCCCATGGCACTCGTCGGCGGCGCGCTCGTCGGCGAATGGCGGCGCGCTCGCCCCGGTCATGGTCTTCATCCACGGGGGTGCGTACTCCGTCGGCTCCAGCCGGGAGATGCCGCACCAGGGCGAGCGTTTCGTGGCGAGGGGCGGGGTGGTCTTCGTGAACTTCAACTATCGGCTCGGATCCCTCGGATATCTCGACTTCACCCGGTACTCCGGCAGCGGGCGCCTCTTCGAGAGCAACCTCGGCCTGCGAGACCAGGTTGCGGCCCTCGAGTGGGTGCGCGACAACATCCGGGGGTTCGGGGGAGACCCGGACCGGGTGACGATCTTCGGGGAGTCGGCCGGCGGAAACGCGGTGACCACCCTGATGACGGTGCCGCGGGCGAGCGGACTGTTCGCCAGGGCGATCGCGCAGAGTCCTCCACCGAACGCCATCTACCCGGCCGAGCTGACGGCGAAGTGGGCGGGCGACTTCGTCGAGATCCTGAGCGAGGTGGTAGACAACGCCAGCACCGACAGCACCTCCGACGACGACGTCGCTGCCCTCCTTACCGCGGCGACCACGGAGCAACTGGTGCGGGCGACGACCAGGATGCAACTGAGGACACCGGACCACGAGCCTGGCACCATCTGCCTGTCCCCGGTCATCGACGGTGACTTCCTCCCTGAGCGGCCGCTTGACGCGTTCAAGTTCGGCCGCGCCCATCCGGTACCTATCATCATCGGGACGAACGACCGGGAGGGAAGCCTGTTCACCGGCCGGCTGGACATCCTCGCAACGACCCCTCCTCGCATCCGTGCCATCTTCGCCAGGACCAAAAAGAAGGCGAGGAAGGCTCTGAAGGCCCAGTATCCCGGTCTGCCCGCGAGGCGTCCCGCGGCCGATTTCGGCGGGGACTACGCCTTCTGGTACCCGAGTATCAAGGTGGCGGAGCGGCACGCCAGGTTCGCCACAGTGCACTTCTACCGTTTCGACATCGCGCCGCGCCTGGTGCGCATGATCGGACTCGACGCGACCCACGGGCTCGAGCTGTTCGCGCTCTTCGATCGGATGGACGGCGCCTTCGGCCGGGGGATGGGCCTCCTCGGCGGCAGGGCGGCCTTCAAACGCGCCGGTCGCAGGATGCAGGAGCACTGGTTGCGGTTCGCCGAGGACGGCAGCGTCGACGACTCGTGGCCGAAATACACGGCACGTCACCGGCGCACCCTGGTGATCGACGAGGTCGATCGGGTCGACGCCGACCCGCGGGCGGAGCGGCGGCGGGCCTGGCAGGAGTTCGTTCCGCACGTCTGATGCCGGTGACGCCCGGTCAACGAGTTGCCAACCGTTCACCCGGCTGTAAGACTCGTCCGCGGTGGACATCTCGCTCATGGTCGTGCTGGTTATTGTGCTGGCTCTCTTCTTCGACTTCACAAACGGATTCCACGACACAGCCAATGCCATGGCGACACCCATCGCGACCGGCGCGCTGCGTCCAAAGGTCGCCGTTGCGATCGCCGCCCTACTCAACCTGGTCGGAGCATTCCTCTCGACGGAGGTCGCCAAGACAATCTCAGGCGGACTGATCCGCGAGGGCCACGACGGCGTGCAAATCACTCCGGTGATGATCTTCGCCGGCCTCATCGGCGCCATCATGTGGAACCTGGTCACCTGGCTGCTCGGCCTGCCATCCAGTTCGAGCCATGCCCTATTCGGCGGTCTGATCGGTGCGGCGATCGTCGGAGCCGGCTTCGGCTCGATCAACCTCTCCGTGTTGCTCTCTAAAGTGGTCTTCCCCGCGCTGCTCGCCCCATTGACCGCTGGCGTGGTGGCCTTTCTCGCGACCCGCATCGCCTATGCGATCACCAAGAAGAAGCAGCGTTCCGGATTCCGTTACGGGCAGATCTTCACGTCGTCCCTCGTATCGCTCGCACATGGAACGAATGACGCACAGAAGACCATGGGCGTGGTCACCCTCACCCTGATCGCCGGTGGTTTCCAGGCGACCGGCAGCGGCCCGGAGCTCTGGGTCATCGTGATCTGCGCGCTGGCCATCGCGCTCGGGACCTATACGGGCGGCTGGCGCATCATCCGCACCATGGGCACAGGGCTTACCGAGATCGAACCGGGCCAGGGCTTCGCGGCGGAGGCGGCGACGACGGCCACCATCCTGGCATCCACCCACCTCGGATTCGCGCTATCGACGACGCAGGTCGCCTCCGGGTCGGTCATCGGCACCGGAATCGGCCGAAAGGGAGCATCGGTACGGTGGCGGACGGCCGGTCGCATCGCCATCGGCTGGGTAATCACCATTCCGGCTGCCGCGGCCGTCGGCGCGCTGGCTTCCTGGATCTCCCTGGCCGGCCTGCCCGGGATTATTGCGGATGCTGCGGCCGCCATCGCGGTCATCGTCTGGATCTTCGTCTATTCGCGTCGCAATCACGTCGGCGCCAACAACGTCCACATCGAGCCCACAGCGTTCGTCCGACCGAAGAAGAAGCGCAAGTCCACCCGATCCGGTGAGGTGCGGCCGTGATCGACTGGTTCAGTTTCTTCGTAGTATTCGCGGTCTCGATCGTCGCCGCCTGCGGCGTCGTGTTCTTGTTCTCGCTCGGACTACGCCTCGCGTCGGTCCGGACCGGCTGGCGGAGGCCGGCAGGCATCGGCTGTTTCGTGCTGTGCGGCCTGTTGATACTTTATGGCGTCTACCTCATCATCCCGTCGCTGCACTAGCCGCCGGATGCCGCCGCCTTCAGCCGCTCGCGTCGGTCATCCGACCACTTCAGCAAGCGAGCGGTGACCGGTAAAGTCGATCCTGTCCACAAGACGCAAAGATCTGACCAGGCGAGGAACCATTATCGTGACTACGACCACGCCGGATGCGGCACCGCCCACGACCGGGCCGATGCGCACCGAATCCGATTCGCTTGGATCGATGCAGATCCCCGCCGACGCCTATTGGGGCATCCACACGGCGCGAGCGCTCGAGAATTTTCCCATCACTCGCCGGCCGATCTCCGTCTATCCCGACCTGATCGAGGCGCTCGCCAGGGTGAAGCAGGCTGCGGCCAGGGCGAACAAGGAACTCGGCGTCCTGGATGCCGACAAGGCCGAGCTGATCGACCGGGTCTGCGAAGAGATCGTCGGCGGCCAGCTGCACGATCAGTTCCTGGTCGGGGTCATCCAGGGCGGCGCGGGAACCTCGACCAACATGAACACCAACGAGGTGATCGCGAACCGCGGACTCGAGATACTCGGCCTTCCGTTCGGCGACTACGAGCACCTTCATCCGATCGACGACGTCAACCGCAGCCAGAGCACCAATGACGTCTACCCGACCGCGATCAAGCTCGCGATGGTCTTCGGCATCAAGCGGCTCCTCGCCGAGCACACCCTGCTCACCGAGGCTTTCGCCCGCAAGGGAGCCGAGTTCGCCGGCATCCTCAAGGTCGGCAGGACTCAGCTGCAGGATGCGGTTCCGATGACCCTCGGCCAGGAGTTCACCGGCTTCGCCCACACCCTGATTGAGGACTTCGACCGGCTGAGCGAGGTCATCCCGTGGCTCAACGAGATCAACATGGGGGCGACGGCGATCGGTACGGGGATCACCGCGGACTCCCGGTACGCGGATGCCGTGCGCCGCCACCTGGTCGAGGTCACCGGCATCGAGATGGAGACATCGCCCGACCTGATCGAGGCCACATCCGACGCCGGGATCTTCATGACCCTCAGCGGTACCCTCAAGCGCAACGCGGTCAAACTCTCGAAGATCTGCAACGACCTGAGGTTGCTCTCGAGCGGTCCGCAGGCGGGGCTCGGCGAGATCAATCTTCCGCCGCGCCAGGCCGGGTCGTCGATCATGCCTGGCAAGGTGAACCCGGTGATTCCCGAGGTGGTCAACCAGGTCGCGTTCAGCGTGATCGGAGCGGATGCAACGGTCACCGCGGCCGCGGAGGGCGGCCAACTCCAGTTGAACGCTTTCGAGCCGGTGATCGCCCACTCGATTCTGCAGTCGATCGCCTGGATGACAAACGCCTCGTACACGCTCAGGGTCAACTGTATCGACGGGATCACCGCGAACATCACCCGTCTCGCAGCCCAGGTGGACTCCTCGGTCGGGGTCGTCACCGCCCTCACGCCGTTCATCGGTTACGCCGCGTCGGCCGCCCTCGCGCACACCGCTCTTACGACCAACGCGTCGATCGCCGAGCTCGTGGTGTCGTCCGGCCTGATGTCCGCGGAGGATGTGGCCAGGGTGCTCGCGCCGGAGCGTCTGAGCGGAATGGTTCCGACCACCGGGCTGATCAGCCTGGTCACTCCCCAGCCGACAGACGAGGACTAGCGGGTTACTACGTCTTCGCGGGTCTCGGCCCCTCTGGTCACAGTCCTGCCCGTCGCAGTACCTCGAGGTAGTCGAGCTGCTCCAACCCCGGATCGTCGATCTCGTCCCAGCTGCGCGGTGCGGCGACCATCGGGCGTGCCCTGCCACGAAGCGAATAGGGCGAGACCGTGGTTTTGTTCGCGTTGTTCTGGCTCCAGTCCAGGAAGATGCGCCCGTCGCGGTTGACCTTGCGGATGTTGCTGGTCACGAGTTCGGGACGCTCGGTTTCGAGGTCTCGCGCCAGCTGGTGGGCCAGCTCGACCACCTCATCCGCTGTCCGACCGCCGTCCAGGTCCGCGTACAGATGGATTCCCTTGCTGCCGCTCGTGACTGGCATCGGATCGAACGAGAGGTCGGCCAGCCTGCCCCTGAGCAGCCTGGCGACGGTTGCACAGTCCTGCAGCCCGGCGCCCGGCCCCGGATCGAGGTCGAACACCATCCGGTCCGGCCGCACAGTGTCGGGACTGATCGGGTCGGCGTTCTCCCCTGCACTGCCGAACCGCCACTGTGGAACATGGATTTCGAGCGCGGCGGTCTGCGTGAACCAGGCGAGGGTCGCGACATCGTTGACGAGCGGGTAGCTGTTGACGTGATCGTCGTGCTGGATGGGGCGCCGCTGCACCCACTCCGGGGTGTCGTCCCCGAGGTTCTTGTGGAAGAACGGCTCGCCACCGGTGCCGTGCATCCAGCGCTTTCGGGTCGCTGGGCGATCCGTGACGAGCGGCAGCAGGAGCGGCGCGATGCGCTGGTAGTAGTCCAGGATGTCGGCCTTGGTCGTTCCGGTCTGCGGAAAGACCACCTTGTCCGGGTGGGTGAATCGCACGCGGTGGCCGTCGATCACCAGGGTGTCCGGGTTCGGTGCGGAGTCTGGCGACGCGGAGTCCGTCGATGCCGGGGCGGAGCCCTTCTGCTGCGCGGCCACGGCGACTAGCCGATCTCGCGCTCGTCGTCGATCTCGGTGTGCTCCGGCTCCGCGTCATCCAGGTCGATCCGCTCGTCCGGATCTATCGTCGGACCCGGAAGTTTCGGCTCGTCGTCCAGCTCGACTTCTCGCTCGTCGTCGAGGTTCGGCTCGTATTCCCTGTCCATGACTGCACCCTGCCTTTCGCTATCGGGCCTTTCGCCATCGGCATTCGCCTGACTTCCATCATCCGCCGTCGCCGGGGGATTGGGTAGGCCATGGCCATCGCACCTCACGCGGCCGGCGAGCGCACCTTCCGCGAGCGCCTCGGCGCGAGATACCGTCCCGCGGCGGGAGAACGGAACTCGTGGCGGGAGTTATTTCCAATGGCGGCGGGAGAACGGAACTCGTGGCGGGAGTTATGACTCCCGCCGCGAGCATGTTTCTCCCGCCGCGAGGGCTGCTAGCTCTCCGCGAGGACCTCATACAGCCCGTCACTCTCGCGAGTGGGCAGAATCCGCCCTTCCCCGCGCGATTTAGGGCGGAACTCGCCCGCTCGCGCCCCACAACACCCGATAGTCGCAGTTGCGGCGGATCGTGGGCGCTGCAGCTAGTTGGCGAGCGACCTCTCGCGCTCCGCGAGCGCGTGCGCGATCGTGCGGCTCGCCGGGTACAGCGCAAGGTAGAGCTCGTACAGCTCGTCGTAGCCCGCGCGAAGCGACTCGTTCGGTTCGCGGATCTCGGCGGCCGGATTCCACTCGGTGATCGAGACCTCCGCGACCGAGAGGGCCGCGAGGTAGGCGGCACCGTAGCTTGCGCCGATGGTCACGGACGGGATCACCTGGGGGAGGCCGGTGACATCCGAGACGATCTGCGTCCACAGGGAACCCTGGGTTCCTCCGCCGACCGCGACAATCCGCTCGATTCTCGAACCGGCCGCCCGCATGGTCTCGACGTTGTGTCTGACCCCGAGTGCGGTCGCCTCGAGGGCGGCGCGGTACAGGTCGCCCCTGGTGTGGGACAGGGTCAGTCCGGTGATCGTGCCGCGGGCATCCGGATCCATGATGGGGGTGCGTTCCCCGGCGAAGTAGGGCAGCATCAGCAGGCCGTGCGCTCCTGGGCCGGACTGCTCGGCCTCGGCCAGTAGCACCGGGAACTCAGGGGAGCCGAAGAGCTCGCGAAGCCAGCCGGTGATCGCGCCGGATGTCGCCATCCCGCCGGCCAGGTTCCTGGTCCCCTCGAAGGCGCCGACCGTGCCCCACAGGGTTGGAACGGTGATCCGCTCGTGAATCGTGTTCACCAGGAACATCGTGGTGCCGTACATCAGCATCAGGTCGCCAGGGTTCTGGGCGTCGACGCTCACGGCCTCGGTCCAGGCGTCGATCGTTCCCGCGACGACCGGGATTCCGTCCGGCAGTCCGGTCGCGGCGGCCGCCTCCGCGCTGACCGTTCCGACGACGTCATCCGCCCAGACGAGCGTCGGCAACTCGATCTGCGGCGCGATCAGGTCTGCCCACGGCCGGTACCAGCTGTTCTCGATCGTGTCGTAGAGCGGAGTGCACTGGCTCGCCGACTCGTGGTCGAGCACGTAACTGCCGCTGAGCTTGAAGGCCAGCCATGAGCTCGGCATGAACAGCCGGCGGGCGGCCGAGAAGGCCTCCGGCTCGTTCTCCGCGATCCAGGCGAGCTTCGGGCCGGCGGCCTGCGTCGACAGCGCAGAGCCGCCGCGGTGCAGGATGTTCTCGTCGCCGAGCTCCGCGGTCAGCCGCTCGATCTGGGCGGTTGCGCGAGTGTCCACCCCGTACAGGATGGCCGGCCGCAGCGGTTCCCCCGCCGCATCCGTTATCGCGACACAGGGACCCATGCCGCTCACGCCGACGGCGACGACGGATGTCCCGCTCACCTTGTCCGAGGCGAGGAGTTCCGCGCTGATCGAGACGAACTCGTCCCACCAGATCGCGGCATCCATCTCCACCCAGCCCGGTTTCGGGCGTGAGACCGAGTGCTCACGCACCGCGGTCGCCAGAACGACGCCCTCGAGGTCGACAATCACGCCTTTGCTGCTGCTCGTGCCGATGTCGACTCCGAGAACGACGTCACTCACTAGAGGTTGACTGTTCCACAGAGGTGAACCTGAACGCCGAGCCTGGCGAACAGGGCGGCCTTCGCGAGAAGAGCCTTGTCCGCGGTCTCCGCGTCGCTCGCATAGGCGACGTTGGCGTGGTTGGCCTTGTGGCGGGCCATGAACTGGTTGCGGTCGATCCCGTGGAGCACGGCGTGCATGATCGGCCACTCGGGGTTGGTCGCCTGCCAGCGGCGCTCGGTCTCCTCGGCCGGAAGCTCGACAACGCTCGCCCGTCCGATGTCCAGGTGCAGAGCGCCGTCCTCGATGTACACGCGGGACCAGACGATCTCGCCCGGCTTCGAGATGCCCTTGATGGTCGAGCCGCCGAGCGGGAAGTAGACCGGGTTCTGGCGCCAGCCCTCTGCGCCGGCGTAGCCGCCGATGAGGTGCGACGGCGGAACGGAGCCGGAGATCTCGAACACCCAGACGAATTCGCCGTCGTAGTCCTCGCCCCAGCGGACGTCGTGGAGCGTGGTCGCCGGATCGAGACCCATCGCCGTCCACACCCGGTTGGTGATGAGCGCGTCGATGGCGACCCCCTCATCCGCTTCGTTCGCGAGCGGGAACGCCTTGCCCTCCCAGAGCACTCGCTTGCCGTCGCGGCTGGTGACCGGCGGGCGGTCGGCGTTGTTGATGAGGCCCTCGGCCAGGTCGCTCGCGGGCGAGAGGTCCTTGAGCCCCTGCTGGTACTGGATGCCGATGGCGTCGAGGCCGTAGTCGTCGCTGATGCGCAGCGCGGCGATGTACATCTTGTACTGCCAGGCCAGCTGGGCCTCGGTGAGGTCGGTCTTCTCGTCGGTGCCGATCGCGAAAGTCATCCCCTTCGCCTTCAGCCAATCGCCCACCGCTGCGGCCTCGGCATCCGACACCGTCTGCATCTCGGCCCAGAGCGCGCTCTGCGAGAGGCGCTCCTTGTAGATGCCGAGCGGGTTCATCAGCTCGTCGTCGATGATCGCGTTGTACATGCCCATGCAGCCCTCGTCGAAGACGCCGAAGATGGCCTTGTCGTTCGCCAGTTCGTCTGCGAGAGCCTCACCGAGTTCCTTCTCGGCGCTGGCAGGCAGGGCCGGGAGCGCGCGAACGTGCGAGGCATCGTGGGTGATGGTGCCCGTCTCGATCCACTCGCGGAGCCCAGTCGTGAACCACTCGTCGGTGAAGTCCACGCTCCAGATGGTCGAGTACTTCGTGCCCATCTTCGTCATGCCGCCGTTCAGGCCGAGCAGGCCGACGAGGCCAGGCCACTCTCCGGAGAAGTTCGCCACGGTGAGAATCGGGCCGCGGTGGTTGCGAAGTCCGGAGAGCACGTGGTGGCTGTACTGCCAGACGGCCTCCGCGACGATGAGAGGTGCGTCGGCCGGGATGTTCTTGAAGACCTCCATGCCGGCGCGCTGGCTGTCGATGAATCCGTGACCCTTCACCGGGTCGACGTCGTGACCGCGCTTGACCGTCCAACCGAGCTCGGCGACCGCGTCGGTGACGGCCTTCTCGACGGCGGACTGGGTTGCCCAACCGGCCAGGTTGGCCGAGAGTCGCAGGTCGCCGCTCGCGACGAGGTACGCGGTCTTCGGCTCTGCGGGTGCCACGACTCGCTTCGTTGGGAGGGTGTAGCTGGACATCATTGGCTCCTTGTTCGGCCGCGCTGGCACTGTGCCGACCGCTCCAGAGTTCCGGGGTGGTTTCGGTTCGCATCGGTTGCATGACAGCGTGCCAGAAATCGATTTCTCAGTCAAGCCGCTTTCGACCGAATTTTCGTCCTGGGACGGCGACCGCTATTCGTTCTGGAGGATGACGGTCCGAGCGGGCTGATCGTCGCCGGCAATTCGCTGCATCAGGAGGGCAGCGGCGGTGAAGCCGAGTTGGCGGGCCGGCAGCTGGATCACCGTGACCCCCGATGGCGCGAGCGGAGAGAACGGGAGATCACCGAAGACGGCGATACCGAATTGCTCGGGGGACAGTCCCGCGGCCCGAAGCACCTGCAGCGCGCCGATTCCCATCAGGTTGTTGGCCACCACGACGGCGTCCGGTGGCTCGGGAAGAGCCAGCAGCTGCTCCATCGCCTCAACGCCGCCATCCACCCGATAGTTGGCGTGGCGGAGGAAGGCGTCATGGTCGGTCGACGCCCCGCGGC
>JAODMG010000155.1 GCA_025464895.1 Microbacteriaceae bacterium | reverse complement strand
GAACCCGCGACATCCGGCTCCACAAGCCAGCGCTCTACCAACTGAGCTACGACCACCATGTGCACTCGCCACATGACTGCGAACGAGACAACTCAAGAAGCTTATTACAGGTGCGGGGCGAATTTCTCTACAACGCTAGCCGAAATGGCCTGAACTTCTTCCGATGTGGGTCCTGGGTCGGCCACGAAGGCGGCGCGACGGTAATACTCGAGCTCGCGGATGGACTCAAGGATGTCTGCGAGCGCCCGATGACCGCCATCCTTGGCCGGGGCGTTGAAGTACACCCGCGGGAACCAGCGCCTGGACAACTCTTTGATCGACGAGACATCGACGTTGCGGTAGTGGAGGTGCCTATCGACCCGCGGCATGTATTTCGCGAGAAAGGTGCGGTCGGTGCCGATGGTGTTGCCGGCCAGGGGCGCCTGCTGTTCTGCCGGAACGAACTTGAGGATGTACTCGTGCACCGCGAACTCGGCGTCCGCGAGGCTCACTCCGTCGGGGATGGCCTCCAGCAGTCCGGACATCGTGTGCATCTCCCGCACGAACTCGCCCATGTTGTCGAGAGCGGACTGGTCGGGCTTGATCACGATGTTGAATCCCGGGTCCAGGATGTTCAGGTCGAAATCGGTGATGACCACGGCAACCTCGACCAGCTCATCGATCTCCACGTCGAGTCCCGTCATTTCGCAGTCGATCCAGACGAGACGGTCAGTGTTGTTCGGCATCCATAGATCTTATCGCCGAGGTTCGACCTCGATCGGCGGTTGCTGCGTCGCCGAATCCGCTCTCCTCTCTGCGCCATTTTGTGCGGCACTTTCATCGCCAACGCAGGTGATCGGGTGCAGTATGGGCACATGAGCGACACATCTCCTACCCTTGCCCGCGGCGACGAATACATCGTGATCTACCAGGGTGGCCCGAACGACGGCCTGACCGATCGTCGGATCAGTACGGATGGCAGCTGGGACGACGATCTCACCGTGATCACCGCGGTAGACGGCAAAGAGACGATGATCGACTACACCGCATCGAGCTGGCGCGAGATCGGTGGCCAGTACCAGGTGACCTACACCTTCGATTCCGAAGACAGCGAGCCGGTCGAGGCTCCGGAAGACCGCGGAGGGCGGCAGTAGGGCACAAACGTCCGCAGGGAATGGTCGGCGCCCCCGATCCGTTGGTGTCTAAGTGCAACTACTCTTCTTCGCGTCCACTTTCTGTGAGCCGTGTATCCAGACGAGAGCCGTCATCCATGAGGCCTCGAAGCTGGTGCCCGCGCTGAAGGTGGCCGAGCTCGATGTGGTGGCGGATGCCGCGGAGGCCGAGAAGGCCGGCATCCGGTCGACGCCGACGGTGATAGTGCTGAATGGCAGCGGGACCGAGGTGTTCCGAGCGGAAGGCGTTCCCACGGTCAATCAGGTCCTGGTGGCCCTGGCCAAGGCCGTCTAGCGAATCGCTGCGGTATGTTTGAACCGCTTTCTTCGCCTCTGTAGCTCAGTGGATAGAGCAGCGGCCTTCTAATCCGCTTGTCGTAGGTTCGATTCCTACCAGGGGCACCGGATGCACGCACCGGACGCGCGGGCGGTGACGCCAGTCGTGCGTTACGGCGTGATGTCGTCCTGGGGCGGATCGATCCGCTTGCTGGCCTCGCTGGCCGTGACCGGCCTCGCGAACATGATGCCATCTGATGTGTCGCTCGGGGCGTCGGTACGTTCCTGTGCGCCCGCCGATGCCGGAGTGTACGGCGCGGAGGTATGTGGCGCCGGGGACACTGAAGCGGCCGGCATTGTCGAACCGGATCCCCCCGGAGCGGACACGGCGGCCGGCCTGGTGAACCTTCCCGGGGTGAACGCCGTCTGGGCGCTGGCGGGGGCAGTACTGGTCGGGACGGCACTGGCCGGGGCAGCGATTGGCGTCGTTGCGGTGCTCGAACTCGACAGCGCGGGTGCCGCCGGCTGTGCCGCGTTGGCCGCGGCCTGTTGCGCCGACCAGGCCTGCTGCTGGTGAACAAGGTCCTGGTCGCTCAGCGATGATTCGTAGGCCCAGGAATCGAGGTCGTTCTTGAACAGGCGCTTCGCCCGATTCGGTCGACCCTGCCATTCGATCAGGCGATCGCGAACAATCAGGAGAGACTGTTCTGCCTGGAAGCTGAACGACACCGAGTTCTTCTTCATCTCGGCGATCTCGTGCGCCGTCCATTCCGAGGCGAGGGAGGCGCCTGGCATGGCGAGAAGGCGCAGACGGATCTCCGCCTCCGTCGTCAGCTGGTCGACATGCTGCTGTTCGCCGGTCGAGAGTGTGTTCCAGACCGCCGCCCGCCGAGCGGCTGAGAGCAAAGCGGTGACAGAGGCGATGCGAGCATCCCTGTCGCTCAAGGCGATCACTCGCCTGGTGGACGCGCGACCGATGCCAGCGGCGATGATGCCCGCGACGACGATCGCCAGGAACGGGATGATCGCGCCAGAGATTAGACGCCATCCCTCGGTCGAGTTGAACCAGTCTACGAAGTTATTCCACCACTGCATGTGGGCACCATAACTCTGTCGACGGATAGAACGAGGCGTCTAGCGTGGCGAGTCTCCAAAGTCGCTGGCAACGCGATCGCTAGTTCATACGAAAACAATCGATCGCGTCATCCATGCTCCAGAATTCGCCCATCGCCAGAAATTGCCGCCGGAGCACGTTGAGCCGTTTCGCCCGGTAACGATGGCCTTCAGGGAGCGTGAAGCGTTCGATGTACCCGAGCACATCGCCCTCCGGCAGCGTGAGCCTCCACAGCTCATCGTGAAGTTGGATCATGGCGATGCCCTGGCGAACGTCCCTGGTCTCGAGGAGTCCAGGGGAAGCGAAATCTAGTGTGGTCATGAGCGTCTTTCGGAGGTGAAGCCGGCCGGACGGATGGGGTCGGGTTCACGCTATGAGACCCCACCGACATCATCCGCGGCGCTGGTCGCCAGCCCGATCGGTCAGCCCCGATCGGTCAGCCTTGATCGGCTGGGCCTCGATCGCCCGCGCCTCGATCAGCTGAGCGGTTTTGCCACGTCTCCGACGAGCGCGAGGTCGGGGTCGACCACCTTGTCCGCTCGTGCCGTCTGCGCGAGGATGATGCCGAGCAGCACCACGGCCGCACCGGCGAGCTGCACAGCATTCAGCCCCTCCCTGAGCCAGAGCCAGGCGATCGCGAAGGCGAAGATGACCTCGGATGATGCCACGATGCCGGCCGCGGTCGCCGAGAGGTGTTTTAGCGCGAGCAGGGAGAGGAAGAACGGGGCGAACGACCCGAGCAGCATGTTCCAGATGAGCGGAACCCAGAGCGGAACCGAGAGCGCACCGAGATTCCCGCTGAGCGAGACCGACGTGCCGAGAATCGCCGGATCGAGTTTCCACCAGTCCCCGAAGATGAGCCAGAAGATGCTGGCGAACCCCATGGTCCAGAACGCGACGCCGAGCGGAGAGCTCTTGCCCACCTCTCGTTCGCCGACCACGAAATAGATGGTGAGCGTGACGGCTGCGACCAGGGCCATCAGCACGCCGAACGGGTTCAGTTTCGCGGCCCAGACCTGCGCGACGACGGTGAGGCCGACGAGCACGCAGGCTATCGCAACCCACAGTCGTGCCTTCACCTGCTCCTTGAACAGGAAGAACGCGACCAGCGCGACCATGAGTACGGCGGTGTACTCGAGGAGCAGCGCGATGCCGACCGGCAGGAGGCTCACCGCGACGGCGTAGCTGTACTGCAGGAGGGCGACTCCGGTGACCCCGAGAACAGCAAGGATCACCAATTGGCGGTGCGACACCCTGAACGCCCCGCGGTTCACGAAGAGCAGCACGACGCCGGAGACGATCGTCGTGCTGACCACCCGGCCCAGCGTCACCTGGGTCGGGCTGAGACCCGCTTCGATGAGTACCTTGGTGACACTCCCGTTCGCACCGAACAGGACAGCGGCAAGCAGGGCGTAGAGATACCCCACCGGCGGTTAGCGGGAACCCGTGCCGTGCACGGCATACGGCTCGATGGCCGCGATCTCCTCCGCGGTGAGCGGCGACGCGGACAGCGCGCCGATGTTGTTCTCGAGCTGGGCGACACTACTGGCTCCGATCAGCGCCGAGGTGACCTGTGAGTGGCGGAGCACCCAGGTCAGCGCGAGCTGCGCGAGGCTCTGTCCGCGATCCTTCGCAATGGCATCCAGTGCCCTGGTGCGGTCGAGATAGGTCTCGCTGATGTTGTCCGCGTTCATCCAGCGGCCCTCGGCGACCCGCGAATCCGAGGGGATTCCGGCGAGGTAACGATCGGTCAGGAGTCCCTGCGCGAGCGGCGAGAACACGATCGATCCCATACCGAGCTGGTCGAGCACCGGGAACAGTCCGTCCTCGATGTGACGGTCGAACATGTTGTAGCGGGGCTGGTGGATGAGCAGGTGCACGTTGTGCTCGGCCAGTGCCTTGTGGGCGGCCAGGGTCTGCTCCGGGCTGTAGTTGGAGATGCCGACGTAGAGCGCCTTGC
>JAODMG010000116.1 GCA_025464895.1 Microbacteriaceae bacterium | reverse complement strand
CTACGTCATTCACCGCAACGAGACCCTGCGGGCGTCCAAGACGATGCAGGATCGTGCCCTGGATAACCCGAAGATCGAGTTCATCTTCAACAAGACCGTCGAGCACATCTACGGCGATGAAATGGTGACCGGAGTCAGCCTGCGCGACACCGTGGATGGCACGGAGACGACCCTCGACCTGAGTGGCCTGTTCATCGCGATCGGTGCCGATCCACGCACCCACCTCGTGCACGGCCAGCTGGACATCACCACTCTCGGCACGATCGAGGTTGATGGCCGCAGCTCACGCACGAACCTTCCCGGTGTTTTCGCGGCGGGAGATGTCATCGACCCGAGCTATCGCCAGGCCGTCACTGCCGCGGCATCCGGCACCGTTGCAGCCCTCGACGCGGAGCACTACCTGGCGTCGATCCCGAAAGACGTCCTCGACGCCGCAGCGGCCGCCGAGCCGGCCGCCGTCTCGGTGTAACGACACCAGTCGACATCGCGAAGACACCCCTAACTATCCGTCCATCGAAAGAGAGAAACCCATGTCACAGGCCCTTGACGTCACCGACGCCACCTTTGCCGACGAAGTCCTGAACTCAGAGAAGACGATCCTCGTCGACTTCTGGGCAGAATGGTGCGGCCCTTGTCGCGCTGTCAGCCCGATCCTCGACCAGATCGGTGCCGAGAACCCGGACAAGATCACCATCGTCAAGCTCAACGTCGACGACAACCCGCAGACCGCGGCCAAGTACCAGATCACCTCGATCCCGATGATGAAGGTCTTCAAGGGCGGAGAGGTTGCCAAGAGCATTCTCGGCGCGAAGCCCAAGCCGGCACTCGAGTCCGACCTCGCCGAGTTCCTGGCGTAGACAGCCACTCGCTTCACCGGCACGAAAAGCCCGTCCACCGCTCGGTGGACGGGCTTTTGTGTTATTCCCCTTATTCTGGAAACCCCATCACCAAGCCTCTCGGGACACCAATGACAACCCACGGCCATCCACAGGGAGCGGCAGGCACGAACCTCGACCCCTGGTACGACAACTATGCCGAGCGTTCGGCCGGCCTCAGCGCCTCCGAAGTTCGCGCCCTGTTCGCGGTCGCCTCCCGCCCGGAAGTGGTTTCACTGGCGGGTGGGATGCCCTTCGTCTCCGCGCTCCCCGCAGACCTCGTCACCGGTTCCATGGAGCGTGTCATGCGCGACCAGGGGGCCCAGGCTCTCCAATATGGGTCTGGGCAGGGCGTTCCGGCCCTTCGCGAGCACATCCTCGAGGTGATGGCCCTTGAGGGGATCAGGGCCAGCGTGGATGACGTCGTCGTCACGACCGGTTCCCAGCACGCCCTCGAGCTCATGACAAAGCTGTTCATCGATCCGGGCGACGTCGTCCTGGCCGAGGGCCCTGCGTATGTCACCGCCCTGGTCGTCTTCAAGTCGTTCCAGGCCGAGATCAGCCATGTGGCGATGGATGAGCACGGCCTGATCCCCCAGGCGTTGCGCGAAAGCATTACCAGGCTGAAGGCCGCCGGCAAGAAGATCAAGTTCCTCTACACGGTCCCCACTTTCAGCAACCCGGCCGGCGTCACCCTGACCTGGGAGCGCCGCGTCGAGATCCTCGAGATCGCCCGGGCGAACAACATTTTGGTGCTCGAAGACAACCCGTACGGCCTTCTCTACTTCGATGGGGCACCGCCGCACGCAATGCGCTCGGTTGAGGAGGATGGCGTTGTGTATCTCGGCACGTTCTCGAAGACGCTCGCGCCGGGTTTTCGGACCGGATGGGCGCTCGCCCCGCACGCCATTAGAGAAAAACTCATCTTGGCCAACGAGGCTGCAGTGCTCTCACCGAGCTCGTTCAGCCAGTTGGTCATCGCCGAATACCTGAAGAGCGCGGACTGGAAGGGGCAGATCAACACCTTCCGCGGGGTCTACCGCGAGCGGCGTGACGCCATGCTCGTCGCCCTGCGCGACTACCTCCCCCAGCTCAGTTGGACCGTGCCAAACGGCGGCTTCTACATCTGGCTCACCCTGCCGGAGCATCTCGATTCCAAGGCGATGCTGCCCCGCGCGGTCAAAGAGCTGGTCGCCTACACGCCAGGGACGGCCTTCTATGCCGACGGGAACGGGCGCAACAACATCCGGCTCTCCTTCTGCTACCCGACACCGGAGTTCATCAGGGAAGGCGTTCGCCGCCTGACCACCGTGATCAATGGCGAACTCGAACTACTCAACACCTTCGCGCAAACCGCGCCGCTCCAGACGATTCGCGCCGAACACGGCATCAGCGGCCCGCCATCAGACCTGGGCTAGGAACACCATGACGACCAACACCCCTTCTCGCGTTCTCGTTCTGGCCGGGGGAATCTCGCACGAGCGCGACGTTTCACTCCGCTCCGGTCGCCGGGTGGCCGACAGCCTCGCCGAACAGGGAGTGGAGGTCACCCTCCGCGATCCGGACGCGTCACTTTTGGCCTATCTGGTGGAGAGCCGGCCTGATGTCGTGTGGCCGGCCCTGCACGGCGCCAGCGGCGAAGACGGCGCTCTCCGCGGCATCCTGGACTTCCTCGACATTCCCTACGTCGGTTCGCGCGCCGATGCCGCCAGGCTGGCCTGGGACAAGCCGACCGCGAAGACGCTGGTCACTCGGGTGGGCGTGTCGACGCCGCGCTCGATCAGTCTGCCGAGGGACGCGTTTCGAGAACTCGGCGCGAACAGTATCCTGGAGTCTATTTCGGAGGAACTGCCCGTTCCTCTCGTCGTCAAGCCGGCTCGCGGCGGGTCGGCCCAGGGAGTGAACCTGGTGCACGATCGAAACGACCTTCCGCGAGCGATGGTCGACGCGTACACCTATTGTGATGTCGCGCTCATTGAGCAGAAGATCGTCGGCACCGAAATCGCCATCGGTGTCATCGACAGCGGCGACGGTCCGGTTGCACTTCCCGCGGTCGAAATCGTGCCCCTATCAGGGGTTTATAGTTTCGAGGCCCGCTACAACGCGGGCGAGACGCGCTTCTTCACGCCCGCGCGACTGACCGCAGAAGTTGCTGCTCGCGCCGCCGAGGTCGCCCTCCTTGCGCACCGAACCCTCGGCCTCCGGCACCTGTCGCGGGTCGACCTGATCGTGGACGGGGCGGGAACGCCGTGGTTCCTCGAGGCGAACGTGCTGCCGGGACTCACCGAGACGTCACTTCTTCCGCAGGCCCTCGAGGCGGCGGGCCACGACCTCGGCTGGGTGTATCTCGCACTCGCCGAGGCCGCCATGAAAGAGAGTGCTAGCTAAAGAAAGGCTAGCTGAAGCCTGGTTCCTTGAGCTCGGCGAGGATCCGATTGAGGTCGGCAACGGTGGCGAAGTCGATCACGATCGTGCCCTTGCTCGCGCCGAGGCTTACCTTGACCCTGGTGTTCAGCCGATCGCCAAGACGTTCTGCGATCTCGTCCAGCTGACCCTGGCGTTTTCCCGCACTCGGTTTTGCCGCCTTGGCCGGCTTCGTCGTCACCTGGCCGGCCGCGACCTCTGCTGCGCGCACCGAGAGGTCTTCGTTGACGATCTTGTCGGACAGCCGTTCCATCGTTGAGAGGTCGCCGGCCGACAGGATCGCCCGGGCGTGACCGGCGCTCAAGACTCCGGCAGCTACCCTTTTCTGCACGGACTCCGGGAGCCTCAGCAGCCTGATCGTGTTCGTGATTTGAGGCCTGGAGCGCCCGATCCTCGAGGCCAGCTGGTCCTGGGTTATCCCGAAATCAGCCAGGAGCTGTTGGTAGGCGGATGCCTCTTCCAGCGGGTTCAGGTTGGCGCGATGCAGGTTTTCGAGCAACGCATCTCGCAACATCGCGTCATCCGCGGTGTTCTTGACCACCGCGGGGATCGATGCCAGCCCGAGAATCTTGCTCGCGCGCAGGCGCCGCTCACCCATGACCAGCTCATACTGGGGTTGACCGGTGGCTGCACCCGAGATGGGGCGGACGACGATCGGCTGCAGAACGCCGATTTCACGAATCGAATGGACGAGTTCATCCAGGTCTTCCTGGTCGAACTCTTTTCGCGGTTGGGCTGCGTTCGGAACGATGTCATCGGGGGAGAGGTTCGCGAGTCGCGCCCCGGGCACCGCGACGAGCGTTTCGCTGCTGGCCTTCGTCGTGGGGAAGAAGACGTCGACCGGACGTTCCGGAGAACCCACATCCGTCGGAATCAATGCGCCGATGCCTCTCCCGAGGCCGGTCCGCTTTGCTCCAGCCATTAGTTGGGAGCCCCCCTGCGAGCCATTTCCGCGGCCGCTTCGAGGTACGACAAGGATCCAGGGGAATTCGCGTCGTAGCTGATGACGCTCTGGCCGTAGCTCGGAGCCTCAGAGATACGTACGGACCGGGGAATCAGAGTCTCGAGTACCTGATCGGGAAAGTGATCGCGAACATCCTGGGCCACCTGGTTCGCCAGGTTGGTGCGTCCGTCGTACATGGTGAGCAGGATCGTCGAGACCGAGAGGGCCGGATTGAGGTGCCTCTCGATCAGTTGGATGTTTTTCAGCAGTTGACTGAGACCCTCCAGTGCGTAGTACTCGCACTGGATTGGAATAAGCACCTCCTTCGCCGCGACAAACGCGTTGATCGTCAACAGCCCGAGCGACGGCGGGCAGTCGATGAACACGTAGTGGAACATTTCCTCCGACTCCGCCAGGAAGAGATCCAGCGCCGTGCGAAGTCGCTGCTCCCGTGCGACAAGGGAAACCAGCTCGATTTCTGCGCCGGCCAGGTGGATCGTTGCTGGAATGCAGTACAGCTCGTCGAATTCCGGGCTCTTCTGCACAACGTGGCTCATCGGCTCGTCGTTGATGATCACGTCGTAGACGCTGATCGTCTCCGACCGATGCTCGATGCCAAGCGCGGTGGACGCATTTCCCTGCGGATCGAGGTCGATCACCAGGACCCGCGCGCCGTTGCGAGCGAGTGCGGCCGCGAGATTGACGGTGGACGTAGTCTTGCCGACACCGCCCTTCTGATTCGCCACGGTGAAGACACGGGTGGCGTCCGGCAACGGAAGGGTCTCGGCAGCAAGGGCCTGCCGGCGGCGGGTGATCTCGGAAAGCTCACGGGCCAATGGGGTGTCATCGAAGATGACCGCAACCGGCGCATCGGCCACCAGCTCATCGGCTGGCTCGTCGACGGCCGTCTGCTCCTCTACGGCTGTCGTCGCCACTGCGGCATCGGCATCGGTTTCGTCGGCGTCAGTGTTGTCGGCATCAGTCTCGTCGGTATCCTCGCCGGCACCAGTTTCGTCGGCACCAGTCTCGTCGGCATCGTCGCCGCCGTCAGTTTCAGCAGCGACTGCTTCGGTTCCGGCCTCCTGCGCGGGATCATCGTCTGCGCTGTCCTGATCGTCCGTCTCTGTCTCCGGCTTCGCTGCGGATCCCGGATCGGTCTCGGATACGGACTCGTCATCATCGGACTCGGCGGACTCGGCATCATCGTCTCGCGGTGCGCCCTCAGAATCCGACGGTTCGACCGCACCATCCGCCGTCGATTCCGTCTCATCCGTCGGCGACGCGCTGCTGTCGGCCGACGACGCAGGAGACTCAGCGTCTCCCTCTTCTGATTCGTCAGGCGAACCAGTTGAATCGTCGATGGTGACAGTCGACTCGCCGACCGGGGGAGGATCCGCTGTTACAACCGAGGCGGTCGAAGCCTCTTCGATGGATTCTTCATCCGGATGTTTCACGTGAAACCTTCTTGATTTGCGCTGCAGCGAAGCTCTGAGCTTCGCAAACATTGTCTGGGGTTCTAATGGCAATTAGGCCTGCCAACTAGTGCGTTTGGGGGATCGGAGTGTCTCTACGAACGACTAGTCCACTGTAGCCCGAAAGACCCTGGTGACTTCGGGAACCACGCCAGCGCCGAGGGTAAGAATCTCAATATCGGTCAGCCGGGCCTTTCGAATCACCTTGGCAGCGGACTCGACTTCGGCCGAAACGTTGGCGCCCTTCATGAAGAGCAATTCTCCCCCGGACCGAACCAGCGGAACGGTCAATGGAATGAGTTTCGACAAGGCGCTGACCGCTCGGGCCGTGGCTTGGTCCAGCCACGGACTGAGCTTGGCGTCTTCCGCCCTGGCACGGACAACCTCGACATTGTCCAGACCGAGCTCGTTGGACTCGTGGCGCAACCAGTCGACCCGACGCTCCATCGGCTCGATCAGGATCATTGTCACGTCCGGTCGCGCAATCGCGAGGACCAGCCCGGGTAGACCGGCGCCGCTCCCGATGTCGCCGACGCGGCCGGGCTTCAGCAGCGGTGCGACGAGCGCGGAATTCAGGATGTGCCTGGACCACAGGCGGGGGAGTTCGAGTGGGCCGATGAGCCCAAGCTCCTCACCTCGACGTGCGAGGTCGTCGGTGAATGCTCGCGCTAGATCGAGCCGGGAACCAAAAATCGAGCCAGCAACTGCTGGCTCGATTTCGAGATTGGGGATGGTCAATGTTTCACGTGAAACTATGCGGCACTGATGACGGTGTGGCGATCGCGGCCTTCACCCTCGGATTCCGAAGAGAAGCCACGAGCAGCAACCAGGTCGTGCACAAGCTTCCGCTCGTAGGACGACATGGGGGGGAGGGCGGCAGAAGCCGCGCCGGCCTCGATCCTCTCCACGGCGTGATCAACGAAAGCAGACAGTTCCAGCTCGCGAGCCTGTCGTGACCCACCAACGTCGAGAATGAGTCGGGAGAACGATCCGGTCTTCGCCTGGACGGCAATCCGCGTCAATTCCTGAAGCGCGTTGACGGTATCGGGCTTGGAGAGAAGACGCAGGTTGCTGTCTTGGCTGGAATTGACCGAGAGATAGGCCCGACCGTCTCGAGCATCGATGTCAATGTCGCCGTCGAGATCCGTTATGTCGAGAAGTTCCTCGATGTAATCCGCGGCGATGTCGCCCTCTTCTTCGAGCTGGCTCGTCGAGCGCTCGGTCTTGGGATCATCGAGATCGTGTCCGGCTCCGTTGAGCTCATCAACGGTTGTCTCGGTGTCCTGCGTTGCGTCTGTCACGAAACTGCTTTCTTTGTCCTGGGGAATGAGCGGGATACTCACTGCTTCTTGCCGCCTGGCTTCTTCTTGCGGTTCTTTTGATTCACCGGCTGCTGGCGCTGAGGTTTCTTGGCCTCCTCGACGGCATCCTGCTGCTTCTCGTCCTCGACGATCGTGATGCCACGACGCTGCGCCTTTTTCGCCAGGCGCGCCTCACGTGCCAGCGCTGCCTCGCTACCGGGCGTCGGAAGATTCCGGATAACGAGGAACTGCTGCCCCATGGTCCAGAAGTTCGACACCAGCCAGTAGAACATCACCCCGAGCGGGAAGGTAAAACCGGAGAACGCAAAGACCAAAGGCAACAGGTAGAGCAGCACCCGCTGCTGCTTGAACATCGGGCTGGCCTTCATCTCGGCCGACTGGTTCTTCGACATGATCTGCAGCTGGGTGATGAACTGCGACCCGGTCATGAGTATGACCATCACGACCGCGATGACAATGACCGCGCCGTTCCCGTTGGCCGTGCTGATGGCGAGCTTGAGCGGAGCAATGTTGAACAGGGATGACTCGCCGAACGATTTCGCCAGCGGACCAGTCAGCAGGCCCACTCCTGCCTGATGAGTCTTGTCGTAGTTCTGCGCAGAACTGAGCACCGAGAACAGGCTGAAGAAGATGGGCATCTGAATCAATAGCGGCAGACAGGAACTGAGGGGGTTCGTCCCGGTCTTCTTGTAGAGCGCCATTGTCTCGCGTGACATTGCCTCGCGAGAGAACTGGTCCTTCTTGCCCTTGTACTTGTCCTGGATCTTCTTCAGATGCGGAGCGACCTCGAGCATGCGTCGCTGGGCCACGATCTGCCTGACGAAGATCGGCACGAGCGCAGCACGGATGACCAGCACCAATCCAACGATGGACAAGACCCAGGTGAATCCGGCATTCGGGTCCATCCCAAGGAATGTCCATAGCTCGTGGAAGGCAACGAGCAAGAGCTCGACGACCCATTTAATGGGCCAAAGTACTGTGCCAATAATGTCCATGCTTCGGGTCAGCCCTTTCCGTGGCCACTCGCTACAACAAAACCAAACCGCGTCACCGCGTACTTCTGCTTCACCTTTACCGGTACGTCATCGACACCGCCGGCTGCCCAAGGATGACACCGTGCAATTCGGCGAATCCCGAACCAACTGCCCCTCACGACGCCGTACTGCTGAATCGCCTGCAGCGTATAGGCGGAACACGAGGGATAGTACCTGCACACATCACCGTAGATCGGCGATATAACCGCCCGGTAAATTCGCAGAATTACAACGCACAGATTACGCGGGATAAGAAGGGCGAACGTCAACGTCCGGCTCATTTCCTTGCCCCACCCCTGGTTACTTGCCCAAGAATCTCATTCCGCAGTACAGCCCAGGAGGTCTCTGCGGCCCCCGGCAAGGCCCTGATCACTACGTCTGTCCCCGGGTCGACCCGCGTGATCAGCTCGTAACCGATCGCTTTCAAACGACGCCGCACACGGTTGCGAATCACTGCGCCGCCCACCGTCTTGGCGACGATGAATCCGAACCGAACGGGCGAAGAATCATCGCGTAGTGCGATGTACACCACCGAGTTCGCGGCACTAAAATGACTACCGCGACGCACTGCGTTGCGGTAGTCATTGGCCCGAACCAGTCGGTTGGCTTTTGCCAGCACAGCCAGTTGTCTATCCGGTGGCTATCCGCGAGGGAATTACGCGGAAAGTTCGGTGCGTCCCTTGCGGCGACGAGCGCCGAGGATGGCGCGGCCCGCACGGGTACGCATACGCAGCCTGAATCCGTGGACCTTCGCGCGGCGACGGTTGTTCGGCTGGAATGTTCTCTTGCTCATGATTCGATCTCCACGTGTTGGAACTCCGCAAGGCCAACAGTGAAGGCCAGGAAAGTAGAAGGGTAGCCCCGGGGCTAGAAGTCAACTGATTAAAAGTACGGGCTTAACCCGCTGCGGTCAAACTCTGCCCTGAAGAGATCCAGCTTATCCACATGTGGGCAACTCCAGCTTGCCAACGGAAGACCCATACAAACTAAGGTGGTGTGACTGCACAGTCGGTGGATAACCCTGTGAGTAACTAGGCGATTCATGGGAAGGAAACAATGAGCGACCCAGCGGATCCAACCCCGGGAATCTGGCATTCCGTACTCGGGAGCCTGCGCGACGACGAGCGGATAACCCCTCAACTTCAAGGTTTCCTCAGTTTAGTGGAACCCAAGGGAGTAATGGCGGGGACCCTCTATCTGGAGGTACCCAATGACCTCACCAGAGGGATGCTGGAACAGCGCATCCGTCTCCCGCTTCTGAACGCGATCACGGCCCTCGGCGATGACGTTCCGGTGAGCAACTTCGCCATCGTGGTCAATCCTGAAATTTCGCACGATTCTCTCGAAAGCCCGAGCCAGGCGAACGACCAGGCCTATATAGAGCAGCCCGTCGCACCGACGCCGATCGACTCGTCCTCCAGTGCGAAGCGTGCCGACTCGCGACTCAACCCGAAATACAACTTCGACAACTTCGTCATCGGTGGTTCCAACCGTTTCGCCCATGCCGCTGCGGTCGCTGTCGCGGAAGCACCGGCCAAGGCATACAACCCGCTCTTCATCTATGGGGACTCCGGCCTTGGCAAGACCCATCTACTGCACGCGATCGGTCACTACGCGGAGAGCCTCTATCCGGGGATCCGAGTTCGCTATGTGAGCTCAGAAGAATTCACGAACGACTTCATCAACTCGATCGCGAACAATCGTGCCTCGGTGTTTCAGGCCAGGTATCGCGAAATCGACATCCTCCTGATCGACGACATCCAATTCCTCCAGCGCGCTGTAGAGACGCAGGAAGCCTTCTTCCATACCTTCAATACGCTCCACGACCACAACAAACAGGTGGTCATCACGAGTGACCTCCCGCCAAAGGCGCTCACCGGCTTCGAAGATCGGATGCGGTCGCGGTTCGAGTGGGGACTCATCACGGATGTCCAGGCCCCAGACCTCGAAACCCGGATCGCGATTCTCCGTAAGAAGGCCCAGAGCGAAAAACTCCAGGTGAGTGCCGAGATCCTCGAGTACATGGCGACAAAGGTCTCGTCCAACATCCGAGAACTCGAAGGAACCCTCATCAGGGTCACCGCCTTTGCGAGCCTCAACAGAACCCCGGTCGATCTTGCGCTGGTACAGACCGTCCTGAAGGACCTGATCACCCTCGATGACGACAATGTCATCGCTCCGGTCGACATCATCAATCACACCGCCGAGTACTTCAAGCTCACCGTCGATGACCTGTACGGATCCTCCCGCTCACAAGCAGTGGCTACCGCGCGACAGATCGCCATGTACCTCTGCCGGGAAATGACCAATCTCTCCCTACCAAAGATCGGACAGCTCTTCGGTAACCGCGATCACACGACAGTGATGTACGCGAACAAGAAGATCACCGAGCTGATGAAAGAGCGTCGCTCGATCTACAACCAGGTGACGGAACTCACCAGCCGGATCAAACAGAACCATCGCTTCAACAAGATCTGAGAAACCCGCGGGTTGATGAGCCCTGTGGGATTGCCTGTGGATAACCGTGGATAATCCCGACATTGCTGTGGTGAGAACCCGCCAGCCTGTGGAAAGTGAATGCCAACAATTCCCCGCAAGCCTCCGTTGCGCACGATCTTCCCCCACCGATTACACAAGTTGCACGCGTGTAGTTTCCCGCTGCGGCCTCACCACCACGACGTTATCCACAGATCCCACAGCGGTTAAGAGTATTAATCCTTTAATTAGATTTGATTGGGAGAGATAACCTCTGGGCTTCGAGTCGCACCGGCTGTGCCAGTATTAACCTCCCAGGCCAACACGAGCGTGTAAGGGGTGATCATGAAGTTTCAAGTGAATCGTGACGTCTTCAGCGAAGCCGTCTCCTTTGCTGTAAAACTTCTGCCCCAACGAACTACCTTGCCCATCCTCAGCGGTGTGCTCATCGAGACGACCGAAAGTGGGCTCACCCTTTCCTCGTTCGACTACGAGGTTTCTGCCCAGACGGAGATCGCTGCGGAGATCGAGGAACCAGGGCGCATCCTGGTCTCCGGACGTCTTCTCGCCGACATCGCCAGCAGGCTGCCAAACGCCCCTGTGCAGTTCAGTTCAGAGGACGCCAGAATCAATGTCGTCTGCGGGCCGGCCAAGTTCACTCTGCTGAGCATGCCTGTCGAGGAATATCCGACACTGCCCCAGGTCAGCGAGCAATCGGGACTCTTGCCTGCCGAGGCATTCTCAACCGCCATCGCGCAGGTAGCGGTCGCCGCATCCCGGGATGATGTCACTCCGGTGATCACTGGCGTCCAGCTCGAGGTGACCGAAAACAGCCTTAGCCTGGTTGCGACCGACCGCTATCGCGTCGCCGTCAGGGAAATCGAGTGGGACTCCGGCGACAAGCCACTCACCGAGACTCTCACCGCACTTGTTCCCGCGCGCACCCTGCAGGAGATCGGAAAGACATTCGGTCACAGTGGCACGATCTCGGTTGCCATCACCAACTCCGACGATCGTGAGCTGATTGCTTTTCGGGCGGACAAAAAGACCGTGACCTCCCTGTTGATCAAGGGGAATTTCCCGCCGGTCAAGAGATTGTTCCCAGAAACAGTCGACAACTACGCGGTTATCAACACCGCCGAGCTCATCGAAGCCGTTCGGCGTGTCTCGCTCGTGTTGGAGCGAGAAGCGGCGCTTCGTTTCACCTTCACCATCGACGGGGTTACTCTCGAAGCAATCGGTTCTGAGCAGGCGCAAGCGTCGGAGACCATCGATGCACACCTGAGCGGCGGGGACACGGTTGTGTCATTGAAGCCCCAGTTCCTTCTTGACGGTTTGAGTGCGGTTCATTCCGAATTCGTGCGGATCTCCTTCACCAAGACCGAGAACCCGAACAAGCCGGGACCCGTACTGATCACGAGCCAGTCTTCCAAGGACCAGCCTGGTGCCGACAACTACAAATACCTACTTCAGCCGAACCTTCTTCTCCGCTGATCGACGCCGATCGGGCCGAAACGCAGCCGCAATGAAAAGAATCAAAAGCAACTAAGGAACGTCATGCACATTGGTCTCGTTGGCCTTGGAAAAATGGGAAACAACATGCGCGCGCGGCTTCGCGAGCATGACATCGAGGTCACCGGTTTCGACCGAAACCCCGCGGTGACGGATGTCGCAACGCTCATCGATCTTGCCGCGGCTCTTCCGGCTCCACGAATCGTCTGGGTGATGGTTCCTTCCGGTGAGATCACCACGGCAGTGGTGACAGAACTCATCGCAGCGCTCGATCCAGGTGACATCATCATCGACGGTGGCAACTCCCGCTTCACCGAGGACTTCAAGCACGCCGCTCTTGCGTCCGAAAAGGGAATCGAATACATCGACGCCGGCGTATCCGGTGGTGTCTGGGGCCTGAAGAACGGCTACGGACTGATGGTCGGAGGCAAGAAGGACAACATCGAGCTCGCGATGCCGATCTTCGACGCACTGCGCCCGGAAGGTCCACGCGACGAGGGATTCGTCCACGTCGGCGAAATCGGCGCGGGGCACTACGCCAAGATGGTGCATAACGGAATCGAATACGCCCTCATGCAGGCCTATGCCGAGGGGTATGAACTTCTCGACAAGCGCGAAGACATCATCAAGGACGTCACCGGAACGTTCAAGGCCTGGCAGCGCGGCACTGTCGTGCGATCCTGGCTTCTCGAACTCCTCGTCCGTGCCCTGGAAGAGGACCCGGAATTCAAGGACATCGCCGGATATGTCGAGGATTCAGGGGAGGGACGGTGGACCATCGAAGAGGCTCTCGCCAACGCCGTTCCTGTTCCGACGATCAGCGCGTCGATCTTCGCCAGGTTCGTGTCGCGCCAGCCGGAGGGTTCTCCCGCGATGAAGGCGGTTGCCGCGCTGCGTAACCAGTTCGGTGGACACTCGGTCAAAGCTGTCGACTGATCTCGTGACCGCGTGATCGTCACCCACCTGAGCCTCACCGATTTTCGCAACTATGAACGCGCGGAAGTGTCTCTCGGGCGCGGACCCAATCTGTTCGTCGGCAGTAACGGTCAAGGCAAGACAAATCTGGTGGAATCGCTCGGCTACCTGAGCACACTCGGTTCCCATCGGGTCTCCAGCGATCACGCGATGATCCGCCAGGGTACCGACGCGGCAATCGTTCGAGCCAGGCTCGAGCACGACGACCGACAGATTCTCGCGGAGGTGCAGATCAACCGTTCTGGCGCCAACCGAGCGCAGATCAACCGATCGGTGATCAAAACCCGTGAACTTCCGAGGTACTTCTCCAGTGTTCTATTCGCCCCGGAGGATCTCGCGTTGATCAGGGGAGAGCCGTCTGGACGACGACGGTTCCTCGACGAGCTGCTGGTTCTGCTCTCTCCACGGTTTTCCGGAATCATCTCCGACTACGAGCGGGTGCTGAAGCAGCGCAACACCCTGCTGAAGTCGGCCAGGACTTCGGGGGTTCGCGGGGAACAGTTGAGCACCCTCGACATCTGGGACGACAGGTTGGTGGCGCTCGGCGCTGAACTCGTCTCTGCGCGCACCGGCCTGGTGGCGCGGTTGTTGCCCGACGTCACCGGTTCATACGAGGCGGTCGCCGGGGCCGATCATCGGGCCAGCCTGTCGACCTATCTCACCGTTGACGATCCGGATGCCGCGGCGGACGACGATTCCGGCGCGGTGCAGCGAACCAGAATGGGCAATGAGCCAGTGAGTATCGAGGATGCCGCGGCGGGCTTTCGCTCGGCCATCGGCCGGCTTCGTCGGAGCGAACTCGATCGGGGCATGACGCTGGTCGGACCGCACCGGGACGACCTGGTGCTCGAACTCAATGGAATGCCAGCCAGGGGATACGCGAGTCATGGCGAATCCTGGTCTTTCGCGCTGGCGCTGAAACTCGCGGCCGCGCAGTTGCTGCGCCGCGAGTCATCCGCGGGGGATCCGGTGCTGATCCTCGACGACGTCTTCGCCGAACTCGATGAATCCAGGAGGGCGCGGCTCGCTAGCGCCGTGCGAGACTTCGAACAAGTGCTTATCACCGCCGCCGTGTTGAACGACGTACCGGGTGAGCTCCGTTCGCACACGGTGAGAATCGCCGCCGGCGTCATCCTGGAGCCAGAACAATGACAGACAAGGACGACCAGGGCCAGTCGGAGTCGACTGGCGTCTATCTTCGCTTCCGCCAGGTGTTCGGGGACGGCTCCTCTCGTTCGTCCGACGCGCGCAAGAGGAGCAAGCGCGAACCAGGGTCGACGTCGCCGTTCGGTGGAGGACGGGATCCGGAAGGCCTCGGATCGGTCGTCGACGCACTCACCGCGAGGCTCGGCTGGAATTCGCCGCTTGCCCAATCCGAACTCCTCGCGTCCTGGAAGGATGTCGCCGGAGTAGAGACAGCGGAGCACTCCACTCCGGTGGGTATCGAGGAC
>JAODMG010000112.1 GCA_025464895.1 Microbacteriaceae bacterium | reverse complement strand
GTAGACACGGTGATCCCGTGTACCAGGTCGTCGAGCGCAACCAGAACGGCGATCACCGCTATGAGAACTGCGGACGCGCGTGCCAACCGTCCTTGCTTTGGCGCTGTTTCCACGATGGTCATGACTCCCCATATCGTTTATCAATGTTATTGATAAACGGTATCTGATCGAGGTTGCGCGGACAAGGGAATCGCCCTATGTGCCAGCGGTTGTCTGTATGGCGATCTCAGGACCGGACTCAACGCACATTGATCTGGCCGAGCGACGCCTGACGATCGACGCTATCGCCGGTCGCGCGTACCCTGATGGCATGTGCGGACGCTTCGCGATGGACAAGGAGACAGACGACCTGATCGTCGAGTTCATGGCGGTCACCGGGCAGGATGCAGAAGACTGGACCCCGTCCTGGAACGTCGCCCCGACCGACCAGGTGCCTGTAGTGCGCGAACACGACGGCCGCCGCGAGCTGATCACGGTGCGCTGGGGTGCTGTCCCTCCGTCGTCCCCGACCTTCGGCGGCGGCAAGCCGATCATCAACGCCCGCATCGAGACGGTCGTGACCAACGGGCTGTTCCGCGGGCCGTTCGAGTCGCACCGGTGCATCGTTCCGGCCCTCGGCTATTACGAATGGCAGCTGCAGGATGGCGCCAAGCAGCCCTATTTCATCCGCAATCCGGGCGCCGACCTGGCGATGGCCGGCATCATCCGTCCATGGGCGGACAAGACCAAAGACCGGGACGATCCGCATCGCTGGCGGCTGTCGATGGCAATCATCACCCTCGATGCGCACGTCGCGCCGGGCGAGGTGCATGATCGGATGCCGGCGATGCTCGCCCCCGACAACTTCGACGACTGGCTCGGCGGCCACCTCGACACGGACGAGTTGCTGGCCCTGGTGGATCGCTCATCGCTCGAGGTCGCGAATGACCTGGAGTTCTTTCCGGTGTCCAAGGCCGTCAACAGCGTCAAGAACAACGGGGCGGAGCTCGTAGAACCGATCTAGTCCGCGGCAGGAACAGCGGCCGGAGCAGTCGGTGGAACCAGCCCGAGCGCGGCCTTGATGCGGTTCTCCGCGTCGGGATTCGCCTGCGTCGCCGCGACATTCGCCTCGCTGACGGCGCGCACGATCTCGTCCCGCTGGATGTTCACACCGCGCGGGGCTTCGATGCCGATACGGATGCCATCTCCCTTCGTGTCGAGGATTGTGATGACGATGTCGTCCCCGATGAGCACCCGCTCCCCGGCCCTCCGCGTCAATACCAACATCTCGCCAGCCTACCTAACCGTTGTATGCCCAGGTCGCGGGCAGGCCGAGCTCGTTGATGGTCTCGGGCGACAGGGTGTTGTCGTGGTTCGTGCCGGCCACGGCGTCGAGTGCCACAACCGCGGCGAGCTCCTCGACCCAGTGTGCGGTGTCCTCCGGCTTGCGGGTGGCGTCGACCACCGCCCAGACCTGATCCGGATGCAACGCGGCCAGCTCGTAGGCCTCCGTAGCGGCATCCTCACCGACGCCGGTGAGTCCGAACGCGAGGAACACCGGCTCCCCGCGCTCCACGCCGTGCGCCCTGGTAACCATTGCGGCTCGTCTGCTGTCGACTCTGGACAGGCCGGGGGCGCCGAGCGAACCAGCGACGGTGACCTCTGCCATCCCGGCGATCGAGGCCATGGTGGTCGCGACGGTGAGCGGTCCGTCGCCGATACCGACGATCGCGACCAGGTCTCCCGGCGCGGACAACAGCGGGGGGCTCGGCAGAGGTGGCCGTGCACCGACCGGGGTGGGGATGGTGGCGGATTCCAGCTGGTCCATGATGTTGGCGAACTCGCGCGACGATGTGGAGACCGGGAATCCGCTGCTCACCTGGTTGTAGACGATCGCCTCCTGGACGTCCGCGTCCTCAAGGAGGGAGGCGATGCCGATCCTGGTCGGGACGTCGAGGTGATGGGCGTCCCGCAATTGGGTCGGTGACGGAAGGTCGGGGAGCTCCACGGTCACCTCGTAGTGGCGGCTGCCGAAGAAGCCGCCGATGCCGCCCCTCGTGACCGTCTCCACCGAGATGACCCTGGCCCGGGAGCCGTGTTCGGCGAGAACTCTCGCCTTCAACTCCTCGAGCGATGTTCCGTCAAGCTGCAGTAATCGCGGCACGAACCACTCCCACGGTCTCGATATCGGCGTTGCCCGCCGTCACTTCCTGGTACGACAACACGGGCAGGCCGCTGGACTGGGCGGACACCAGGCGATGGATGGCCGGACGCAACGCCGGCGCGCAAACCAGCACGGCTGCCCGCCCGGTCGCCTCGATAGCGGAAACCGATTCCTTCACGGAGGCGAGTAGGGCCTCGATGGTGTTCTGGTCGAGGAGGATCTGGCTGCCGACCTCGGACGGCCGCATGCCCTCGAGCATCGACTGCTCGACCATCGGGTCGATCATGATGACCCGCAGCACGGTTCCATCGATGTACTTGGCGGTGACTGCGGGGCCGAGGGCGAGACGCGCGGCCTCGATCAGCCCCTCAGGGTCGCTCGATATCTTCGCCCGAAGCGACAGCGCCTCGTAGATGCGGGGGAGGTCGTTGATCGAAACCTGCTCGGCCAGCAGCCCCTGCAGCACCCGCTGCACATCCGCGAGGCTGAGCAGGTTCGGGACCAGTTCGTCGACGGCGGCCGGGTTGACCTGCTTGACCCCCTCGGTCAGGACCCGCACATCCTCGCGGGTGAGCAGCCGGGCGGCATTGCTGGAGATGAGGGACGAGAGGTGGGTGACGAGGACGGATACCCGGTCGATGACGGTCGCTCCGGTGAGCTCCGCGCTGTGGCGCATCTCCGTCGGCACCCATTTTCCGGCCAGGCCGAACACCGGCTCGACGGTGGCGACGCCTGGCAATCCGTCCAGTCCGTCGCCGAGGGCGAGCACCTTGCCGCTCGGTGCGAGACCTCGGCCGGCCTCGACCCCGGCAATCCGGATGACATAGGTGCTCGACGGCAGATCGACGCTGTCCCTGGTGCGAACGGGTGGCACGACGATGCCGAGTTCCATGGCGATCTTGCGCCGCAGCGCCCGGACCCTGGCCAGCAGGTCGTCCGATGACCCCGAGACGATGTCGACGAGGTCGGGTGCCAGCTGGATCTCGAGCGCGTGCACCCGCATCTCCTCGATCAGTTCGTCCGTCGACTCGGATACCACCGGCTTCTCCGCCGCCGCGGCCAGTTCGTCTGCGATGAGCTTCGCCTTCTCCCTGCCCTTGATCCGTTGGGACGAGAAGATGAGGGCGGCACCGACCAGGATGAACGGAATCTTCGGCATCCCGGGGATCAGTGCCATCACGATGGCGGCGCCGCCGGCGATCATGAGCGCGACCCTGGACTGGGTCAGCTGCTGTGCCGCGGTCGAGCCGAGGTCGGATTCGACGCTGGACCTCGTGACGATCATGCCGGTGGAGACCGCCATCAGCAGTGCCGGGATCTGCGTTACCAGGCCGTCGCCGATGGTCAGCAGCGTGTAGTGGCTGAGCGCATCGGTGATGCTCAGCCCTCGCTGTAACATCCCGACCGCGATCCCGCCGACGATATTGATGATGATGATGACCATGCCGGCGATCGCGTCACCCTTGACGAACTTCGACGCACCGTCCATTGCGCCGTAGAAGTCGGCCTCGGCCGAGACATCCGCCCGCCGCTTGCGCGCCTCCATGTCGGTGATCAGGCCGGAGTTCAGGTCCGCGTCGATCGCCATCTGCTTGCCGGGCATCGCGTCGAGGGTGAATCGTGCGCCGACCTCTGCGACCCGCTCGGCACCCTTCGTGACGACGACGAATTGGATGACGACGAGAATCAGGAAGATGACAGCGCCGATGATGAGCGAACCGCCGACGGCGACGTTTCCGAACGCAGCGATGACGTCTCCCGCGTAGCCGTCACCGAGCACCAGTCGGGTGGATGCAACGTTGAGCCCGAGCCGGAACAGCGTCGCGACCAGCAGAAGCGACGGGAAGACCGAGAAGTCCAGCGGCTTCCTCACGAACATGCTGGTGAGCAGGATGGTGAGGGCGAACAGGATGTTGATGATGATCAGGAAGTCCAGCAGCCAGGCCGGGATGGGCACGACCAGCAGCAGGATGATGCCGACGACGCCGACCGGCACCGCGAGCAGGGTTAGATTGCGTTTCATTTCTGATCTCCAGGATTCACGCGGCTGATGATGTTGATGGTGTGGATGACGCGGCACGAGCCGGCGGCGTCGGCAGGATGGTGTGCATCCCCTTGGCTGCGCCCCTGGCGTTCAGGGCCATCACGAAGGCGAGCACTTTGGCGACCGCGTCGTACAGCTCGGTCGGAATCTCCTGGCCGAGTTCACAGGCGGCGTGGAGCGCGCGAGCCAACGGCACGTCGCGCACCATCGGGACACCCTCCGCTTCCGCCCGCTCGCGAATGCGCGCTGCGACGGTTCCCTGGCCCTTCGCGACGACGCGGGGAGCGGACTTACCCGGCTCGTACTTCAGTGCGACCGCGACATGGATGGGGTTCACCATCACGACGTCCGCTGTCGCCACCGCGCTCATCATCCGATTGCGGCTCATCGCGAGCTGCCGGGAACGGCGTTGGGAACGGATCAGCGGGTCGCCCTCGGAGCTCTTCGCTTCGTCCCTGACCTCTTTCTTGCTCATCCTGGTCTTCTTGAGGTTCCTGCGCATCACGACGAAGACGTCGAGGGCCGCGAGGCCGAGGCCCGCGACGACCGCGTATTGCAGCAGCGCCGTCGCGCCTCCTCCGGCCGCTGTGAGCAGCGACGAGATGGGAAGACCGCCGGCCTCCATGAGGGTCGGCATCATGCCCTTGACCACCATGAACAGCACGATTCCGACCACGAGCGTCTTGGTGAGAGCCTTGACCCCACCCCAGAGCGCCTGCGTTCCGAAGGTGTTCTTCACACCGTTCAGCAGGTTGAACTGCTCGAATTTCGGTGCCAGTTGTTTGAAATGGATGCCGCCCTGGGCCGCCGCTCCGACCAGGATGACGACGGCGACAACGCCGAGCATCGGTCCGGCGGTCGCGAGAATCGACGCCATTCCCTCGCCGAGCATCTGCTGCGCGTTCTGCGCGCTCGGATTGGCGATGGCCGCCCCGACGCTCATCAGCTGGCTGGTCGCGGCCTGCGTTCCGGCGGCGATCGTGGCGGGAATCATCATGGCCGCGGCGCCGACACCCAGCCAGGCGGTCACATCCTGCGACTTCGCCAGCTGGCCCTTCGATCGCACCTCTTTCATGCGCTTGGGGGTCGCGCGCTCTGTGCGCTCCTGCGAATCGGACAACTAGCTCACCCCGATCAGCAGGCTGACGGCCTGGCTCGTGAGCGATTCCACGATCTGCGGGAGCGCGACGAAGACGACGACGACAAGGGTCAGCGTCAGCAGGATCTTGAGCGGAAAGCCCATCGAGAAGGCCTGGAGCGCGGGGGCGACTCTCGTGAGCAGGCCGAGTCCAGCGTCGGCGAGGAACAGCACGACGATCAGTGGGCCGGCGATCTGCACAGACGCCAGGAACATCTGGGTGGTCGCCTTGATCATCGCATCCGCGGGCGCGGCCAGGTCGAGGCCACCGCCGATGGGAAGTGCGGTGAAGCTGCGGGTGAGCCCGCCGAGCACGAGCTGGTAGGCGCCGGAGGTGAACATCAGCGCGACGGTGACCATCTGGAACAGCCGGGTGAACTGGGCGCCGTTGACCATCGCCTGCGGGTCGAAGGCTTGCGCCAACTGGAAACCGCCGAACATATCAATGAGATTTCCCGCGGACTGCATCGCCGAGAAGACCACCATCACGAGGAAACCGAGGGCGGCGCCGACCAGGATTTCGAGGACGAGCGCACCGAGGAAGCCGGCGGTGTCAAGGGAATGGTAGTTCTGCGTGATCCGCGGGGAGACGGCGATGGCGAGCCCGATCGACAGCATCACCTTGATCTGGGCCGGAATCGCGTTGTAGGAGAACGGAGGGGCGATGAAGATGAACGTCGTGAAGCGAACGCTCGCCAGCATGACCGCTTCGATCCAGTTCAGGTCGATGGGGATATTCACGATCAGCCCCCAGTCAAGAGGGATGGGATCATCGCGAACAGGCTCTGAGTGAACGAGACCATTTCGGAGATCATCCAGTTGCCACAGACGATCAGCGCGATGCTGACGGCAATGGCCTTCGGCACGAAGGAGAGCGTCACCTCCTGGATCTGCGTGATCGACTGCAGGAGCGAGATCGCGAATCCCACGACGAGGGAGGTGATCAGGATGGGTGCGGCGAGTTCTGCCGCGATGAGAACCCCGCGCATAGCGATGTCGAGAACGGCACTGGAGTTCATCAGCCACCTCGATAACTGTTGACCAGCGAGGTGATGATGAGTCCCCATCCGTCCACCAGGATGAACAGCAGGATCTTGAACGGGAGCGAGATCATCACCGGCGGAAGCATCATCATGCCCATGGACATGAGCGCAGCCGAGACGACCAGGTCGATCACCAGGAACGGGATGAAGATGACGAATCCGATGATGAACGCCGCCCGCAGTTCAGAGATCATGAACGCCGGGATGAGCGTCAGCATCGGAACGGAGTCGGGGCTGGCCGGATTGGCTTTGTCCGCTGCCCTGGTCATCAGCGCCAGGTCTTCCTGCCTGGTGTGGGCGACCATGAAGGTGCGAAGCGGCGCGGAGACGGCGGTGACGGCGTCGTCGAAGGAGATCGTGCCGTGCAGGTAGGGCTGGATGCCGTGGTTGTTCATCTCGACGAACACCGGGCCCATGATGAAGAGGGTCAGGAACAGGGCGAGTCCCGCAAGCACCTGGTTCGGCGGGATCGAGGGGAGCGACAGCGCATTCCTGGTCATCGCGAGCACGACGAAGATCTTGGTGAACGATGTCATCATCAGCAGCAGGGCCGGCGCGACCGACAGCAGAGTGATGCCGATGAGGGTGATGATCGAGCTCGACGGAGCGCCGTTCGGCCCGTTGATGGAGAGGTTGACGCCGCCGCCGCCGAGAATGTCCGCGGGGGGAGTCGGCGCGACCGGCGGCGTTGGAGGGTTTGGAGCCGCCTGGGCGGAATGCGCGTTGTACAGCACCAGGAAGGCGGTCGCGACCAGGAACACGCCGATGGCGATGATCCAGCGCAGGACGGTCTCCCTGTGGTGCGACCGGATCTCGAGCGTGGTCACCGGCCCTGCCGGAACGCTGACGCCATCTGTTTCCAGGTGTCGGGGGAGAGGATGGATCCGGCGAGAGCACCACGGCCGGTCTTGCCGCCGAGCCCGAAGTCGGTGAGCAGGCCGGCGCTCCTGGCCGTCGCAGGCTGGCCGTTCGCGGCCTTCGTGAGGGAGTCGGCGAATACCTCGGCGCTCGCGGGCTTCTGCGGTGCTTCGCCGGACTGCAGCACGCTCACCGCGTGCTCGGTGACACCGAGCAGCAGCCGCATCCCCTCGACATCGATGACCACGACGGATGCCTTCGGCGATATCGCCTGCTTGGCCACGATCGTGACCGGGCTGCCCGACGACTTGGCCTTCGCGCCACGGGTGAGACGACGCTGGAGAAACCAGAGGAGTCCGAGCACCACGCCAAGGGAGACGATGACCCGGATCGCGGTGATGACCGTATCCATCTAGTTCAGACCCTCGGCAACATCGAGGATCTGGGTGATGCGGACCGCGTAGTCCTGGTCGACGACGACGATTTCACCGTGCGCGATGAGGCGACCGTTCAGCAGCACGTCGGCCGGGGCCCCCGCCGAGCGGTCGAGTTCGATGACAGCGCCAGGCTCGAGGCTGAGCACATCCCGAACCGACATCCTGGTGCGACCGATCTCGACCGTCAGCGCCATTTCGACATTGTTGATCCGACCGAGTTTCCCCGCGACCGTCCGGTCGCTGATGTGCGTCACGTGCCCAACCGTTCCGCCGTCGCGCAGGCGGATGGCGAACCATCCGGCCGGGGCGCCATCGGAGGTGAGTTCGAAAACTGCCGCGTCATCGGCCGAGAAGAGCGATGCGGACTCCTCCAGGTGGGCGTCACCGAGGACGCCGACACCGAGGACGGCGGTCGCTGCCTCCAGTGCAGGCCTGAGCAGGTCGATGACGGAGAGGATGGACGTGTCGGTCCCGGCAGCTTTCGCCAGCTCGGCAGCGTCGTTCAGGATCACGGCGACGTCGGCGGCGGTCACGCCGACGAAGGATGCGGCGACAGCCGGTGCGGCAGCGATCGGAACGCCGGCGCCGGGTCGCAGGGTGGCGACCAGGATGCCAGAGCTCGGCAGGTGGAGGGCCAGCGCTTCGGCGGCCTCGGCCTGCTGGGCTGTTGTTGACTTGTTCACTGGGTGCTCCTTGTGGCCGGTGCTGGACTGTGTGGTTTGAGGGGTTGTGCTGAGGACTCTGTGTTGCTTAGGACTCTGTGCTGACTACGACGCAGGCGAGGCGGGCACCGTTGGCGCCCACCGCGGCGTGTCCCATGAGCTGGCCATCGATCGCCAGTTCGAGCGGTTTGTGCTGGGAATGGGGGATGGACAGGACGTCACCGACCGCGAGATTCAGCACGGCATTCGGCTTCACGGTCGTGGTGGCCAGCCGCAGGGCCAGCTCGACCGGTGCCCAGCTGAGCTGTGCCTCCATCAGGCCCCTCGCGCCGGCCGCGGTCGCCGTCGGGTTCGAGTCGCCCATCTGCGGGAGCAGGGCCTCGGCCGGGATTGCGACGGTCGCCTCCGACGCCCACTCCCCGATCCGAATCTCGAAGGTGGCGACGATCATCAGGTCGGTGGTCGCGGCGGCTTGGGCGAATTGGGAGTTGTACTGGAAGGTGTCGACCTTGATCGGGCTGACGAGAAGCGTGCCGAGGGAGTAGCGCAGGTCTTCGAGCGCGTCATCCATGATCCGACGGACGAGTGCCTGCTCGACGTGGGTGAATTTGCGGTCGGTCTCGGGTACGCCGCCGTGTCCGCCGAGCATGTAACTGATCCAACCGAGCGCGGTGGAGATTGGCAGCTGGAGCACGGCCTTCGCCGCAAAGCTCTCCAGTCGGCAGAGCACCATCGCGGTCGACGACGGCAGCGACGACGCGTACTCGTCGTAGGTCACCATGAGGACTTGCTCGCAGGTGACCTGGGAGACGACCCGAACCTTCGCGGTCAGCTGGGTGCCCCACTGGCGGGCGAACGTCTCGAAGGCGAGCTCAAGCACCCTGGAGTGCTCGCGCGCAAGGGTGGTCGGGCGGCGGAAGTCATAGACATCCACCGACCTGACCGACTTTGCGGGCACGCCTATAACCACTTGTTCCTGGACCGTCACACCAGCCACTATCGGCTGGCGCATAGCAAAGGTAAGGGGAGTCCCCGGATCAGTTGGTGCCTGCGGCTCCTTCGATTGCGCGGTCGGCCTGCGGAATGAGTGCGCGCACCGCGTCTTCCTTGTCGGAAAGGACGACAATGTCCACCCGCCGGTTGAGGGAGAGGGAGGCTGGGTCGGTCCCTGGGGTCAACGGCCTGGCCGACCCGAATCCGACTGCCTCGATCTTGTCCTGCGCGAAACCGCTGGTCTCGACCAGGTAGCGGAGCACTGTGGTTGCGCGGCCGGATGAGAGTTCCCAGTTCGTCGGATAGGGATACACGGCCTGGCGGGAGTCGGCATGGCCCTCGACCGACACAGAATACGGGGCCCCTGCGAGGACTGGACCGATGGCATTCAGCACCGCGAGCGCGACCGAGGTCAGCTCGGTGCGGTTGGAGGCGAAGAAGGTCTCAGAACCGACCAGGCGCACCGTGAGTCCGCGGGCATCCAGGTTGAAGCTGACAGTGCTCTGGAGCCCGGAGGCCTGCAGGCTCAATTTCATCTTCTCGCGGAGAGCGATGAGATCCTGGACTTCGGTGGTCGCCTGCTGCAGTGCCGTCGGTTTCGAACTGGCCGTCGGCGTCGGCGAGGCCGCACCGGTACCCTTTCCGGTGTCGCCGTCGGTGGTCTGTGTCGTCGTGGTCCTGAAGCCGGTGGCGAGCGAGGCGCGCAGCTGGTTGAACTTGTTCACGTCGACCGAGGACATCGCAAACAGGACGATGAACATGCACATGAGGACGGTCACCATGTCCATGTACGACGCCATCCAACGCTCCTCGTTGTGCGGCTCCTCCTCTTCGCCTCCCTTGCGGCGTCGGCGCGGCCGGAGACTCATGCCGCTGCCGAGAGAGCGCTCGCGGGCACCATGGCACGCAAACGCTCGCCCAGCAGACGGGGCTGGCTGCCGGCCTGGACGGCCAGGACGCCCTCCATCAGGAGGCTCATCCTTTCGACTTCCAGGTCGGTCAGGCGTTTGAGCCGGGCGCCGATCGGCAGCCAGAGAAAGTTTGCGGAGAGGAGGCCCCAGAGGGTGGCGACGAACGCACTGGCGATCATCGGTCCGAGAGTCGCGGGAGTGCTGAGGTTTTCGAGTACGTGGGTCAGCGAGACGACCGTGCCGATGATGCCGATGGTCGGGGCGTACCCACCCATGCTGGTGAAGAACCTCGCGGCCGTGCGTCCAGACTTGGCGCTCGTCTCGATCTCGTCTTCGAGCAGAATTCGCAGATCTTCGCCGTCCGTGCCGTCCGCGATGTTCTGCAGCGCCCGTCGCAGGAACGGGTCCTCCACGTCATCCGCCTCCTGCTCGAGCGAGAGGAGTCCCTCGCTTCTCGCCTTCTCGGCGAGGGATACCACCCGGTCGATGATCTCCTGCGGATGGGTCGTCTTGCCCTTGAACGCGCCTGGGATCGCCTTGAGGGCCATGATGAGGTCTTTGATCGTTCCGCCTGCGATCCCGACGGCGATGGTGGCGAAGAAGACCAGGACCATCGGTGCGGGGAGCAGGATCGCGGTGACGTTGCTGCCCTCGATCGTCAGCATCGCTATCAGGGCGCCGAAAGCGACCACGATTCCAATGAGTGTTGCGGGATCCATTGTCTATTTCCTCGGGCGCAGCGGCAGGGTGATGCCTGGTTCGCCGTTCGGGTTGTCGGCAGGATCGGATGGGGTGAGCAGGCCGAGCTGCCAGCCGGGCTGGGGCAGGTTCGACGCGGAGAGGGTCTGGGCGAGGGCGACAACGCGGGCCCGGTATTGGGCGATGCGCTCGATGATCTCGCTCAGGGATTCGGTGACGATGTACTTGGCGCCGTCGACCATGACCAGGGTGGTGTCCGGATTGGCGTGGATGCGCTCGATGAGGTCGGGGTTGACGGCGAACTGGGTGTCGTTCAGCCGCGTGACAACAATCATGAGCCCATCCCTGGTGGTTGAAGACCTGCTCATCCTGAGCTGTCCAACCACGACTATCGGCCGCCCCTGCGAATTCGTTAGGCGCGGGGACGGCCGTCGGGAGCAGCACTTCCCATTACTGCTTGAGGTTGGTGAGCTCCTGGAGTACCTGGTCGGAGGTGGTGATGATTCTCGCGTTGGCCTGGAAACCACGCTGCGCGACGATCAGGTTGGTGAATTCCTGGGACAGGTCGACGTTCGACATCTCCAGGGCGCCACTGGTCAGCGTCCCGTATCCGGCCTGGCCCGCGGTTCCGAGCTGCGCGGCGCCCGAGTTGAAGGTGGAGGTATAAGAGGACGATCCCGCCTTCGCCAGGCCACCGGGGTTCACGAAGGTGGCAAGCGCGATACGACCGATGGACTGGGATGCCCCGTTGCTGAATGAGCCGATGAGGGTACCGTCCGGCGACATGGTGAAGCTCTGGAGCGTGCCGGCCGCGCGGCCGTCGCTCGTGGCGGCGACCGTCGTCAGTCCGGCGAATCCGGTGGTCGCTGTCATGTCGACGGCGATTCCGTTCACCGTGATGTTGCCACCCGAGCTGAGGACGCCGTTGGTGTAGGCCAGCGAGCTGGTGCCGGGGGTCGCGCTTCCGTCGTCCGCCGAGGCGTCCCATCCTGAGGCCGTGCGAGTGAAAGTCACGGTCAGCTTGCGCGTGTTGCCGTTCGCGTCGTACGCGGTGGCGTCGCGGGAGAGCACGGTTCCGGTTGCGGCGTCGATCGGCAGGTTTCCCGTGATGGTTGCCTTCGTGGTCGCTTCCGCCGGGGACACGGCCTGGTTCGGAAGGGTGATGTCGCCGATGGCACTTCCAGCCTGGATCACGCCGTTCACCGCGCTCCAGCCCTGGACGATCGCGCCATCCGGTGCCACCAGGTGGCCGAGTCCATCCGGGTCGAACGATCCGGCGCGGGTGTACTGGGTCTGTCCGCCGGCGCTGGTGATGAAGAACCCGTCACCGGAGATCATGATGTCGGTCGATCGACCGGTCGATTCTGTCGAACCCTGCGAGAAGTTCGTCGAGATGCCGGCGACCTGAACGCCGAGTCCGATCTGGGCCGGGTTAGTACCACCGACGGTGGCCTGCGGGCTGTTCGACCCCTTCACCAGCTGGGACAGGGTGTCCTGGAACTGGGTCGCGGATGACTTGAATGCGACGGTGTTGACGTTGGCGATGTTGTTTGCGGTGACGTCGAGCATGGTCTGGTGCGAACGAAGACCGGAAATACCGGAGTACAGGGAACGAAGCATGATTCTTGCCTTTCGGTGAATGATTCTGCGATGAGCGGTTGAGGCGATTGTGGGGTCAGGGAGTCGTTGCTCCCGTTGCGGTCACTCCGGTGATGGTGTCGAGGGCGACCTCGACACCGTTGATGGTGACGGTCGGCACCGAACCGGAGAATGACACGGAGCTGGCCGTGCCGGTCACCGGCTTACCGTTCGGGTCGGTGTATCCGACCTGTTGGCCGATCATGGACGACGCGGCGATGCGCATCTGCAGCGCGAAACTCTCGGTTCCGGTCGTGTTCATGTTGGTGAGCTGCTCCATCATGGCGAGTTGCGTCGTCTGCCCGATCATCGCGTTGGTGTCCATCGGAGAGCTGGGATCCTGGTTTTTCAGCTGGGTGACCAGGAGGTTCATGAATGCGGTGCTGTCGAGGGTCTGTGATGGAGTCCTGGTCGACGTTGTTGCATACATGCTCGGTGCGGTGGTGCTCGCAACTGGATTGATTGTCACGTGTTCTCCTCGTTCTCAGACCATCACGTCGATGGCAGAAGCGGTGTTGGCAGAAGCATTGTGGGATGCACCGACGGTTGTCGCCGGTGCCGGTTCTGCGGCTTCCGTCGCGGTTCGGCCGGACCCGGTGGCATTCCCGGAGGCGTTGCCCCTGGTCCATCCGCTCGGGTCCCCCGGTGTGCCGTTGCCGTTTCCGGTAGCGGTGCCTGCGCCGTTTCCGCTCGGGCGGCTGTCGGACGACAGGTTCAGGTTGGAGTTCAGGCCCGACCCGGCAAGGTCCCTTCTTAGCTCGGGAAGGATGGAGCGCAGCGCCTCCCGACCGGCGTCGTTCGGGGCGAACAGCTCCACCCGGATTCCGCTTGGGCTCACCTGGGCACGCACGATCACCGGCCCCAGGTTGTCCGGAGTCACGCTGACGGTCACAGTGTGCTCGCCGTTGCCGGCGGAGGCCAGCGCGAAGATGGGGCGGGCGATCTGCTCGCTGAAGGCCGGTGCTGGCGGCGCTGCCACGGCAGTGGGAGCGGATGCGGAGGAGGTGGCGAGCGGTGCGGCCGAGCCGACCGGTGCCGCGGGTGTCGCTTGCAATTGGGCGGTCTGGGCGGTGATGTCCCGCACCGGCTCTGTCGTTCTGGGCCTGACCTCGGAGGCCGCACTGATTGTCGGAGCGGCGTCCGGGGCGGCTGCTGATAGTGACAGTGCCGCGGTTGTGGACGTGGTGGTCCTGCTGGGCGGCGGAGCTACGGTACCGCTCGCGGCGACGCCGGCCGCCTGTGCCGCCGTGACGGCGGACGGAGTGGCGTTCGCGGCCGGATTCGCGTTCGCCGAAGCGGCGTCGGCCTGCGTCTGGTCCGGCATCGCGCTCACCGCCGACGATAGTGGTTGCGACGAACCCCGGGTCGCGCCGGCCTGGGCGCGCGGTGCAGAGTCCGCGCCGACAGACTGACCAGTGAGCCGTTTCGCTTCGCCGTGCTCCATCGCCGCTCCGGCCGCGGCCACCGTGCTCGACAAAGCAGTTGTGCTCGACAGCGCCGCGGCGCTTGGGGATTCGGTGCTTGGGGATGCGGGGTTCGCGGAGGTCGCGTTCGTCGCTGTCCCATTTGCCAGCGTGGCATTCGCGGCAGTGGAGGCGGAATTTAGGGATGTGGCATCCGCGGCAGCGGGGCCAGCTGCGGCGGCATCCACTGCCGGGGCCCGGCTTGATGAAGGACCCGCCGGGTCGACGAACGCCGCAGTCGATGAGAGCGGCGCCGCGGCCGATATCTCGGAAGCCGCGGTCGCGGTCAGGCTGGTCGGCTGCGCGGCTGCGGCGCCGAGGACGGCCGCGAGAGTCTGGACGCTCGGTGCTGCGGTCGCTGCGGTCGCCGGTGCTGCCACCTGCGCGGTCGAGTCAGCCGTAGCTGTGGCGGTGCCGGCCGGATCGTCGCCGTTCGAATCGCCTCTCGAACCCTTCCCATTGGTGCCCTTGGCGGGGGGATTCGTGCCGGTGCTCTTGCCGATCGTGTCCTCGCGCGCCGGGTTCTTATCCACCGGGTTCTTCGCAACCGGATCTTTCGCGGCCTGGCTCCCGTCGGTACTGTTCTTGACGCTCGGGTCGCCGTGGCCGCGGCCGCCGGCATTGTTCAGCACGGTCGATGACGACAGGCTGCCCAGCGCGTCCTGGAGGGCGTTCCCGAACGAGCTGCCGGAGTCGCGTGCGTCGCCTGCGGATGACGAGCGTGGCATCTTTTGTGCGCTCGTGGATGGTGCAAGGCCGATGATCGTCATCCTGCTGTCCCTTCGCGCTCGCGGTACCAGGCGGTGGACGCGAGTTCGTCGATGACGGACTGCTCGGCGCGCAGGTCTTCGGTCGTGGTGAAGTCGGAGTGTTTGGCTTCCAACTTCTCGATTCGCACGGCCTGCGATTTGGCCGCGCTGTATGCGTCGGTCGCCCGGTCCGCTTCCGTCCGCTGCTGCTGGCTGAGTGCTTCCAGGTCGGCCAGGGTGCTTCGCATCGACGCGCGGCCGGCGGCCAGCGCGTAGAGGGACTCGGTGGTCGAGACATCCGTTCGGGTCGCACCAAGAGCAGAGCGGGCCCGGTTCTGCTGAACGGAGGTACCGTCGAGCCGCGCGTTGGCCGAGGCGAGGGCGCCGGCCGCTTCATCCTGTTGGAGGTGACGGAGGCGGAGGAGCCCCGCGAGCGGAAAGAGTCGTGCCATCAGGCGGCCCCCAACAATCCGGTGAGATGCCCGAGGCGCTGCCAGGCCTCGGTCGCGCTCATCCGCTCGTCCATGCTCTGCTGCAGGAAATCGGCGATGGCGTCCTCATTCTGTACGGCGGCGTCCACGAGCGGGTTGCTGCCGGGGGAGTATGCCCCGACATCGAGAAGGTCCTGTGCGGATTTGCGCGCGGCGAGAGCTCGGCGGAGCACCGTGGCCGCCTGGGTGTTCTCACGCGAATTGACCCTGCTCGCCACCCGCGAGATGGATGCGAGCGGGTCGACGGCGGGGAAGTGGCCGAGGACGGCGAGTTTGCGATCGAGCACGACGTGGCCATCGAGGATGGAGCGGGCCGCATCGGCGATCGGCTCGTTGTGGTCGTCTCCGTCGACCAGGACGGTGTAGATACCGGTGACAGAACCGCGCTCTGCCGTTCCCGCGCGTTCCAGGAGCTGGGCGAGGACGGAGAACGTCGAAGGCGGATAGCCCCTCGTCGCCGGGGGTTCTCCGACCGAGAGGCCGATCTCCCGCTGGGCCATCGCGACCCTGGTGAGCGAGTCCATCATGAGCATCACGTCGGAGCCATTGTCACGGAAGGATTCGGCGATCCTGGTGGCCACGAATGCGGCGCGCAGGCGCATCAGCGCCGGTTCATCCGAGGTGGACACCACCACGATCGACCGGGCGAGGCCCTCGGCGCCGAGGTCGTCCTCGAGGAATTCGCGCACCTCTCGGCCGCGCTCCCCGACCAGGGCGATCACCGAAACCTCGGCTGCCGTTCCCCTGGCGATCATCGACAGCAGCGACGATTTGCCCACTCCGGAGCCGGCGAACAGGCCGAGACGCTGGCCCTTCCCCACCGTGGTCAGGGTGTCAAGCACCCGGACGCCCAGCGGCAGCGGGGTGTCGATCCGTGCCCGATGCATGGCGGATGGGGTGGCATTGTCGAGGGGGACGTAAGCGTCCGTCTGCAGTGGGCCTTTGCCATCGATGGGACGGCCGAGCCCGTCGAGGACCCGCCCGAGCAGCCCCGATCCGGTGGGGACGAGCACGGGCTGGCGCTTCGAGCGTGCCGGCGCTCCCGCGTTGATCCCGACCATCTTGCCGAGCGGCATGCACCGCACACCGTCCCGGGTGGCGGCGACCACCTCGGCCTCGATGCCGGGGTCGGTGCCGATCACGACGAGTTCGCCGATCGCGCAGTCCAGCCCGCTCAGCTCGATGCCGAGCCCGATGATCGATGAGACCACCCCGACGCGCTGGGGTGCCGCCGCGGCGATCGCGTAGCCGAATTGTTCGGCGCGAGGGCGCCAGCCGTTCGTCATGACGGCTCCGGGAGGAGTGCGGCCCGAGCGCGGTCGAGCGCGCTGCCGATCCGCGCGTCGAGGTAGCCCTCCGCGAAGTCCGCGATCGCGTCACCGCGCTGGAGGCGGGGGTCCGGGGTCAGCTCGACGTTGGCTCCGTCGAGGCTCGCGCGGTCGAGCATCACCAGGTCGGAGGGGTTCATCCTCACGGTCACCACGGTTGCCGGATCCACGTGGCCGAGCACCCTGGCCAGGGCCGTGCGCGCCGAATTGTGACCATCTCTCAGCTCGTATTCGAGCACGGCCTCCGCGAGCTCCAGCGCGCTGGAGACCAGGGTGTCCTGCGCCTGCTCCTGCAGCGGAATCGCCCGGTCGTTGAGTGCCCGCGCGGCCACCGCGAGCAACGCGACTGCCTCATCGATTCGCTCCTGGCCTTCGTGCATCATGGCCCGGTGCTCCGCATCGAGTGCCGCCCGCTGTGCGGTCAACTCGAGCGCGGCGGTGCGGAGCCCGATCGCGTAGCCGATGGACTGGCCGCGATTCTGGGCATCGGTCTCCGCCCGCAGCTGTTCTGCGTCGCGGAGCGCCGGAAAGCTCGCCGGCGAGAAGGTGACGTCAATAGACATATTCCTCCTCGTCGCCGCTGCGCTGCACCGTGATGCTGCCCTGCGACTCGAGATCGCGGATCGCGCGGACGATGTCTGCGCGCGCCTCCTCAACCTGCGACACGCGCACCGGCCCGAGGATGCCGGTCTCGTCGTCGAGGATCTCGCGGTTACGTTCGGACAGGTTGGAGCGGATGACCTCGATGACGCTGTCCGGCGAGCCCTTCATGGCCACCGCGAGGATGCCCGCGTCGATGCCGCGAAGCACCTGTTGCACATCACGCTTCTCGAGTTTGACGATGTCGGCGAAGGTGAGCATGCGAGAACGCACCTCCTCAGCGAGGTCCGGATCGCGGGACTCGAGCGAGTCGAGCAGTGCTCTCTCCGTCGCGACATCCGAGCGGTTGATGATGTCGACCAGCGGCTGGATGCCTCCCACCACCTCGACCGCGTCAGCAGAGGAGACGACGGCTCCAGCACGAACCCGGAGGGTATCGGTGACAATACGCACGGCCTCCGGCGTCGCGGTGCCCATCGTGGCGATGCACTGGGCGACATCCGTCCGAAGCGATTCGTCGAGGCCGGCCATGATCGGCGACGCGTATTCCGGTCGAAGGTGAGCGAGGACCAGTGCGATGGTCTGGGGGAGTTCGCCGTCGAGAAGAGTGAGCACCTGGCGAGGTTCTGCCACCTCGAGGAATTCGAAGGCCTTGCCTCCCATCGACGATGCGACCCGGTTCATCAGGCCGGCGGCGCGCTCTGCGCCGAACGATGCCTCGAGCAGCCCGACCGCGATGTCTCGGCCGCCTCGCGCGTTCGATCCGCCCCGCATGGCCAGCTCGTGGAATTCGGACAGGGTCGTGTCCGCAACGAGGGAATCGACCCGGCGCAGACGCACGATCTCGGCGACGATCTCTTCCGCCTCGGTTTCGCTGAACTCCTTCAGGACACCGGCAGCCTTGTGGCTGTCCATGTTCATCAGCACGACGGCGACCTTCTGGGTGCCGTTCAGTCCATCCGGCTTGACGTCGCTCATACCGATTGCCTGTCATCCATGAGGCTGCGGAGGTATTCGGCGGTCCTCTGCGGGTCGCGCTCGGCGAACGCCTCGATGTCTGCCCGCTTCTGGTCGGCATCCCCCGGGGTGTACGGATTCGCGGTCGCGCTCAACTGCGATGGCTGCGCGAATCCCGGCAGCTGCATCGGTACGGTCTGGGCGCTGAGAATCTCGGACAGCAGTTCGCCGTCCTCGTCATCGCGGCGGCGAGAGCGGCGACGGAGCATCAGGAGCAGCATGACGATCGGCAGCACGATCCCGGCGGTGATGATGCCGGTGGTGATGATGCTCCTGACGCTGTCCGCGGTCCCGGCTGCCGCTGCGGCTGCCAGCGCCTTGGATGCCGTCGCGGCACCGGCTTGGTTGAATGACACTGTCTTGACGCTGACGGTGTCGCCGCGCTGTGTGTCGATCCCGGCGGCTGCCGAGACCAGTGCGGTGATGTCAGCGGTCTTGAGCCCCTTCATCGCACCGGAGTTCAGCGCGACGGAGACGGTCTGGCGGGTGATCGCTCCGGCGGGAATCTGCCGGGTCTCTGTCACGTGGTTGATTGCGTTGTTCTTGACCGTCGCCGCAGCCCCCGCGGCAGTTCCGCCGCTGGCGGTGGCGGTGGCGGTGGGATTCGGGACGGCGATGTTGTCCGGGCCGAGGATGCCGGGTGCTCCGCCGCCGGTCACGCTCCCGCCGCTCTGGACGGATGACGACTGGTTCAGTACCGGCGCACCGGTCGGCGTCGAATAGGTGTCTTCGACCCGCTGGGCGGATTGCTGGCTCAGGTCGGCCGAGACGACGACGCTCGCGTTACCCGGACCGACGACGCGATCGAGCATCGCCTGCACCGCGTCGCGGGTGTGCTGTTCGTAGTCGGAGGACTGCTGGTCGGCGCTGCCGGCCGTGCCGGTGCCGACGGCGGAAAGCACGATGCCGTTCGAGTCGACCACGGAAACGTCGGTCGCCTTCATCCCGTTGATGGATGCCGAGGTGAGGTGCACGATGGCCTGCACCTGGTTGGAGTCGAGGGTGACCCCGCTGTCGGTCTGGATGAAGACGGATGCGGTCGGGTCGGTCGTCGCCGAGGCGAACACCGTGTCCTTGGGGATGGCGAGTTGGACCGACGCGAGCTTCACGCCTTTCATCGCCCCGATCGTGTTGGCCAGTTCGCCTTCGATCGCACGCTTATAGGTCACCGACTGTTGGAACTCCGAGGAGGTAACGCCCATCTTGTCGAGCAGGGCATATCCGCCGTTGCTCGTCGTCGGCAGCCCGACGGACGCGGCCTTCAGTCGCTCGTCGTACACATTGCTATCCGGCACCAGGATCGTCGCTCCGCCGTCGGTGAGCTGGTACGGAACGTTGTCGGTGCGCAGCTGGTCGACGATAGTGCTCGCGTCCGCAGCGGCGAGGCCGGAGAACAGCGGGGTGTACGACGGCCGCGACATCCAGACTCCGAGCCCGGCGATTCCGAGAACGAGCACCGCGACGCCGATGAGCGCGATGGTGCGCTGGGCGATGGTGAATTCGCGGATCGCCGAGAAGAGACGCCGGAAGGCTGACGTTACCTGGGCTGGCATCAGGCCTGCATCCTCATGATCTCGTTGAACGCGTCAACGCCTTTGTTCCGAACGGTTGCGACGAGGTCCATGGTGACCTGGGCTCGGGTCGATGCGATCGTCGCATCGTGAATGTCGGTGAGATTGCCGGTGACCGCCTGCACCGCCAGCGCGTCGGAGGTCGACTGCAGCTGCTGCAGGTTGTCGACTGCTCCGGTGAGGGATGCGGCGAATCCGGAGCCACCGCTCGGCGCGGCCACCGCCGGGGGGAAGGTCGTCGGCATGACGCCCTGGACCGAGCTGACAATGGGAATCGACATTACTTTCCGATCTGTAGTGCGGCCTGGTAGGACTCTTTGGCGCGGTCGACGACGTTCGCGTTGGCCTCGTAGCTGCGCTGGGCCATGATCAACTGGGACATCTGCTCGCCGAGGTCGATGTCTGGGCGCAACACGTTCCCCTGCGCGTCGGCGAGCGGATTGGTCGGATCGTTCGTCAGGATGCCGGCCGCGCTCCCGTACGCCGCCCCTGCGACATACACGCCCGAAGTTCCCGCGCCCTCCTGGGCGACGACGTAGCGAGCCTGGAATGCCGGCCCGCTGGTGGGCTTGATCGTGTTGATGTTGGCGATGTTGTCCGAGATCGCGTCCATCCAGTGGCGGTCTACGGTCAGGCCGGTTGCGGCGATTCCGATGGCGTCGAAGGTCATCAGCTGGTCTTCATCGCGGACCGGACCAGGCTGAACTCGTTGTCGACGGCCTGGCTCGCGAACTGGTAGCGGAGCACGGTGTCGACGTTGGAAAGTGTCTCGGTGTCGAGGTTGACGTTGTTGCCGTCCAGGTTGGTTGGCTCGAGCGACCTGGCCGTCGTCGCGACGACCTGTCCGCTGCCTGCCTGCACGGACGCGGCGAGAGCATCCTCGAATGAGACGCGCTCGGCCGTGTAACCCGGTGTATTCATGTTGGCGATGTTGTTCGCGATGGCGCGCTGTCGCGCTGCCAGGCCGTCCAACGCACTCGTCATGGCAACGGTCGTGACCGAATCAAGCACGGATTTTCCGTTCTCCTAGAAACAACGGCCGATCCGTGGCCTCCAGGTGAGCGATCCATGCTCTCCACTGCTATCTATCGGCTGGGTTTCGGATTGCGTTAGGCGATTCGCAAACGGATGGTCCCCGGTAGGCGGGGAACCAGCACTCAGCCGGAAATGTCGAGGTAGGCGGGACCAGCGGTGCCCCTGGTGCCCGGCAACGAGCGCACGACGGCGAGGTGGCGACCGGTCGCCTTCTTGCGCCGCTCAAGCGCCTCGATCGCAATGCGCTGTGCCGAGAGCAGACTGCGCGCCTGCTCGGCCTCGTCGTCGGTCATCGGTTCCATCAGCACCGGTGGCAGCCAGTGCGCCGGCTGGCCGATCATGGCATCGCCGAGTTCCGCGTCGATGGCTGCGTCGGCGGCTGCGTCGGCGGTGGCAATGTCGCCAGCGGCAGGGTCGAGGGCGGCACGGTCGTGACGGGCGCGGGCACGGTCGCGAGGCGCACGGTCGAGGCGGAGCTCGTCCTGCAGCTCGGCGAAGATCTCGTTCCAGCTCGCGGAATCCCGCCGTTGGCTAGGCAACACCCAGGGTGCCTATCGACTGGGGTCCGGCCGGGGAGCCGGATGGCAGCGCCTCTGCCGCGTCATGCCAGCTTTGTCGCAACGGCTCGAGGAGGGTGATGCACAGGCGCGTGCTGGCGACATCGCGGTGCGTATTCGCGTAGATGAGTGCGCGTGCGACGAAATTGTAGATTCCGAGGAGGGCATCCGCGCCGTCCCAGCCGTCGAGTTTCAACGAGGACGAGAGCTCGCTCACGATGTCTTGGGCGTGGAGCAGATTGTGCGAACTGGTCTCCCAATCCTCGCGCTCCTGCGCCTCCTCCGCGCGGTGCAGGTCGAGCAGCACGCGGTCGTACAGCATCGTGAGGAGCTGGGTCGGAGTGGCAGACAGGATGGCGTCCCTGTTGTACTGCGCGCGACGCGCGTTCACCCCGGCAAGTGCGGTCATGCGCCGCTGCTCGATGATGATGATGATGACGAACTCGTCGATGTGGTCGGGAGACTCGCCAGCTGGGAGGTGAGCCAGCTCGACTGGGACTGCAGGTTGCTCAATTGGACCTCCATGTTCGAGTAGGTCTGTTCCAGTGCCGCTCGCCGGGTTGCGAGTCGGGTGTCCCAGTCCGTGATCTGCTGGCCGAGGGTCGTGATGACCGACTGCTGGCCGGTGATCTTGGTGGTCAGCGACCCGGTGTACTGGTCGGACGCGGCGGTTCCGGCCGCCGCGACCCGAGTCGCGATCGTCGCCATGATCGACTGCACGTTTGCCGGATCGGCCGCGTACGCAGCCGAGAACTTGGTCTGATCGAATGTCAGCGCACCGTCTTTGGTGATGCTCACCCCGATCTCGGAGGGAGAATGCCCGTTGACCGGGTCGCTCGCCGCGGAGAGGATGGCCTCCTTGATGCTCCGCACGGTGCCGTCCGCGGTGAAGAGACCGCCGGAGACCGTCGGAGTGCCGTCGCTCGCGGTGCTGTTCACGACGGCCGACTGGGTCGAGATCGCGGCGAACACGTTGTTCAGCGCCGACACGAACGTTGAGGCGGTTGCCGCGGTCTGGGTGACGTCATGAGCGACGGTCAGGGTGATCGGAGTGGTGGATGCCGCCGTGACGTTCACGTCAACGCCCGGAAGGAGGGCGGTGAACTGGTTCGACGACGAGTTGATCACCTGTGCGGCAGCGGTGCCGGACCACAGCGTGATCTGGGCGTCCTGGGCCGAATGGATGACGGCGGAACCCGGCTGGGTCAGGAGATTCGTTGCCGTCCCGGCTGTGACATCCGCGCTCGTGCCCTGATAGACGGTGAACGCCGCGGCCGCACCGGTGGCCGATGAGCTGAACTGGAGCCGGTACTGCGGAACGCCGTTCACCGAGCCGGAGGCGACCTTCATGGCGCTGACACCGGTGCCGGCGGCGTTGACCGCCGAGACGACGTCGTCGAGCGAGGATGACGCCGGAGTGATGTCCGTGGAAACGCCGGTGCTCGACACGATGGTCAGAGCGGCGGGGGTAACCGGCCAGGCGGCCATGGCGGCGGTGACGCCGACCTGTGATTGTGCGAGCTGATCGACGACGAGGTCGACGCTTCCCGTGCTGGCACCGGTGGCGGCGGTCGCGGTCAGTGCGGTCGAATTGCTGGTCGCGGTGTAGAGGTCGAGGGCGCCTGCTGCGGCCGTCGACGTCGCGACGGTGGTGAGGCTGGCGATCTGGGTATTCAGTCCCTGAAGCGCGGTGACGAACGTCGTCGTAGTCGTCTGCTGGCTCTTGAGAAGTGTTTGGGGTAGTGCGTCCGCCGCGATGATGGCGTCGATCAGGGAGGTGGTGTTCAGTCCGCTGATCAGCCCGTCGACGCCCGTGGTTGTGGTGGTCATGTTCCTCTCCCTTCCTTCTGCCTTCTGGTTCTGCTGGTATTCAACCGGCCTGTTGGAATTCAACTGGCCGAAAACGCCGGGCGGTGACCGGTGAGGGAGGTCCAGTTCCCTCCCCGGCTACCGTCCGGCGTTGTTCTATCTACCGGCCTACTGCAGGAGCTTCAGGACTCCGGAGTTGGACTGGTTCGCCTGGGCGAGCATTGCCGTACCAGCCTGCGACAGGATGTTGTCGCGGGTGAAGTTGACCATCTCCGACGCCATGTCGACGTCGGTGATCTGCGACTGCGACGCCGTCAGGTTCTCCTTGGAGATGTTCAGGTTGGTGATGGTGTACTCAAGGCGGTTCTGGCTGGCACCGAGGGTGGCCCGAGCGCTCGAGATCGAGGTGATCTGAGCGTCCAGGATCGTGATCGACGCCTGCGCGCCGGCCGCACTGGAGAAGTCCAGGCCCCCGGCACCAGCGGCGTTGGCCGTACCGGCGACAACACCGGTTCCCGGTGCCGTAGTTTGGACAGTGCCACCGTCGAGTGCCTTGACGGTGATCTTGCCGGCTGTGGCCGACGCGCTCGCCAAAAAGTGGCCCGAGAACTTGCTGTCCGAGTTGAGCGCGTTGACGACGTCAGCGGTCGTTGCATACGTCCCGGCGAGGGCGCCGGTCGTGACGCTCGTGGTCGATCCGTCGGCGCTTTTGCTCGAGAACGTCTGTGCTCCAGCAACGGTTCCCGGGGTGACGGCAAAGTCGGCGCCCACGTTGGTGGAGATTGCCGTTACGACGGTGCCAACGTTCGCGCTCGAGAGGTCGATCGTGATCTGGTTGTCGCTCGAGCCGTTCGCGCCGACCTGGAAGGTCAGCTTGCCAGCGGTTCCGGCCGTTCCGTCGAGCAGGTTGATGCCGTTGAAGTTGGTCGACGTCGAAATGCGGCCGAGCTCCTGGGTGAGCGAGGTCGCTTCCGTGGTGATGGCCTTGCGCGAGTCCACATTGTTCGAGTCGTTACCGGCCTGAACACTGAGGTCACGAAGCCGCTGCAGGATGGACTGCACCTGGCCGAGCGAACCTTCTGCGGTCTGCGCGACGCTGATGCCGTCCTGCGCGTTGCGGGCGGCGACCGTGAGGCCACCGACCTGGGACTTCAGCCCCTGCGAGATCGCGAGCCCGGCTGCGTCGTCTGCAGCGCGGTTGATGCGGAGACCACTGGAGAGCTTCTCCAGGGACTTCGACATGTCCTTCTGCGTCGTAGACAGGTTGCGATATGCGGTGAGAGCCGAAATGTTGGTGTTGATGGTCATACCCATGATGTTTTTCCTCCGTGATCTGGGTGCGTAACTTCAGCCCATCCATGGGCTGACGCTTCTAGCTATCGGCACGCGAATGCCGAGCGTTAGACGTTTCTCCGGGAGATTTGTCGCGGGCTGCTGCTGCTGCGACCCGAGCGCGGGCTAAGAGGCCGCGGAGCGCGCCGGTGCCGACTGATCGAAGCCGAGCTTCGTCATGGCGACGGCAGCGTGGTCGGAGAGGCGCGACAGGTAGGCGTTGCGACTGGCGACCGCGATACGCGATTCCGGGACGGGCTCGATCTCCGGATCGTCGGAGTAGTGAGTGCGCAGCCCGTCCCTTAGGAGGCGGATTGCCTCTGCGCGCTGCTGGGACACGGCGGAGTGGGTGGTGCCGAGCTCCGACGCCACGTCTTTGACCGCCCTGTCGTCGAAGTAGATGCTCGTCACGATGTGGCGCATCTTCTCCGGCAGCGATTCGACCGCGGCGCGCAGGTAGGCCAGGCGCTCCGCTTCGAGCACTGTCTCTTCTGGAAGCGCGGTATCGGCGATCAGCAGCTCGGCCGTCGTGTCGTCCAGCGTCGTCAGCGTGCGCGACGCATCCGCGATCGCCTCGACCGCGACGCTTCTTTCCACTCCGAGGGCCGAGGCGATCTCGTCGACGGTCGGGGTGCGTCCGAGCGCGGATGTCAGCGACTCCCCGACGGCGAGGGTCTCCTTGATGCGGCGGCGGGCGGAACGGGTGGCCCAGTCGCTCGAGCGCATGTCATCCGCGAATGCACCGAGGATGCGCTGGCGGGCGAAGGCGCCGAACGGCACGCCGAGCTCGGCTTTGAACGATTCGGCAGCGGAGATCAGTCCGAGTGCTCCGACCGACGCGAGGTCGTCGCGTGACAGGTGGCTGGCCCGTGCGCACAGTTCCGAGACGAGGTAGCCGACGAGCGGCAGATTCTCTACGACCAGTGTGTTGCGCTCTGAACGGTTCATTGAACGGACCCCCGTGCTGTGAATGTGGACCTGAGAGCCGGTGCGCGGGTGCCGGCGATGGTGCTGTTGGTCCGGCGCGGGTCGCCAGATAGTGCGTCAGAGAAATCGACGGTGAGGATTCGGGCAGCGTGGGAGAACCCATGGACAACCTCGATCGATGAAGACTCCGATACCCTCTTCCCCCGTGCAGTACCGGTTTTCCCCCCGGTGCTGCAGACTCTATCGTCGACAAACCCTCGAAAGTACACTCGAATAAGTGAATACTTAGTGACCGTGTGACCTCTTTGGGGGAGCGTCTCCCCCGAACTGGGGGATGATCAAATTAGGCTGATCGGGCGATGGTCGATTTGCGGGTGGTCCCTAACGCGATTGCCACCCGTGCCGATAGTCCCCCATAGCGAGGACACGAATGGCGTCGATTGACGCGATGGACCGTCCCGGCATCCATTTCGACAAACCCGGAGGACAGATGAGCGCCAACGAAGTGTCGGCGTTGCTCTGGCGTGAACGCGAGCTGCTCGAGCTCCTGCTGTTCAAGCTCGAGGAGGAGCAGCTGATTCTCACGGCAGGCAAGACCCGCTGGTTGCAACATGCCACCAGGGAGGTGGAACAGGTCATGGAGCGCCTCCGCACCACCGGGCTGACCCGCACGGTCGAGGTGGCGACCCTCGCCGAGGAGTGGGGTGCTGCACCGGATGCGACGCTCCGCGAGTTGGTCGCCGTCGCCCCGGATGGCCCGTGGCCCGAGATCTTCGTCGGGCACCTCAAGTCGATGACCGAGCTCGCCGACCAGATCCGCGAGCTCCGGGACCTCAACGAGCAGTTCCTCAGGGCGGCCGTCCGATCGACCCAGGAGACGCTCGCCGGCATGGATCGCGAGGCGAAGACTTACGATTCGAACGGCCTGGCCGATACTTCATTGCAGAACGCCCGACTCTTCGACAAGAAACTGTGAGACGGCACACGTGAGTACTTTCAGCGGCTTGAACACTGCGTACACGGGACTGGTGGCTGCGCAAACCGGCCTGAACGTCGTCGGCCAGAACATCGCCAACGCCACGACGGACGGCTACACCCGCCAACGGGTCACCACGTCGGCCGTCGTCGCTCCGCCGTCGACGACCAGTTTTTCCACCGGGGTCGGCCAGGGGGTGTCCGTCGACGGCATCGCCCGCCTCGGAAACAGCTTTGCGGATGCGATGGTGCGCACCGCGACCGCGTCCTCCGGGTACTGGGGCGTTCGCTCGAGCGCGATGACGACTCTCGAGACCGGGCTCCAGGAGCCGGGAACCAACGGGCTGTCGACCGGACTCCAGAACTTCTGGTCCGCCTGGCAGGTCTTCAGCAACAGCGCGGACACGCCGGCGTCGGCATCCGTGCTCCTGGCCCAGGCCGGATCACTGACCGGCCAGATCGCCAGCGGATACCAGCAGGTCGACCAGCAGTGGAGCGGTGTTCGCTCCAACGCGGACACCCAGGTCGCAGCGCTCAACGATGCTGCATCCCAGGTCGCCGGCCTCAACGGCCTCATCCGTTCGACGCTTGCGACCGGGGGCTCGGCGAACGAGCTCATCGACAAGCGGAATACCTTGACCACCCAGATCGCGAATCTCGCCGGTGGCACGGTGCGGGATCGTGGCGACGGAACGGTCGACGTGCTTATCGGCGGCAACCAGCTGGTCTCCGGTACGACGGCCAACACGGTCAAACTTGCGGGCAGCTACCTGATGAGCGGGGCATCCGGCGCTCCGGTCCAGCTGGAATGGTCGAGCAGCCCGGGCAGCGCCATCGCCCTCGACGGAGGAGAGATCGGCGGCAGCGTCGCGATGCTGGCCGCCGCGAACAGCACGGGAGACGGCGGCCCGATCGCCGAGGCTGCCGCGTCGTACAACGCCTTCGCGACAGCGCTGGCCACCCAGGTCAACGCGGTTCACGAGACCGGGGTCGTCGGTGGCACGACTGGGCACGACTTCTTCGCGATCGACTCGAGCAAACCTGCAGCCCTCGGCCTCTCGGTGATCCCGACCGACAGCACCGGGATCGCCAACGGCGCGGTCGGGGCCGGCGCATACGACGGATCGGTCGCCGACGCGATCTCCCAGTTGGGTACAGGCAGCACTTCGCCGGACACGATCTGGTCCGGCATCGTCACCGGAATTGGTGCCGCCTCCCAGGTCGCCTCCCAGCAGTCGACGCTGTCCGACCTGTCGACCACCTCGGCGACCAACGCCCAGCTGTCCAACTCCGCCGTCAGCCTCGATGAGGAGAACGTGAACATGATCACGTTCCAGCACGCGTACCAGGGAGCGGCGAGGGTTATGACGACCCTCGACCAGATGCTCGACACGCTCATCAATCACACCGGAACGGTAGGGCTGTAGCCGATGTTTACTCGAGTCACCTCCCTGTCGATGACGCGAAGCGCGCAATACAACCTCCAGAACGGGTTGGCCGCGCTGTCGAAGCTCCAGGTCAAGGCGACCAGCAAGAACGCGATCACCGTTCCATCGGATGATCCGGCCGGCACCGGCAAGGCGCTCCAGGTGGCCTCGCAGCAGGCCGCGACCACGCAGTACGGGCGCAACATCGACGATGGCGCCTCCTGGCTGACCACGATCGATACCACCCTGTCCAGCACCAGCGACCTGATGCGCCAAGTGCGTGACCTCACGGTGCAGGGTGCAAACGACGGCTCCCTGTCGACATCCGCCAAGGCCTCGATCGTCACATCGCTGCAGAGTCTCAGGGACGAGCTGCTCAAGCAGGCGAACACGAGCTACCAGGGGCGCAACGTCTTCGCCGGGAACAGCGATGCCGGAGCCGCCTTTAACCCGGACCTCAGCTACAACGGCGATGGCAGCACGGTTCAGCGCCGGGTCGACGCCAATACCACCGTCAGGGTCGATGCCGACGGTTCGGCGATTTACGGCACCGGCGCCACCTCGGTCTTCGCCCTGGTCGACAACATCGTGTCCGACCTTCAGAATGGGACGAATGTCGGCCCACGACTAACCGAGATCGACCAGAGGATGTCCGCCATCACCGCCCAACAAGCCACGATCGGAACGACAGAGACCCAACTCGATCGGGCAAAGGTGACCAACCAGAATTCCGCGCTGGACCTCGAGACGCAACGGTCCTCCATCCAGGGCATCGACCTGGCGAGTGTCATCCTCGATCTCCAGTCGCAACAGACCACCTACCAGGCGTCCCTCGCGCTGACCGCAAAAGTTCTGCAGCCGACCCTGATGGACTTCCTCCGTTGAGCGCCGCACTGACTTTCATCGCGTCGCCTCCCGGGTTCGCCCCGGCCGTCGACTTCGTCCTCGACGACATCGACGGCGCCCTCGGTCTCTACTCGTTGCGGTCGACCGGCGGCGACGGCACCAGGATGTTCGTCCTGGATGCCGGAATCCTCTTGCCCGACTACGCGCCGGAGATCTCGGACGAGCAGGCCGAGTCGCTCCAACTCGAGACCCCCGAGGAGGCCATGGTGCTCGTCGTGGCCAACCCGGGAGACGACCGAACGACGATCAACCTGATGGCGCCGATCGTCGTCAACGCGGTGACCGGACGATGCGCCCAGTTCATCCTCGACGGTGACAAGTGGCCGATCCGCGCGGAACTGGTCCCAAGCGCGGTCTGAGGCCGAACCCGATCGTCTTGACCCGTCGCTAGCGCAGGCGGATGAACACGGGAGAACCCCAGAGGCTTCCAACATGCTCGACGTACCGGCCCCAGGTCGGGGAGTTGTACATTCCGCCGGCTCCGTCGTAGATGCCGACGTGCTGGCCGGGCCACCACACCAGGTCGCCGGCCACAGCATCGGCCTTGGAGATCTGCACTCCGAGTCGTGCCTGGTGGTCTGCTCCGCGGGGGAGGGCGATGCCGAATGCGGCGAAGACGTACTGGGTGAACCCGTCGCAGGAGAAGCTCGTGGTCGGGCTGTTCCCCATGCCATACGGCACCTTGCCGACGAACTGCGCGGCGTAAGCGAGAACCGCTGCACCGCTATAGACCTGAGCCGGCGGGGTAATCGAGAGCGATGCCGGTGTGTAGTGGTTTGCGGCTACCGTCGGCTTCTTCGGGGCGATCGTGACGGCGTATCCATCTCGCACGATCGGGGTCTCGCTACCTGCGCTGGCGTAGCTAACCAGGGTCTGTGCCGAGCTCGGCTTTGCTTGCTTGACTACTGCCGTCGGTCCTGTCGCCGCATATGCGGGCAATGCAACCGTCGCGATCAGGCATACGGCAGCGGCCATGGCCGCAAGCTTTCCTATGGATTTGGTCATCCGCCGTAGTACCTCCTTGCTCGGGTGGTCCCCGAGTTTGCTCTACCGGCTAAGAGATTCTAACCGTATAAACAGGTTCCGCTTGGCCACCGGCCCGCGACCGGGAGCGATCCCGGCGTTGACAAGCGCTGTCGGTGGCGACAATTAGGCTAATTACGAAAAAAGGGCAAAACACTACATCTAGGGGAATGACAATCGTGTCATTCCGGTTATATAGTGGGAGACCACGCAGGCGCAACCTTAATTGGTGGTGACTGGGGGGAATCAACTGGAAAACTTTGAAGGAGGTCCACATGGACAACGACGACTTTGTTGGCGGCTACGCAGTACCCGTCGACCCGATGGACGACCTGCAGTGTGACAGCTGCCAGTAGGCAACGGCCACAAGCGCAGAGGCCCCGGTTCACCGCAATGGTGACCGGGGTTTTTTCGTTAAGATTGCGCTTGTGCCTGTAAATCCTGAGCTGCAGGGGCGTGTCTTTCCGCCCACAGAGCCCTACCTCGTCGGTCGCGAGAAGATCCGTGAATTCTCGCGCGCGGTCTTCGCGACCAATCCGATCAACCACGACGTCGCCGCGGCTCGCGCTGCCGGCTATGCGGATGTCGTCGGTCCGCCGACTTTTGCGATCGTGATCCAGGAGGCGACGCTCGCCCAGCTGCTCGCCGAGCCGGATGCCGGCATCGACTTCAGCCGGGTGGTGCACGGCGAGCAGCGCTTCAGCCACAGCCGCCCAATCGTGGCCGGCGACACGCTGACGGCGACACTGACGGTGGCGAGCGTCAAGACTCTCGGCGCAAACGCGATGGTGACGGCCGAGTCCAGCGTCGTGGATGACACCGGCGCCCACGTCGTGACCGCGACATCCATCCTGGTGGTCAGGGGAGACGAATGATCGGGCTCACCGTCGGCGATGTCGTCGCAGAGGCCGAGGTCCAGCTCAGCCGTGATTCCCTGGTGCGCTACGCGGGGGCATCGGGCGACTTCAACCCCATCCACTATCGAGACGACATCGCAAGGAGCGTCGGGCTGCCCGGCGTGCTCGCGCACGGGATGCTCACAATGGGCCTCGCCGTGCAGCCGGTGGTCGACTGGGCGGGGGATCCGGGCAGGATCCTCGACTACCAGGTCCGCTTCACCCGGCCGGTGCTGGTGGATGCCGTGGACGGAGCGCGCGTCGTCGTCGTCGCCAAGGTCGGCCAGCTCGATACCGAGGCACAGATCGCTCGAATCGACCTGACGGTGACCGTGGCAGGCGAGACCGTTCTCGGCAAGGCGCAGATCCGCGTCAGTATTGCCGAGCCGCGCCCTGCCGAGCCCGATGTCGCCTAGCCCGATGCGACAGTCTGCGGAGTTTTCGGAGCTGACCACCATCGCTGTCGGCGGAACGGCCAGGGAGATGGTCAGTGCGACTCACGCCAAGCAGCTCATCGACACCGCACTGGAGGTCTGGGCAGGCGGCGAGAACTGGCTGCTGCTCGGCGGCGGTAGCAACACGATCGTCGCGGATGACGGATTCGACGGCATCGTCATCCGAGTCGCGACCAGGGGTATCGAGCGGCTGCGGGTCGAGCCGGACCGCTCCGGGAAGGTGCTGCTGCGGGTGCAGGCAGGAGAATCGTGGGACGACGTCGTCCGCTACACGGTGGAGCACGGCTGGGCCGGGATCGAGGCGCTGTCCGGGATTCCGGGTTCGAGCGGTGCCGCCCCGGTACAGAACATCGGTGCATACGGGCAGGAGCTGTCCTCGAGTCTCGTCGCGATCGAGTTCCTCGACTACCTGAGCGGTGAGCTTCGCCGAATTCCCGCGGGCGAACTCGGCCTTGGCTATCGCACCTCCGCGCTCAAACAGGGGCGACTCGGCGTCGTCGTGTCCGTCGAGCTGGAACTGGATGCCGGTACGGATGAGGACGGCGTCGGCGCCACCGCGCTCAGCCGGCCTATCGCCTACGCCCAGCTGGCATCCGCGCTCGGGGTCGGTATCGGCGATCGAGTGCCGCTCGCCGAGGTTCGGGCGACCGTCCTGGAGCTGCGTGCGGCGAAGGGGATGCTGCTGTCGGAGAGCGACCCGGAGTCGGTGAGCGCTGGATCCTTTTTCACCAACCCGATCGTGAGCGAGAGTTTCGCCAGGACCCTGCCGACGGATTCACCGCGCTGGCCGATCGACGACGATCCACGGCTCCCGGTGGTGACGCCGCTCGAGAGTTTCTCTCCCCGCGATCTCGAGCCGCGGTCGACCGAGGGGGAGACGGTCCACTCGGACCAGGTCAAGTTGAGCGCCGCCTGGCTGATCGAGAACGCGGGAGTGAAGCGTGGATTCTCCCTTCCGGGTTCCCGTGCGTCGGTCTCGCGCAAGCACTCGCTCGCCATCGTCAACCGCGGCGGAGCGACCGCCGACCAGGTGGCCGAGCTTGCCCGCTACATCCAGAGCAGAGTGCTGAACGAGTTCGGGGTCATCCTGCTGCCGGAGCCGGTGTTGGTCGGCGTTCACCTCTGATCGGCGACCGACTGGCGTCAGCTGTCCTTGCGAATCCAGCGGAAGGTGAAGCGGCAGAGCACCAGGCCGATCACCAACCAGAGGCCCATCACCGCGGCAACCAGGCCGAGATCCCAGGCGCCGCTCGGTTCCGCCGCGGCGAAGCTCTCCGGTAGGAACACCGAGCGCATTCCCTGCGCCATCCACTTCAGCGGAAAAATGCTGGCGACGTTCTGGAGCCACCCCGGAAGCTGGGAGAAGTTGAGGTAGACGCCCGAGATGAATTGGAGCAGCAGCACGATCGGGATGACGACGGCCGTCGCGCTCTTCCCGCTCCTGGGGAGCGCAGACAGGGCGATCCCGAGCACACAGCTGGTCACGACGCCGAACAGGAATACCCAGGCGAAGGTCATCCACTTTTCCGGCTCGGTCGGGAGGCTCACGTCGAAGAGAAATCTGGCGACGAGCAGCAGCAGGATCGCCTGGCCGATCGCGCTGGCCAGCACCATCCCCATCTTGCCCATGAAGTACGAGAAGACCGGCAAGGGAGACCCGCCGAGCCGCTTGAGCGTTCCGTCGCCCTTTTCTCCGGCGATGTCGATCCCGAGATTCTGCACACCGCTCAGCAGCATGCCGGCCGCGAGCATCCCGGGCAGGTAGAACGCCGCCCAGGAGATGCCGCCGCCCCCATCCGGATTGGTGCCGATCTTGTCGGCGGTGCTGAAGGCGACCGCGAACACCGAGAGCATCAGGATCGGAAACAGGAAGGTGAAGAACACCGAATCGCCCTGGCGGAAGTAGGCCTTGGTCTCGTAGCCGATTCGGCTGAGACCGAGACGGATGGTGCGTCCGGCAGGCAGCGGCGGGTTGGCGGATGCCGAGGTGCTGGACGTCATCGCGCAGCCTCCGCAGCCAGGTCGGCGGTGGCTGCAGCGGCGGCGTCGCCCACCAGTCGCAGGTAGACGTCTTCGAGGCTGGGTCGGACGATCTCGATCGAATCCGGTTCGCCTCCGCTCTCCGAGACCAGCCTGGCGACGAGCGTCGCCGGTTCGTGCGTGCGCTCCTCATGCAGCGTCCCGCCGGTTCGCCAACGCACGATCGGTACCCTCGCTTCCGCGCCGCCGATCTCGTCGATCCGGCCGATGTCGATGAGCCGCCCGGCCGCGATCACCCCGGCCCGGTCGCCCAGTTGCGCGGCCTCGTCGAGGTAGTGGGTGGTGAGCAGGATCGTGGTCCCGTCATCCTTCAGCCCGCGGATGAGCTCCCAGAAGCTGCGTCTGGCTTCAGGGTCGAATCCGGTAGTCGGTTCGTCCAGGAAGAGTAACTCCGGGCGTCCGATGAGGCCGAGTGCGACATCCACCCGTCGACGCTGGCCGCCGGAAAGCTTGCGGATGAGCGTCGTCTCCTTTGCCTCGAGGCCGACCGCGGCGATGATCTCGTCGACGGGGCGAGGGTTCGGATAGAACCGGGCGAAGTGGCTGAGTTGCTCCCGCACGGTGACGTTGCCCGCCTCGCCGGTGTTCTGCAGCACGATGCCGAGGCGAGCCTTCCAGGCCAGGCCGCCGCGCTCCGGATCGGTGCCGAGCACGGTCGCCTCCCCTGAACTCCGGTCACGGTATCCCTCGAGGATCTCAATGGTGGTCGACTTGCCCGCACCGTTCGGCCCGAGGAGCGCGAAGGTCTCGCCCCGCTGGATCTCGAAGGAGATGCCGTCGACGGCAGTGAAGCCTCCGTAGCTCTTGCGCAGTTCGCGCACGATCACGGCCGGGTCGGAATCGGTCATGCCACCCATGCTCGTCTATCGTCCGGTCGAGCAACAGGGGCAGTCGTCAGCGGCGGCCCAACGCCGGTCTGAGCGGCCGCATACCGCGCCTCCCGTCGGTCTTGGTTAGCTCAAATGCAGGACCGCAGCCTACGAGAGTCCCGCTGGACCCCCGGATTCCGGCAACTGTTGCGAGCAAAGCCGGCTGCGGTCCTGCATTTGAGCGATGGCTGAGCGGGCGGCAGCCGCGCGAGTGCGGCCCCGCTACCCGTTCGGCAGGACGAGCGCCTTCAGTGTTCGCGGATCGGTGGCGGCGCGCAGCGCATCCTCAACCTGCTCGAGGCCGAAACGACCGGTGACCAGCGAATCGAGATCGACCCGGCCGGACGCGACGAGCTCGATGGCCAGCGGCCAGGTGTTCGCGTAGCGGAAGACCCCGGTCAGGGTGAGCTCGCGTGCCTGGATGCGAGATACCGGCAGCGCCGCGTCATCCGTGCCCATTCCGACCAGCACGATCCGGCCGGCCGGCTTCACCGCCATGATTCCCGACCGAACGGCAGGAGCAGCTCCGGAGGCATCGATGAAGGCGTCGACCTCCAGGCCGTCGACCTCCTCGAGTGCCGGGTCGATCACCCTGGTCGCGCCGAACCTGGTCGCGATCTCCCGCCGCTCTGCCGCGAGATCGGAGATGATGATCTCGCTCGCTCCAAACGCCCTGGCGACCTGTGCGACGATGATCCCGATCGGTCCGGCTCCGGCGATCAGGATGCGGCTGCCCGGCCCGGTTCCCGCCTTCTGATTGCTCCAGATTCCCACCGAGAGCGGCTCGCACAGTGCGGCGGCCTCGAGGGACATCGAGTCCGGAATGGGGAACGCGTAGTCGGCCTGGATCACGGCGTACTGCGCGAAGGCTCCGTGGATCGGCGGCGTCGCGTAGAACTCGATGAACGGGCACAGGTTGTATCGCCCGTGCTTGCACTGTTCGCAGACGCGACAGGCGCGCTGCGGCTCGATCGCCACCCGCTGGCCGATGCGCGTGGCGTCGACATCCGCACCAACGGCGACGATGACACCGGATGCCTCGTGGCCGAGGATCATCGGCGTCTCAACGACGTAGTCCCCGATCCGCCCCTCGCGGAAATAGTGCACGTCAGAGCCGCACACGCCGACTGCCGCGACCTCGACCAGCACTTGGTCGGCGTCCACCGTTGGCACCGGAGTCGAGTGGAAGCGGACGACTCCGCGCTCCATGAGCGTGCTCGCGTTCATCGTTGCTGGGATCATCCTTGGTCTTCCTTCCGGCGAAGCGCTGGTGAATCCCAGCCTAAATCCGCGGGTGCCGCCGCGTTCACCGCTAAGGAAGTACTTCCACGATGCGGACGAGCGATGAGGTTCGTCCGCGAGCCCGCTCGAGGGGAGGGCTGGCTTTACAGCCCAGAAAGACTGACCTAGACTTGGTCGAGGTAGTTGAAATCTGCCATACTTTCGTATGCCCTTTTTAGGCAAAATCCCCTAAGAATCAGGATGCGAAGCTATGCAGTTTTGGCTTCGAAGGGCGGTGGCTCAATTGGTAGAGCAGCGGTCTCCAAAACCGCAGGTTGCAGGTTCAAGTCCTGTCCGCCCTGCAACTCGAGGCGTGCAGCGTGCACGTACGAGTCAATGGCTGGATGATCTCAGGATCGTTCGGTCGGTGTCCGGAAGGTAGTGGCAGTGGCGAAGAAGTTTATCGACGAGCCTGATGAGGACATCGTCGCGGTCGCCAAGAGTGATCGTGCGCGAAGTCGCGGTCCGATTGGCCGCATCATTCTGTTTCTGCGACAGGTCATCACCGAACTCAGGAAGGTCATCACCCCGACGCGCAAGGAGCTGTTCAGTTACACAGCAGTCGTCCTCGTGTTCGTGGTCATCATGATGGTGCTCGTGTCACTCCTGGACGTTGCATTCGGATTTGCCGTTCAGAACGTCTTCGGCAACGGCACAGGCAGCTAGCGATCCAGCACATGGGACACGGCAGACAACCCGTGGCCATCGATTTTGACCGGAGGGATCCGGAACGCATGAGGAAATGGAAGAGAATTAGTGTCTGACACAGAGCGCGACGACATCGACCTCGCGACTGCCGCTGAGCAGTCCTCCGAGGAGGACGAGGCGCAGGAGGGCAACTCCCTCGCTGCAGATCTGAACTCGGTGAACGGCGCAGAGCAGAGCGCACTCCACGTCGTGGGGGAGGGCGACGGCGAGGACGACATCGAGGCCGACCTGGTTGCAGCCCTCGACGCGGTCGAGGCTGCGGCGGATCCCGAGGCGGATTCCGTCGTCGACGACGCTCTCGACATCGATTCTGCGGACGAGGCGGAGGCATCCGTCGAAGCGACAGACGACGAAGAAGAAGAGTTCGAGGCGGAAGAGTCCGAGCGCGAATCGGATGTCGCGCCGTACGAGCAGGAGTTCGAAGCCGAGCTGAACGGCGAACTGGCCGAGCAGGGCGACGACGCGGATGCGGGCGCAAGCGACGAGAACGGCGAGCCGGCCGAGGTCGACCCATACGAGGAGTTCCGCAACGAACTCCGGTTCGCTCTCGGCAAGTGGTACGTCATCCACTCCTATGCCGGTTTCGAGAAGCGCGTCAAGCAGAACATCGAGAACCGCAAGGTCAGCATGGCGATGGAAGACTACGTCTACCAGGTCGAGGTTCCGATGGAAGACGTCGTCGAGATCAAGAACGGCCAGCGCAAACTGGTCAACCGGGTGCGCATCCCCGGCTACGTCCTGGTCCGGATGGAACTGAACGAAGACAGCTGGTCCGTCGTTCGTCACACCCCAGGAGTTACCGGCTTCGTCGGCAACTCGCACAACCCGACGCCGCTGCGTTTCGAAGAGGCATTCAACATGCTGAAGAGCCTCGTCCAGATCGTCGAAGCGCCGGTCAAGGCCGGCGCGAAGGGCGGCAAGGCCGTCAACCGGTCGATCCCGCAAGAGGTCGACTTCGAGATCGGCGAGACCATTACGATCAAGGAGGGCTCCTTCGCGGGCCTGCCTGGCTCGATCAGCGAGATCAAGCCGGAGAGTGGCAAGCTCATCGTGCTGGTATCACTGTTCGAGCGCGAGACCCCGGTCGAGCTCAGCTTCGATCAGGTCACGAAACTCTGAATATATGGTTCGATAAATAGCTACCGCGCCCCGGAAATCGCCGGGGAGGCGGGAGAGCATCCACCACTGGTTGCTCGAACAGAAAAGGAAAACAAATGGCACCGAAAAAGAAGGTCACGGGTCTGATCAAGCTTCAGATCCAGGCCGGCGCCGCCAACCCCGCACCGCCCATCGGGCCTGCGCTGGGTCAGCACGGCGTGAACATCATGGAGTTCTGCAAGGCATACAACGCGGCCACCGAGGCCCAGCGTGGCAACGTCATCCCGGTTGAGATCACCGTCTACGAGGACCGCTCGTTCACGTTCATCCTGAAGACGCCGCCTGCAGCGGAACTCATCAAGAAGGCCGCCGGGGTCGCCAAGGGTTCAGGAACCCCGCACACCGTCAAGGTCGCGAAGCTCACCAGGGAGCAGCTGCGCTCCATCGCCGAGCAGAAGATGGTTGACCTCAACGCCAACGACGTCGAGGCAGCAGAGAAGATCATCGCGGGCACCGCTCGCTCCATGGGAATCACGGTGGACGCATAATGGCTCAGAAATCCAAGGCATACCGCGCCGCCGCCGAGAAGATCGAAGACGGCAAGTTCTACACCCCGAACGAAGCGGTCGGCATCGCCCGCGAGAGCGGATCGAAGAACTTCAACTCCACCATCGAGGTCGCGCTGAAGCTCGGCGTCGACCCTCGTAAGGCGGACCAGATGGTTCGTGGAACCGTCATCCTGCCCCACGGAACCGGCAAGACCGCGCGCGTCATCGTGTTCGCAACCGGTCCTGCGGCCGAGGCAGCACTTGCCGCCGGCGCCGACGAGGTCGGTGGCGACGAGCTCATCGAGAAGGTCGCTGCCGGGTACACCGCATTCGACTCCGCGGTCTCGACCCCGGAGCTGATGGGCAAGGTCGGTCGTCTCGGAAAGGTGCTCGGCCCACGTGGCCTCATGCCGAACCCGAAGACCGGCACCGTGACCCCGGACACCGCGAAGGCCGTGTCCGAGATCAAGGGTGGAAAGATCGAGTTCCGCGTCGACAAGCACTCCAACGTGCACTTCATCGTCGGCAAGGCTGCCTTCACGGCAGAGCAGCTCGAGGAGAACATCAAGGCGGCACTGGACGAGATCCAGCGCGCGAAGCCGAGTTCCTCCAAGGGCCGCTATGTGCAGAAGGGCACCGTCACGACCACCTTCGGTCCTGGCATCCCGCTCGACATCAACGCACTCTAACCACAGCGTTGCAGGAGGGGCTCGCTTCGGCGGGCCCCTTTTTGCATCCGCAACCAACTCGTTTCCGCGACCATGGGAGACAGGATGACCACGACAGTCCGCATCGCATCGATCGGCGACGCTTCAACGCTTCACCGCCTCGCGGCGGCCACCTTCGGCCTCGCCTGCCCTCCAGGAACGACCCAGGCGGCCATCGATGATTTCATCGGAACGACGCTGTCCGAGGCCAGTTTCTCTGGATACCTGCGGGATGACAGCCGCGTCGTGCTGATTGCCGAGACCGATGGCGAGCCGGCCGGCTACACCATGCTGGTCTTCGCCGAGCCGAGCGACCCCGACGTCGTGGCCGTGATCAGCGCGCATCCGACCGCAGAGCTCAGCAAGGTGTACGTACTCGAGGGCCATCACGGAGCTGGCGTCGCCGGCGCGCTTATGACCGAGTCGTTGAACGTCGCGAGTGGCCGGAAGGTCGCCGGGGTTTGGCTGGGTGTCAACCAACACAATGCTCGGGCAAACCGCTTCTACGACAAGAGCGGATTCGCGACGGTCGGCACCAAGAAATTCCTGGTCGGCGGCCACTGGGAAGACGACTTCGTGCGGGAGTACGTCTTCTAGTTCCCAGTCATGGCTTGAGGATCCGGATGCGGCTGTACCAGAGCACCAGCCAGCCGACCACGGCAAAGGCCGCGGCGATCGCGATGCAGTAGACGGCCACTGTCACGTATCCGTTTGCCGGGTCGAGGAACGGGTAGGGCACCCAGCCGTCGGTCGCGCCCCGAATCAGGACGACGACGATCCAGAGAATCGGATAGGCCAGGATCAGGCCGAGACGCGTGAACGGGATCTTTCCGCGATCGCCGAAGAGCAGCCAGTCGATCGCCGCGTACAGCGGCACGACCACATGCAGCACCGTGTTCGCCCACGGGTCGTCTACACCGCCCGGAAGACCGGCGAGCAGGGTGTTGTAGACCACCCCCACGATCACGATGTAGGTGGTCGCTGCGGCGTGCGCGAGCTCGAGGCCTTTCGATTTTCGGCGTCGCGCGAGCCCGGCGAGCCCGACTATCAGGAGCACGACCGCGGTGAAGATGTTGCTCTGCATCGTGAAGTAGCCGAAAAAATTGAACGGGTTGATTGTCGTTCTGGCTGCGGTCGACAGGAAAGTTGAGACGATGGCGATGATGGAGAGCACGGCGATCGCCAGTCTCAACAGGGCAAAGATGGTCCGCATGTTCGAATGCTAACGGCGCACGCGGCGGAGTCCTGACAGGGCTCGCGCTGGATAGCGGTACTAGGGATTTGCGACCTCAAGCACGATCTTCCCGCGAGTGTGACCCTTTTCGAGTGCCGTATGGGCTGCCGCGGCCTGCTCAAGGTCGAAGACCTGGTCGATGTGCACGCGGATGTCGCCGGAGTCGAGCAGCCGAGCGATCCCGGCGAGTGCCGCGCCGTCCGGGGCCACCCTGAACTGGGTTCCTCGCATGCCTGCGGCCGCGACATCCGCGGCGAAGGTCGGCCAGCTCCCGGTCGGGACGTTCACGATCAGACCACCCGGGCGAAGCACAGAGAGGGACCGGGTTCCGGTGTCCTCGTGCACGTTGCCGATCAGGTCGATGACCGTGTCGACCTCGTCGAGAACTTCGTCGAAGCGGGTCGTCGTGTAGTCGATGACTTCGGAGGCGCCGAGTTCGCGGAGCCAGTCGAGGTTGCGAGGCGACCCGGTGGCGATCACGTACGCTCCGCACCAGGCGGCGAACTGCACCGCGAAGTGCCAGACTCCGACGGATCCGGCATGGATGAGAATGCGCTGCTCCTCGCTCGCCTTGGCAACGTCGACCACCACTCCCCACGCGGTCAGGGCCGCGAGCGGAACACCGGCTGCCTCGATATGGGTGAGACCGGCGGGTTTCCTGGCAACGCTCATCGTCGGAACGCTGACGAACTCGGCGTAGCTTCCCGGATATCTCGGAACCGGGACCATGCCGAACACCTCGTCCCCCGGCTTCAGCGGGTATGCCTCGAACGGGGTCTCGACCACGATGCCGCTGAAGTCGTTGCCGAGGATCGCCGGATAGGAGGGGATGAAATCGGCGACGGCTCGTCCCGCACGCGTCTTCGCGTCGACCGGGTTGATCCCGGCGGCGACGACCCGCACCAGGAGTTCCGAGTTGATCTTCTTCGGGATCGGAACCTCGGCAAGCTGGAGAACGTCCGGTTCACCGGTCTTGGCGATCACCATCGCCCGCATTGTGGTCATGGTTCCAGTAAACCCAACAAACGCATCCGTTTGTTATGTCTTCCGGAGATGTTCTACGCGATCCGGCAACGCTCCCGCGAAGACATCGCCCGCGACGCCACCAGGAACGCGCAGCGCTAGGCGCCGACGAACGCGGTAAGTGCCCTCAGCAGGACCTCCGGCGTTTCCATCTGCGGCACATGGCCGGTCCGCGGCAGTAGCTCGAAGCGCGCCCCCGGGATCGCTGCCGCGAAGGCGCGACCGTAGTCGGCATCGACGATCCGGTCCGCCTCGCCCCACAGGACGAGAGTAGGCACATCGATACCGGCAAGCCGCCCGAGCAGGGTCGGGTCGGTCATCGAACGGCCATACAGGGCGAGCGCCGCGCGGTTGCCGGCGAAGATCTCTCGAACGGCGGGTGGTAGCGTCGCGGGCTCGAGGCTCGGGGCCTTCGACGGGTCGTACCAGCTGTACTCGGCGAGTTGGGCTGGCGCGAGCTCGGCGGCGACGGGGTGCCCCTCCACCTCGACGCCGACCGCATCCACGAGCGCGAATCGGGCCAGACGCGACGGGTGCCGCAACGCCAGCTCCGACGCGATCCACCCGCCAATCGAGTTGCCGATCACGGTGGCATCCTCCAGCTCGAGCGCGTCGAGCAGGCCGGCGTAGACCTCCGCGAGGCCGTCGATCGTTGTGAGCGCCTCGGGGCGCGGGGTCCCGCCGAAGCCCGGGTGGATCGGCACGATCACGCGGGTGTCGGTCGCGTCGGCGAGAAGATCGGCAAAGCCGGTAACGGATGCCGGTCCGCCGCCGCCATGGAGGAGGACAACCGCGCGGCCGCTGCCGCGCTCGTCCGCGCTGAGCGGCACGCCGCCGAATGAGGTGGAGATGGTGAGGGAGATCGAAGTACTCATGCGGTTACACTATATCAACATAGTTATATAAACAACTTGTCTCGCTCGGCTAGGATCGGGGTATGGAGATGTCGATCTTGGAGCTGGGTCATGCGGTGAAACGCCTCCAGCACAAGCACCACCGCGCAGCGACCGAGGCGCTGCGGCCGCTCGTCGTGACTCTCGTGCAGTGGGACGCTCTCCGCCACCTGCATGCCCACCCTGGCGCGTCGCTGCACGAGCTCGCCGTGCTGACCTTTCAGACCGACCAGGCGTTCGGCACGCTCGCCGCGCGGCTCGAGGCACGGGGGCTCATCCGGCGCGTAAACGGGAAGGGACGCGCGATCCGTCCCGAGCTGACCCCCGAGGGCGAGCGCGTGTTTGCCGAGGGACGCGAGGTGACGGAGCGTGTCGTGCGTGAATCGTTCGCTCCGCTCGATGCTGATGA
>JAODMG010000103.1 GCA_025464895.1 Microbacteriaceae bacterium | reverse complement strand
AACAGCCCGACCCGGAACGCGAGCGCGACTCCGAGGCCGGCGGCGATCAGCGGAGTCGCAAAGGTGAGAGTGTCCATGAGCGGTCGGATGCCGCTCGCGAAGTCCGGCCGCCTGAAGTTGTAGATCGCCCCCTGGAACAGCGCGGAATATGCGCCGTAGACCGCGTTCCAGATCGCCGAGAGGGTGTCGGTCGGTCTGGCGAGGAAGTATCCGGATGCGGCCTGCACATCCGCGTTGGTCGCGGCGATCATGATCGCTCCGACCACGAGCGCGAGCAGGATGGCGAGCACCGAGATCATCGCGTTTCCGCCGACGACCTCCTTCAGCGCTGCGGAGAACCGGGACGGCTGGGTGGGCTCATCGATCGTGGGGACCTGGCCGGGCTCGATGAGCTCCGCGTCCGGCTTCTGGCCCTGCGCGGGGATTTGGCTGTCGCTCACGCGGCAATCTCCGTTCCTGCCGGCAGTTCGCCGGCCATCATGAGTCCAAGCACCTCGCGAGGGGTGTCGCTGGCGACGATGCCGACGATCGATCCGCGGTACATGACGGCGATGCGGTCGGCGAGGGCGGCCACCTCGTCGAGTTCGGTCGAGACCACCACGACCGGAATGCCTGCATCCCTGGTGGCGACGATGCGGGTGTGCACGAACTCGATGGATCCGACATCCAGCCCGCGGGTGGGTTGGGCGGCCACCAGCAGCCGCAACTCGCGGCTCAGTTCGCGCGCGAGCACCACCTTCTGCTGGTTTCCGCCGGACAGCTGGCCGGCGTGACTCGCAATGCCCTGCGCCCGGATGTCGAATTCCCCCATCTTCGCCTCGGCGAACTCCGTCAATTCGCCGAGCTGCAGGGTGCCCGCTCGAACGAACGGGGCAGAGTCGAACCGGTCGAGCATGAGGTTCTCGGCCACGGTGAAGCCAGCGACGAGACCGTCCTCTGTGCGGTCCTCGGGCACGAATCCGACCCCGGCGCCGAGCACCCGGTGCACGTTCAGGTGGCGAATGGGCTTGCCATCGAGCCGGATGTCGCCGGTCACGTGCTGCTGCAGCCCCATGATCGCCTCGGTCAGCTCGGTCTGCCCGTTCCCCTGCACACCGGCGATGGCCAGAATCTCCCCGGCTCTGACATCGAAGTTGACCTTGTTGACCACGATCTGGCCACGAGAGTCGATCACGGTCAGGTCGGTGACGGTGAGAGCGATCTCGCCCGGCGCGTACGGCCCTTTATCGACGGTGAGGTCGACCGCTCGCCCGACCATGAGCGAGGCCAGTTCGGTGTTGGTCGCCGTCGGCTGCGCCTCTCCGACGACCTTGCCGAGACGGATGACGGTGATCCGGTCCGCGACTTCGCGCACCTCGCGCAGCTTGTGCGTGATGAACACGATCGAGGTGCCAGAGTCGCGCAGCTGCTTCATGATGCCGATGAGCTCGTCGGTCTCCTGTGGGGTCAACACGGCGGTCGGCTCGTCGAACACGAGCACCCTGGCATCCTGCGCCAGCGCCTTGATGATCTCGACTCGCTGCTGGACTCCGACCGGGAGGTCTTCGACCAGCGCGTCCGGATCGACGTCGAATCCGAATCGCTTCGAGATCTCACGAACCCTGGCACGCGCACCGTCGAGGTCGAGGCGGCCGCCGAATCTGGTCTCCTCGTGGCCGAGCATCACGTTTTCGGCAACGGTGAAGACGGGAATCAGCATGAAGTGCTGATGGACCATCCCGATGCCGGCCTTCATCGCATCCCCTGGCCCGGCAAAATGCTGCACGGCATCGTCGAGCAGGATCTCGCCGTCGTCGGCCTGGTAGAGGCCGTACAGCACGTTCATCAGCGTGGACTTACCTGCGCCGTTCTCGCCGAGCAAACAGTGGATCTCTCCGGGTTCGACCGTGAGGTCGATGTGGTCGTTGGCCACCAGGGAGCCGAATCGCTTGGTGATCCCGCGGAGTTCGAGCTTCATACTGCACCTTTCAGCGGGCGCTGCCTCTCAACGAGCACCGCTAGCCCCGATCCATCCGGCGACATTGCCGTCGGGGTCGTTCAAGAATAGGGGAGGTCGGGGGACCAGCGACGCTGGCCACCCCGACCCATTGCCTTCACCGTTGCCTCAGCCCCGGCTTGATCGGTGCTAGCTCGCTGCGAGGTAGGACTTGACCTTGATGTCACCGCTGATGATCGACGCCTTGATCTTGTCGAGCTCGCCCTGCAGGCTGGGCGCGACCTTCGACTTGTAGTCATGGAACGGCGCGATGCCGACCCCGCCGTTCTTCAGCGTCCCGAGGTACGGCGCCGGGTCGAAGTTGCCCTTGGCCGCGGCCGTGACGACGTCGTTGACCGCGGGCTTCATGCCCTTCAGCACCGAGGTGAGGTAGAGCGAGTCGTACTTCGGGAAGGTGTCGAAGACATCCGCGTCCGCTCCGAGCAGTGCGATCGGCTTACCGGAATCGGTGATGGCCGCTCCAGCACTCTGGAAGATCGGTCCACCGACCGGGAAGATCACGTCAGCACCCTGGTCGATCAGGTTCTGCGCGACGGTCTTGGCGGTGTCGTTCGCGTCGAAGCCACCGGTCATCGCCGCAGCCTTCGGGTTGGCCGGGTCGTATCCGAGGACCTTGACCGACTTGCCCTTCTGCTTGTTGAAGTAGTCGACTCCCTGGGCGAAGCCGTCCATGAAGATGGTTACAGTCGGATAGCCGATGCCACCGAAGGTTCCGACGGTTCCGGCCTTGCTGTAGCTGGCCGAAGCGTAACCGGCGAGGAATGCGGCCTGCGCGGTGTCGAAGAGGATCGGCTTGATGTTCGGAGCGTCGGTCTTACCGTCGAAGTTGTTGTCTGCGGCATCGTCGATGATGGCAAATTCGACCTTCGGGTTGGCCAGGGCTGCGGTGACCGTTGCTGCGGAGAGGTTGAATCCGACCGTGACGATCAGGTTGCAGCCGGCATCCACCAGGCTGGTGATGTTCGGCGCGTAGTCGGTGTCTGCGTTCGACTGGGCCTCCTTGTACTTGATGCCGAGGGTCTTCGAGGCCTGCTGCAAGCCCTCAAGACCAAGCTGGTTGAACGACTTGTCGTCGAATCCGCCCGCGTCGGAAACCATACAGGGAAGGAACTTCGGAGCGGCGGCGTTCGTGCTGCTCGCTTTCGGTGCTGATGCACACCCGGTGAGCAGTATTGCGCTCGTCCCGAGCAGTGCAAGGCCGCTCAATACGGCCTTCCGTGAGGTGATTCTCAAGGTGTCCTCCAAGGTGCTGCCCAGCAGGAAAGCTGGGACTTAGTTGTGTATAACTTACCCAAAGTTGCGAGGACGTACGGGGCCGAATAGGGTGCCGTCGCCTAACAGTTACAAAGCCGCGATGGTGCCGAAATGTTTAGGAAATGTGCCTCTGCACTTCGGGTTGTCTCTGCTTCTACTTCGGCGTGCTGGGCGAGATGACTTCGATCTTTCCCGCGATGATCTGCGACTGAAGATCTTTTACCTCCGAGGCGAGCTTCGCGCTCACCGACGACGCAAGATCGTGGAAACCCGCGATGCCGACTCCACCGTTCTTCAGCGTTCCAACGAATGGGCTGTTGGTGAAGCTGTTGTCTTTGCTGGATTTCGCGATGCCGGCGACGGCATCCTGGGTGTTCTTCAACACAGAGGTCAGCACGATCCCGCGGTATTTGGCCGGAAGTGTGTCGTAGCCGTCGTTGTCCACCCAGATGATCGAGACGTGCCCGGCCGCGAGCGCCGCCGCCGCCGCACCCTCTCCGACCTGCCCGGCGACCGGGAGGATGACATCCGCTCCCTGGTCGATCAGGTTCTGGGTGACGGTCAGCCCCTTCGCAGTGTCTTCGAAATCCCCGGTGAACACTCCATCCTGGGCCGACTTGCTCCAGCCGAGGGCGCGGACGGTTGTGCCGTGCACCTGGTTGTATTTCGCGACGCCGTCGACGAAGCCGTCCATGAAGAGGTTTACGGGAGGCTGGCTGCTTCCGCCGAAGGTCGCCACCGTCCCGGTCTTACTCACGCCGGCCGCGAGGTAGCCGGCAAGGTAGGACGCCTGTGCTGTATCGAAGATGATCGGCTTAACGTTGGGGGCAACGACCGTCTCGTCGACGATGGCGAAGTCCGTCTTCGGATTGGCCTTGGCGGCCTTCTCCGTCGCCGGCGCCAGTTCATAGCCGACTGTCAACACGAATCCGCACCCACTCGCGACGGCCTGGTCGACGTTCGGCGTGAGGTCGCTCTCGGAGTTCGACACGAGCACCCTGGCGGCGATGTTGTCGTCCTCCTCCGCCTTCTGCAGCCCTGCCCAGCTCGACTCGTTGAACGAGCGATCCTGCAGTCCTCCCGAGTTGGTGACCATGCGAGCGCAGAAGCTCGCCGCGCTCGGACTCGACGATGTCCCTGGCGCTGAGGCACAACCGGAGAGGGCAATCACGGCCGCAGCGATGACAACGCTCGAACGCAGGAGAATTTTCGACATATCTCGGACGTTACCGAGCGCGGGATGCCCCGATCCCCCCGCAGACGGCAGCGACGGCCTTCGTTACGCTTTCGTGACGTCGAGCACCGGAGACGGTTGCCGCCCCATCGATGGCCACAGGCCAAACGGATCAGAGGATGTCGCTGCGCCCGGAGAGCTTGAGTGCGTCAACGACCGCCTTGACCCGCTGGGCGTTCGCCGTCGTGGTCACGAGCAGGGCATCCGGAGTGTCGACGACGACGATGTCGCTCACGCCGATCAGCGAGATGAGGCGACCGCTCTGGCTGATGACGACGCCGCTCGATGCATCCGCGAGCACCCTGGCGTTCTCGCCGAGGATGGCGAGATCCGACTTGCGGCCGGCCGAGTGGAGCTTGGCGATCGAGGCGAAGTCGCCGACATCGTCCCAGTCGAAGTCGCCCGGGACGACGGCGAGACGACCGGCGGCCGCCGCCGGCTCTGCGACGGTGTAGTCGATCGCGATCTTCTTGAGCCGCGGCCAGACCTGGTCGACGACGGCGCCGCGGCGCGGGGTGTCCCAGGCCTCTGCGAGCTCAGTGAGTCCGGCCAGGAGCTCCGGCTCCGACTCGCCCAACTGGTCGAGGAGCACGTCGGCTCTCGAGATGAACATGCTGGCATTCCAGAGGTAGTCCCCCGCGGCCAGGTACTTCTCCGCGGTCGCCAGGTCTGGTTTCTCCACGAACGAGTCGACCCCGACCGCGCTCGGTGCGCCGGGGATGTCGAGGTGCTCGCTGCAGTGGATGTAGCCGAAGCCGATCGCCGGCTCTGTCGGTGTGATGCCGATGGTGGCGATGTAGCCGGCGTCGGCCACGGCGACCGCCTGGACCACGGCCCGCTTGAACCCGCGGGTGTCTGAAATCACGTGGTCGGCCGCGAACGACCCGATGATGACGTTCGGCTCGCGATGGCGGAGGATCGCGGCCGCCAGCCCGATGGCCGCAGAGGAATCCTTCGGCTCGCTCTCGAGCACCACGTTCAGGTCGGCGAGGTCGGGGAGCTGAACCTCGACCGCCGCCCGATGCGCGCGCCCGGTGACCACCATGATCCGATCGACGCCGGAGATCGGGAGCAACCGGTCCCAGGTGCCGCGAAGCAGCGTCTTGCCCGAGCCGGTCAGGTCGTGCAGGAACTTGGGGGCATCCGCCCTGGACAGAGGCCACAGGCGAGAACCGATGCCGCCCGCAGGGATGATGCTGTAAAAACGGTCGAGACCATCCGGCCGATCCTGTACATCTCTATGGGCTTGCATGGACCAACCTTAGACTTAAGACGGCATTCATCAGCTGGACATTCCCGCTGGCTACGGTTCAGGAACCGAGCCTGAACGGAGCCGCGATGCGTGTCGCAATCGTCAGCGAGAGCTTCCTGCCCACCCTCAACGGCGTCACGACGAGCGTCTGCAAAGTGCTCGAATACCTGCGCGACAACGGGCACGACGCGATGGTCATCTCTCCTGCCGCCGGCGCGCCGAAGAGCTATGCGGGATTCCCCATCCATCAGGTCCCGGCGATCGCCTACCGGCAATTCCCGGTCGGGCTGCCGAGCCCCCATGTGCAGAAGCTCCTCGGGGACTTCAGGCCGGACGTCCTGCACGCGGCATCCCCCTTCCTCCTCGGAGCGCAGGCCATCGCCGCGAGCGGTCGGCTGGGGATCGCCTCGGTCGCGGTCTTCCAGACGGATGTCGCAGGCTACGCCCGCAGGAATCGCCTCGGGCGGGCATCCGGCCTTGCCTGGCGCCTGGTGCGCTGGGTTCACGACGGTGCGGATGTGACGCTCGCCCCGTCATCCGCATCGATGCAGGATCTCGGCGACGCCGGGGTCGAACGCCTCGCGCGCTGGGGTCGCGGGGTCGATCTCGTGCGCTATCACCCGCGCAACCGTCTCGACCCCGCCACCGACCGCCTTCGACGGCGTCTCGCCCCGCAGGGAGAGACGATCGTTGGCTACGTCGGCCGGGTCGCACCGGAGAAGCAGCTGGAGCGGCTGGCAGCGCTGCGAGGTTTGCCGAACATCCGGCTGGCGATCGTCGGGGACGGCCCGTCGCTGCCGAGCGTGAAGCGCGAACTCAAGGGCATGGCGGTCAGCTACCTCGGCACGCTGACCGGGCAGGACCTCGCGCGGGCGTACGCGAGCTTCGACCTGTTCGTCCACACCGGCTCGGAGGAGACCTTCGGGCAGACGCTGCAGGAGTCGCAGGCCAGCGGAGTTCCGGTCGTGGCCCCGAGGGCGGGCGGCCCGATCGACCTGGTGAGCCATGGGCAGAACGGCTTCCTGTTCGAGCCGGATGACGGTTTCGCCCTTCGCGAATTCGTCTCGATGCTGGCCGGCGACGACGCCATGAGGCTACGGATGGGCGAAGCGGGGCGCCGCTCGGTGCTGGACCGCTCCTGGGACTCGATCTGCGGGGAGCTGATCGGCCACTACACCGTGGCCATCGCTCACCGACGCGGCGCCCTCGCGGTTCGCTGAGCAATATATCTCGATATCAAGCTAATTTCGGCCCACGGTGGCCTCGCGATCGTGAGCACGGGAATACACTGGAAGCCGTCCATAGATTGCACTCACGCACGCCCCGCAGCCGGGGCTGAATCATCCGCAGGGAGGGTTGCTCGTGCCAGAGAAGACGGCGGGGGCCCTGGCCGAACCCGAGCCAGAAGCCAAGAAACGATCAGGTCAGAAGATCAGCGCACCGCGGGCTCCTCGTGGGACCCTCTACCGAGGCCGAGAAGGCATGTGGTCGTGGGTGCTCCACCGCATCACCGGTGTCGCGATCTTCTTCTTCCTACTCGTGCACATCCTGGACACCTCGCTCGTCCGGGTGAGCCCCGGCGCGTATAACGCGGTCATCGGCACATACAAGACGCCGATCATGGGCCTCGGAGAACTGGCGCTGGTCGCCGCGATCGGCTTCCACGCCCTGAACGGCCTGCGGATCATCCTGATCGACTTCTGGAGCGTCGGCGCGAAGCACCAGCGACTGATGTTCTGGATCGTCATCGCGCTCTGGGTCGTGCTCATGGCCGGCTTCGCTCCCCGTCAACTGACCAACGTGTTTGCGGAGATGTGATGAGCGGCGTAACGATCGAATCCCCTCGGGCTCCCCAGACGGTTCGCCGTCCCCGCCGCTTCAACGTGGAGAAGTGGGGCTGGATCTACATGCGGGCGAGCGGCATCGTCCTCGTCGTCCTCATCTTCGGCCACCTCTTCGTCAACCTCTACGTCGGCATCGGCGTCCGGGCGATCGACTTCGCCTTCGTCGGCGGAAAGCTGTCGCAGCCGTTCTGGCAGGTCTGGGACACACTGCTTCTCTGGCTCGCGCTCATCCATGGTGCGAACGGCATGCGCACCATCGTCAACGATTACGCCCACAAACCTCTCCTTCGTGGCATTTTCAAGGGAGCGCTCATCGCTTCTACCGTCGTACTACTCCTGCTTGGAACCCTCGTGATCTATAACTTTGACCCATGCCCAGCAGGAACCGCAGCCGCGCTCCTCCCGTCCTTCTGCCCGGCACAGTAATGGCGAACGAGGCAAGCAGCGCCTACGTGGATGGCGCGGTAATCGACGGCGTCCACTACCACCAGCACGACATCGTCATCGTCGGTGCCGGTGGGGCCGGGATGCGCGCGGCGATCGAGGCTGGACCGCACGCGAGGACCGCCGTCATCTCCAAGCTCTACCCGACCCGGTCCCACACTGGTGCGGCGCAGGGTGGCATGGCCGCCGCCCTCGCGAACGTCGAGGAAGACAACTGGGAGTGGCACACCTACGACACCGTCAAGGGCGGCGACTACCTGGTCGACCAGGATGCGGCCGAGATCCTGGCCAAGGAGGCCATCGACGCCGTCCACGACCTCTAGAACATGGGCCTGCCGTTCAACCGCACGCCGGACGGCCGGATCGACCAGCGTCGATTCGGCGGCCACACCCGTGAGCACGGGGCGGCCCCGGTGCGTCGCGCCTGCTACGCCGCGGACCGCACCGGCCATATGATCCTGCAGACCCTGTTCCAGAACTGCGTCAAGCTCGGCATCAACTTCTTCAACGAGTATTACGTGCTCGACCTGGTGATGACCGAGGTCGACGGGGTCCCCCAGCCGTCCGGGGTCGTCGCCTACGAGCTCGCCACCGGCGAGCTGCACGTGTTCCAGGGCAAGGCGATCATCTTTGCCACCGGCGGTTTCGGCAAAATCTTCAAGACGACATCCAACGCCCACACCCTCACCGGTGACGGCGTCGGGATCATCTGGCGTAAGGGACTGCCGCTCGAGGACATGGAATTCTTCCAGTTCCACCCGACCGGACTTGCCGGCCTCGGCATCCTGCTCTCGGAAGCAGCCCGCGGCGAAGGGGCGATCCTGCGAAACGCGAGCGGCGAACGATTCATGGAGCGGTACACCCCGACGCTGAAAGACCTGGCGCCGCGCGACATCGTCGCCCGATCGATGGCGCTCGAGATCCGGGAGGGCCGTGGGGCCGGACCGAACAAGGACTACCTCTACCTCGACATCACCCACCTCGAACCGGCCGTGATCGACGAGAAGCTGCCGGACATCACCGAGTTCGCGCGCACCTATCTCGGCGTTGAGCCGTATACCGAGCCGGTTCCGGTCCTGCCGACCGCGCACTACGCGATGGGCGGCATCCCGACCACGAACAACGCCGAGGTCCTGCGCAGCAACACCGAAGTGGTCCCCGGTCTCTACGCCGCCGGCGAATGCGCCTGCGTGAGCGTGCACGGCTCCAACCGCCTCGGCACCAACTCCCTGCTCGACATCAACGTGTTCGGCAAGCGGGCGGGCAAGAACGCCGTCGAGTACGTGAAGACGGCGGAGTGGGTTCCCCTTCCGGAATCCCCGGCCGACGGCGTGAAGAAGATCCTGGATATGGTGCGCGGCGGCGACGGTACAGAGCGGATCGCAGCCATCCGCAAGGAGCTGCAGGACTCGATGGATCGCAACGCCCAGATCTTCCGCACCGACGAGTCGCTGCAGGAGGTCACCGAGCTGATCGAGAAGCTCCGTGCCCGCTACAAGAACATCCAGGTGCAGGACAAGGGCAAGCGGTTCAACACCGACCTGCTCGAGGCGGTCGAACTCGGATTCCTCCTCGACCTCGCCGAGGTGCTGGTCTACTCCGCGCGCTCCCGCAAGGAGAGCCGCGGCGGACACATGCGCGAGGACTACCCGAAGCGGGACGACGAGAACTTCCTGGTGCACACCATGGCCTACCTGACCGGCGACCCAGAGTCTGCCGACGCGGGAGAACACATCCGGCTCGACTGGAAGCCCGTGGTCATCACGAACTATCCTCCAATGGAAAGAAAGTACTGAGTAATGAGCACTGCCATCGTCGAAAACGAGCCAACCGTGCCTGAGGAGATCCCGACCTTCATGGCGACCCTCATCATCCGGCGCTTCGATCCAGACGTGGATGACGAGCCGCGCTGGCAGGACTTCGACGTCGAGATGCGGGGCACCGACCGCGTGCTCGACGCACTCCACAAGATCAAGTGGGAGCAGGATGGGTCGCTCACCTTCCGCCGTTCCTGCGCGCACGGCGTGTGCGGCTCCGACGCGATGCGCATCAACGGACGCAACCGTCTCGCCTGCAAGACCCTGCTCAAAGACCTCGACATCTCGAAGCCGATCTACGTCGAGGCGATCAAGGGACTTCCGCTCGAGAAGGACCTCATCGTCAACATGGACCCGTTCTTCGAGAGCTTCAAGGACGTCCAGCCGTTCCTGATGGCGTCGAGCAAGCCGAAGGACGGCAAGGAGCGCCTGCAGTCCCCTGCCCAGCGTGAGCGTTTCGACGACACCACCAAATGCATCCTCTGCGCGGCCTGCACCTCAAGCTGCCCGGTGTTCTGGACCGACGGCCAGTACTTCGGACCGGCCGCGATCGTGAACGCCCACCGCTTCATCTTCGACTCCCGCGATGAGGGCTCGCAGGTACGCCTCGACATCCTGAACGACAAGGAGGGCGTCTGGCGCTGCCGCACGACCTTCAACTGCACGGATGCCTGCCCCCGCGGCATCCAGGTGACGCAGGCGATCGCCGAGGTGAAGCAGGCCATCCTGCGCGGGCACGCCTGATCTGGTCCGTTATTGACGTCCCCTTGGCGTTCGCGCCTCGCTGACTAAGCTGGCGGAATGGCCACATCGCGGCGCGCAGGCAGCGAATCCGGCGGGGGGACGGCCGAGAACCAGCCGGCGGAACCCGGCGGGCTGAAGGCCACCATCGCCAGGATCGTCGCGGCGGTGCAGCGCGTGAAAGTGGTGCGCGTGTTCCAGCATTTCGCCGCCAATCGTGGTCCCCTGCTGGCCGGCGGGCTCTCCTACCAGGCGATCTTCGCCGTCTTCGCGGCCCTCTGGGTCGGCTTCTCGGTCGCCGGCCTGTTCCTGCAGGCTCAGCCCGATCTGCGGGCGGCGTTTTTCGGGCTCATCAACAATTCCATTCCCGGGCTGATCAAGACGGGCCCAGGCACCGGCGCGATCGACCCGAAGGTTCTCCTCGAGACGCCGGTGCTCAGCTGGACGGGCGCGATCGCTCTCGTCGGACTGCTGCTGACCGCGCTCGGCTGGTTGGCATCCTGCCGCGACGCCGTCCGCACAATCTTCGACCTGCCGGGCCTCACCATGAACTTCGCCCTGCTGAAGCTCAAAGACCTGGCGGTCGCGATCGGCTACGGCGCCGCCCTCATCGTATCCGCGGCCCTCACCGTGTTCAGTACCCAGGCGATCGGGGCGGCACTCGATCTCTTCGGCGTCGGCCAGAAATCGATCGCGGCGATCCTCCTGGCCAGGACAATCGGGTTGGTGCTCATGCTCGCGCTCGACACCGCGGTGCTCGCATCGATGTTCAGGCTGCTCTCCGGGCTGAAGATCCCGGCGAAGCGACTCTGGTTCGGCTCGCTGCTCGGCGCGGTCGGGCTCGGCGTGTTGAAGGTGCTCGGAAGCTCACTCCTCGGTGGCGCGAGCAGGAACCCCCTCCTCGCGTCGTTCGCCGTGATCATCGGGTTGCTGGTGTGGTTCAACCTGATCTGCCAGGTGATCCTGCTCGCCGCATCCTGGATCTCGGTCGGGATTGCGGATGACGGCGTCATCCTCGATCCGGCGCGGGCAGAAGCCGAACGGGACCGTGCCGCCGCCGTGGCCGCCGAGGCCGGGGTCATCGCAGCCGCCCGGCACCGGCCGTGGATCGCGCGGATCTTCTCCAAGCAGGCCCGTGCACCGCGGAGGCCACGCCAAAAGGGTTGACGGTGGGCGACCATAGGATGGATTCATGCCGACGCCCCTCAGGATTGTCACGATCAATACCAACGGTGTGCGCGCCGCCTACCGCAAGGGAATGGGCGAATGGCTCGACAGCCGGGCCGTGGACATCCTGGCGATCCAGGAGGTCCGGGCGTCGACAGAAGACCTCGAGAACCTCCTCGGTCCGGGGTGGAACATCCTCCACGATGCCGCGACGGCGAAGGGCCGGGCCGGCGTCGCGCTGGCCAGCCGCAACAAGGCATCCATTCACCGGGTCACGTTCGGCCCGGACGACTTCGACAGCGCCGGCCGCTGGCTCGAGGCCGACTATGAGGTGGGCGGGTCGATAGTCACCGTCGTCAGCACCTACGTGAACTCCGGGGAGGCCGACACCCCGAAGCAGGTCGAGAAGTACAAATTCCTCGACGCGATGGTCGAACGCCTCCCGGCGCTGCAGGCGCACAACGAACTCGCCCTCGTCGTCGGCGACCTCAACGTCGGGCACCGCACGCTCGACATCAAGAACTGGCGCGGCAACGTGAAGCGGGCTGGATTCATGCCGCAGGAGCGCGAGTACTTCGACCGTTTCTTCGGCGCAGAGGCCGAGGCGGACTACAACGCCGGCGCCGGTCTCGGCTGGGTCGACATCGGCCGCAGGTGTGCGGGTGAGGTCGAGGGACCGTACACCTGGTGGAGCCAGCGCGGCCAGGCCTTCGACAATGACACCGGATGGCGGATCGACTACCAGATGGCCACGCCAGCGCTGGCCGCCAAGGTCACGGGTTACGCGATCGATCGCGCGGAGGCGTACGACAAGCGATGGTCCGACCACGCCCCGGTCGTGGTGGACTACTCCATCTGACATCTCCAGAACTGGGCGTGCGCCGAGCCTTAGCGCATTTGTTCAATGCACTTCTGAAAGAATTGGCCTCATGAGCTCCAAACCTCGACTGTTCTCCGGCATCCAGCCTTCGGCCAACTCGCTGCAGATCGGCAACTACATCGGGGCGATAGTGCAGTGGAAAGAGCTGCAGGCGAGCCACGATGCGATCTTCTGCATCGTCGACCTGCACGCCATCACCGTGCAGCAGGATCCGACCCAACTGCGCGAGAACACCCGGCGCACGGCTGCCCAGTACATCGCGGCGGGGATCGACCCGGCCGCATCGACACTTTTCGTGCAGTCGCACGTGCCAGCGCATCCGGAGCTCGCCTGGATACTCAACACCATCACCGGCTTCGGCGAGGCAAGCCGGATGACCCAATTCAAAGACAAGTCGGCCAGGCAGGGCGCGGATTCGACGACCGTCGGGCTGTTCGCCTACCCGACTCTCATGGCCGCGGACATCCTGCTCTACCAAGCGGCGGTCGTGCCGGTCGGGGACGACCAGCGCCAGCACGTCGAGCTCACCAGGGACCTCGCCGGCCGATTCAACTCGCGGTTCGGTGACACGTTCGCGATCCCGGAGGCCAGGATCCAGCGGGAGACCGCACGGATCTACGACCTGCAGGAACCGACGAGCAAGATGAGCAAGTCCGCGTCATCCGAGGCTGGAGTCGTCTGGCTGCTCGACGAACCGACCGTCACGGCGAAGAAGATCAAATCGGCGGTGACCGACGCCGACAACGACGTGCGTTTCGATCCGGAATCGAAGCCGGGTATTTCCAACCTGCTGACGATCTACTCTGTGTTGGCCGGCGAATCGATCGCATCGCTCGAAGCGGAATTCGGGAGCCGTGGCTACGGCAACTTCAAGACGAAACTGGCTGACGTCGTGGTCGCGACCTTCGCGCCGATCCGCGAGCGGACCCTCGAGCTCCTCGCCGACCCGGCCGAGCTCGATCGAGTGCTCGCGGGCAACGCCGATCGCGCGGCAGAGATCGCGAACCGCACCCTCGCAACCGTGTACGACCGGATCGGACTCCTTCACAAGGCCTGAGATGCACACTCCGACGCTCGAAACCGACCGACTGCTGCTCGATTCGCTGACCGAGCGGGACGAAGACGCTGTCTACCGGTACTGCCAGGACGATGAACTGCAGCGCTGGGTTCCCGTGCCGGTTCCCTATGAGCGAGCGAGCGCCCGATTCTTCGTCGGCAAGTATGCGAAGGATGCGTCGCTCTCTCCGACTCTCACCCTGTGGGCAATCCGCTCGGACGGCGTCCTCCGCGGGGTGATCGAACTTCGCTTCGAACCGCTCGGGTCCGCTACGGTCGGATTCTGGCTCGGCCGCGAGCATCGTGGCCTTGGCATCATGACCGAGGCGCTGCAGGCCCTGGTGGAGTACGCGTTCGAGGAGGACGGCCTCGGGCTGACCCGCATCCACTGGGAATCGCTGGTCGGCAACGTCGGTTCTGCGATCGTCGCCCGCCGGGCCGGGTTCCACTTCGAAGGCGTATCGCGTCAGTCGCTCGTGCATCGTGACATCCGCGTCGACTCGTGGCAGGCGGTCCTGTTGCGTGGGGACTCCCGCGAACCGTCGGAGGGATGGCCGCTGTGAAGGTAGTGCTGTTCGACCTTGACGACACCCTGTTCGCGCACCGCGAGTCGGTGGTGAGCGGGATTACGCAGTACCGGCGCTCACTCGGCGGAGCCATCGCGGCCGCCGACGCACGAGCCGCCGCGCACCGCTGGCGGGAGCTGGAAGAGGTGCACTATCACCGCTATCTCAGTGGTGAGTTGACCTTTGCCCAGCAGCGACGCGAACGGGCGCGCCTCTTCGCCGAGGAGTACGGCGTGCTCCTCGAAGATCACGAAGCGGATGCCTGGTTCGACTCATACTTCCAGGAATACATGCGGGCCTGGACCCTCCACGATGACACCATCGCCTGCCTGGACGCGATCGCTCCGCTGCGGATCGGCATCATCACGAACGGCGACCTCGCCTTCCAACTGGCCAAGATCGAACGCATCGGCCTGGCGCCGCGGATCGAGAACGTCATCGCCTCCGGCCAGCTCGGATATGCGAAGCCGGATGCTCGGATCTTCGAGCACGCCTGCCGCGTCTTCGGTGTGCCGCCATCCGAGGCCGCATACGTCGGCGACCGGCTGCAGACGGATGCGATCGGTGCGGCCTCCGCCGGACTCCTCGGCGTGTGGCTGGACCGGAGCCGCGCGGCCTCCCCCGACGAGCTCGCGTCGGCTGCGGCATCCGGTGTCCCGGTGATCCACGGCCTGGGCGAGCTGCCCGCCGTCCTCGGCCTCCGGTAGCGCGGCCTCGCGCGCACGTGCATCGTGGTCCTCGACGCTCAAATGCAGGAGCGGAGCGTTCGTTTGGTAAAGATCCGCGTGAATCCTGTCGTTTCGTGGCTGTGGTCCTGCATTTGAGCGGTGTGGCGGCCGACTGATGGGCGCCGGACGGGACCGCGAGCCACCGTTACGGGATGCGACGGCGGGAATATCCGAGCCCAGACGGCGTTGGATAGACTCGTAATGCAAGAACGTGCTCCGGGGTCGGTGAAAATCCGAACCGGCGGTTATAGTCCGCGACCTATGGCATCGGGAGACCGGTGCCGTGGCTGACCTGGTGAAATTCCGGGACCGACGGTTATGGAATCGCAAGATTCCTCAGTCCGGATGGAAGGAAGCACGCGCGACTGATGCATCGACGCTGTCGATGATTCGGTCGCGGGTTCTGCGCAGGTTGCAGAGTCCCCCGGAGCTCGTCTCGACCAGAGACTGAGGAACCGGATGACAGACAGAGCGATCGCGGATGACACCATCCGATCCGCCATGCGTCACGCCCTCTCGCTGGCCGCACACGGACCCGCCTACGGGGTCAATCCGCAGGTGGGCTGCGTGATCCTCTCCGCAGACGGCACCGTGCTGGCCGAGGGATGGCACCGCGGAGCCGGTACGCCCCATGCCGAGGTCGACGCGCTATCGAAGCTCGCCGACGGGCAGGCGTCCGGCGCCACCGCCGTCGTGACCCTCGAGCCCTGCAATCACACCGGCCTCACCGGTCCGTGCAGCGAAGCACTGATCGCCGCGGGCGTCGCCGCGGTCGCCTACGCCGTTGCCGACCCGAGCGCGAGGGCCGGCGGCGGTGCCGAGCGCCTGCGAGAAGCCGGGGTCGAGGTTGTCGCCGGCGTGCTCGCGGATGAGGTGTCAGAGGCCATGCGCCCCTGGCTGACCGCAACCCGGCTCGGCCGCCCGTTCGTGACGGTCAAGTGGGCATCGAGTCTTGACGGCCGCACGGCCGCGGCGGACGGCACCAGCCAGTGGATAACCGGTACGGCGGCAAGGCAGCACGTGCACGAGCAACGCGAACGATCCGACGCGATCCTGGTCGGCACGGGCACGGTACTCGCCGACGACCCGTCCCTGACCGCGCGCGGCGACGGCGGGGAGCTGCTGCCGCACCAACCGATTCCGGTGGTGGTCGGCGAGCGGCCGATACCCGCGGACGCCAAAGTCTTCGCCCACCCGATGGGCACGATCGTGACCGGGAACCGGGATCTGTCGACGATCCTGGACGGACTGTTCGCGCGCGACATCCGGCGGGTGTTCGTCGAGGGAGGGCCGATACTGGCGAGCGCATTCGTGGCAGCCGGCCTCGTCGACGAGTTCCTGGTCTACCTCGCCCCCGCCCTGATCGGCGGAGAGAAGCTCGCGATCACCGACATCGGCGTCGGCACGATCGCCGAAGCCACGCGGCTGCGAATCACGAACGTCGAACAACTCGGCGGCGACCTTCTGGTCGTCGCCCGTCCGGTCGAGAGGAACTCATAATGTTCACTGGAATCATCGAAGAACGTGGCGAGGTGCTCGACTGGACGCCGAGCGGCGACGCCGCGCGGATCACGGTGCGGGCGCCGATCGCGGCATCCGATGCGTCACATGGCGACTCGATCTCGGTCAGCGGCGTCTGCCTGACCGTCGTCGACCAGGGCACCGACTGGTTCACCGCGGATGTGATGGCCGAGACGATAGCCATGAGCACCCTCACCGCTCCTGCGGTCGGCGAGCGGGTGAACCTCGAGCGCGCCGCGCGACTCGGCGACCGGCTCGGCGGCCACATCGTACAGGGCCACATCGACGGCACAGCCACCCTCCTCTCCTCGACAGAAGGCAGCGCCTGGCGGGTATTGCGCTTCAGCCTCGCGGATGACATCGCAGCCCTGGTCGCCCGCAAGGGGTCGATCGCCGTCGACGGGGTATCGCTCACGGTCAGCGCGGTCAGCGAACCGGGAGCCGCGGAGGCGTGGTTCGAGGTCTCGCTCATCCCGGAAACCCTCAGCGCCACGACGCTCGGCGCGAAGGGGATCGGCGATCCGGTGAACATCGAGACGGACATCCTCGCCCGCCAGGTGCAGCGCATGATGGCCTTCCCCCAGCAGAACGAGCAATCCAACCCAGACGAGCAGGACGAGCAGCAACAGGATGGCGCCGCCAGCGTCGTCGAAAGGAGCAGGTCATGAGCCTCGCCGACATCCCAACCGCCCTCGACGAACTGCGCGCGGGAAGACCGATCATCGTGGTCGACAACGAGAGCCGCGAGAACGAGGGTGACGTCGTCATCTCAGCACAGTTGGCGAGCCAGGAATGGATCGCCTGGATGGTGCGGCACTCCTCCGGCTTCATCTGCGCCCCGATGACCAACAAACTCGCCGACCGGCTCGACTTGCCGCTCATGGTGGCGAACAACGAAGACCCGCGCGGAACCAACTACACGGTGTCCGTGGATGCCGCCGACCGCCTCAGCACCGGCATCAGCGCCGCCGATCGCGCCCACACCCTGCGCGTTCTGGCCGACATCGATTCGACGCCGTCGAGTCTCAACCGGCCGGGCCACATCCTGCCGCTGCGCGCGGCAAACGGTGGGGTGCGCGAGCGCGACGGCCACACCGAGGCCGCCGTCGACCTGATGAAGCTCGCCGGCCTCACCCCGGTCGGCGCCATCTCCGAGATCGTCGACGACGACGGCGAGATGATGCGCCTGCCTGGCCTGATCAAGTTCGGCCAGCGCGAGAACATCGCGGTGATCACGATCGAGGCTCTCATCATCTATCTGCAGGCGACGCATTTGGACGCTGACGTTCCGGTGGTCCCCATCCCGGAGAGCTCCAGGGTGATCTTCGAGGTCGAGACGACAGTGCCGACCACGCACGGTGAGTTCCGTTTTCGCGCATACCGGGACCGGATGACCGGCGCGGACCACCTCGCCGTGATCTCGGGCACCCCGAGCAACGGCACCCTCCTCCGGGTGCACTCGGAATGCCTGACCGGTGAGGTGTTCGGCTCCCTGAAGTGCGAGTGCGGACCCCAGTTGGATGCCGCGCTCGACCAGATCCAGTCCGAGGGCGGCATCGTCATCTACATGCGCGGTCACGAGGGACGCGGCATCGGGCTGATCAACAAACTCAAGGCCTACCGCCTGCAGGAGGAGGGCCTGGACACGCTCGATGCGAACATCGCGCTCGGCTTCCCCGCCGACGGACGCGACTACGGCGCCGCCGTCGCGATTCTCGAGGATCTCGGCATCTCGGCGGCCCGCATCATCACCAACAACCCGGACAAGCTCCGCCAGTTGCGCGAGCGGGGCATCACGGTGACGGAACAGGTGCCGCTCGTCGTCGGCGTCGGCAGCTTCAACGAGCGCTACCTCGAGGCCAAGCGGGACAGGATGGGGCACATACTTCCCGACGATGTCACTCTTGACGACGCAGTCGGTGCCAGTCAAAAGAGGGCCAGTCAAGAGAGGGCCAGTCAAAAGAGGGCCAGTCAAGAGAGGGCCAGCCAAGCGCGAGCCGACCAGGCGCGAGCCGCCGACAGGATCGCCAGTCAGACCAGAAGAGAGCAGGAACTATGAGCGGCGCAGGAGCACCGGAGATCGCTACGGACGGAACCGGACTCAAGGTGACCATCGTCGCCGGCAGCTGGCACGAGGAGATCAGCGAAGGACTCCTCTCCGGAGCGCGCAGGGTACTCACCGAGTCGGGAGCCGAGGTCACCGAGATCCGGGTACCAGGCAGCTTCGAGCTTCCCGTCGTGAGCAAGGCCGCGCTGGACGCCGGGGCGGATGCCGTTGTCGCCCTCGGCGTCATCATCCGCGGGGGCACCCCGCACTTCGAGTACGTCTCGTCGGCCGCGACGGACGGCCTCACCAGGGTCGCCCTGGACACCGGCAAGCCGGTCGGTTTCGGCCTGCTCACGCTGGACGACGAACAGCAGGGGATCGACCGTGCCGGACTTCCAGGGTCGAAGGAAGACAAGGGTGCGGAGGCGGCGGAGGCGGCCCTGGCCACGGCTCGCATCATCCGCTCGCTCGCGCCATGAGCCTTGCGACACCGTTCGGTAGAGTTGGCTGGTGCGCGACCCACGCAAACCGATCGGCTGGCTGGCCGCGGCGGTAGCAGTCGCACTTGCCGCGGCGTTCGTCGTGCAGCTTCTGACCACGCCCCTCTGAAGTCTGCCGCACGAGCTCAGTCGAGGAAGAGTGCGCGCAGACGGTTCGTGGTGAAGACCAGTCCGACGGCGATCATCACCAGGTAGTACAGAACGTGCCAGAGCATGGCGATACTGAGCGCTCCGGTGGTGAGCCCGCGCACCAGCTCGACGCCATGCCAGAGCGGCAGCGCCTGGATGACCCACTGGATCGGTTCCGGATACACGCTCAGCGGGTAAAAAGTCGCGGAGAACAGGAACATCGGCAGCAGGATGAACGCGATCCAGTCCATCTGCTGGAAGGTCTTCATGTAGCTCGTGATGGCCATTCCGAGGCTCGCGAACCCGAAGGCGATCAGCAGAACGGCCGGCAGGGCGAGGATGGCGGTCCAGGCGAGGTTGAGGCCGAACAGTTGCATCACCACCATGAATCCGGCCGCATAGACGGCGCCCCGCAACAGGGCGAGCGAGATCTCGCCGAATGCGACATCCAGCGGCCCGAGGGAGGTCGTCAGCATGCCTTCGTAGGTCTTGGCGTACTGCATCTTGAAGAAGACGTTCCAGGTCGAGTCGTAGATCGCCCCGTTCATCGCGGACACCGCGAGAAGCGCCGGCGCGATGAACGCGGGGTAGGACACCTGCTGGCCTCCCGTCGACACCGTGCCGACGAGCACACCTAAGCCGATGCCCATCGAGAGCAGATAGAAGACCGGCTCGAAGAAGCCGCTGACCACCACCGCCCAGTTGGTGCTCTTGGTGGCGAGCAGCCCGCGACCGACCACCGAACGGGCATTCCCCGCGTAGAGGCTGCCCGCGAATCGGCTCCTCCTGGCGGCCTCCGGTCGAACCGGAGCGAGCGTAACGGTCACTTGTTCAGCCTCCTCGTGACGACCCGCTGGGTCGCTTTCCAGCCGAACCAGCAGAGGGCGAGTGGATAGGCGATGTGCAGCACGGTCAGCCAGGTCGGCTCAGACGCGCCGTAGCTCAGCACCCGGCCGAGCTCCGTTCCATGCCAGAGCGGCGAGATCCATCCGATCCATTGCAGGTAGATCGGCATCTGGCCGAGCGAGAAGAAGGTGCCGGAGAACAGGAACATCGGCGTGATCCCGAAGCGCATGATCATCGCCATCTGGCCTTTGTCCTCCTCGATGCGCGAGGTGTACGACATGATCACCAGTCCGACGGAGATGCCGGTGAGCGACGCGACCAGGATGCCGAGCGCGCCCCACGGCGACGCGACCGCGCCGAAGAGCAGCATGACCACGAAGTAGATCGCGCAGGTCGGGATGATCCGCGCCAGGATCGAGATCACCATTCCGTTGACGATCTGGTTGCCGGTGATCGGCGCGGCATTCATGCCGTAGAAGATCGGATTCCACTTGAACCCCATCATCATCGGATAGGTCGACTCCTCTGCCGCGACCGTGACCGCGGCCGTGCAGAGCAAAGCGGGCGCGACGAAGGCGAGATAGCTGATGCCGTTGAATCCGGTTGGGCCGAGATTCGTGTCGATCAGGCTGGCCAGCCCGACCCCGAGAGCGAACAGGTAGACCAGCGGGTTGCCGATGCTCGTCGCAACGATGGTCTGCAGGTAGGACCGCATCGAACGGATGCGGTGCTCCGCGACATACCACGATCCGTAGCGCCGCGGCTTGACGCCACCGACCATGGCGAGCTCTTTCGCCTCGGCCGGAGTCGTCGCGGATGCCGACGCGTCGAACGCCGGCGTCGCAGCCGCCCCGGAACGCTGTCCGATACTCATTCGATCAGGCTCCGTCCCGTCAGCCGAAGGAACACATCCTCGAGGCTGGATCGACGGACCAGGCTGGTCATCGGCTCGAGCCCGGCGGCGGTGATCCTGGCGAGTTCCGCTTCACCGTTGTCGCTGTAGATCAGCAGTCGATCCGGTAGCACCTCGATGCGCTCGCCGATGCCGGCAATCTGCTCCGCCACCTGCGCGTTGCGCTCGGATCCGAATCGCACCTCGAGAACCTCGCGAGTCGAATACTTCTTGATCAGGCTCGCGGGAGAGCCCTCGGCCATGATGCTCCCCTTGTCGACAACGACCAATCGATCGCAGAGCTGCTCTGCCTCATCCATGTAGTGCGTCGTGAGCAGGAGGGTGGTGCCCTGTTCCTTCAGCCGAAACAGCCGGTCCCAGAGGATGTGCCGTGCCTGCGGGTCGAGGCCGGTGGTCGGTTCGTCCAGCAGCAGGATGCGCGGGTCGTTGATGAGCGCTCTCGCGATGGTCAGCCGCCGCTTCATCCCGCCGGAGAGGTCGTCGACCTTCGACTTCGCCCGATCGGACAGCTGCGCGAACTCGAGCAGCGCATCCGCCTTCTTTCCCACTTCCGAGCGCGGGATGCCGAAGTAGCGACCGTAGACGATCAGGTTGTCGCGCACCCGCAGTTCCATGTCCAGGTTGTCGGACTGGGGAACGACGCCGAGCTGGGAACGCACCTCCGGACCGTGCTCGTTCGGGTCGAGCCCCAGGATGCTGAGTTCGCCGCTCGTGCGCGTGGACACTGCACCGACCATCCGCATCGTCGTAGATTTTCCCGCGCCGTTCGGACCGAGAAGACCGAAGGATTCGCCGGGAGCGACATCGAACGAGATGCCGTCCACTGCCGCGAAACCCTTGTATTCCTTGGTCAGGAGGTTGGCGGTGATGACTGACGTAGGCACGATAACCAAGCCTAGTGACAGCCTCCGACCTCGGTGGCGGGAGAATAGGACGATGAGCTCCAACACCCAGCAACGCCGGTCCATTTTCGCCCGCAAAAGGGATGACGGACCGCGCGCCACCTTCGGCCAGCTCATGCCATACATCCTCGAGCACAAGCGGGTGCTGTCCTTCGTGGTGGTGCTGAGCGTGCTCGGAGCCCTCGCCTCCCTCGCCCAGCCGCTCCTGGTCAGCCAGGTGATCGCGCTCGTGCAGAAGGGCTCATCGTTGAGCGGACTGGTCTGGCTCCTCGTCGCGCTGGTGGTGGCATCCGGACTCATCAGCGGCTTCCAGCACTACCTGCTGCAGCGCACCGGCGAGGGCGTTGTGCTCTCCAGTCGTCGTCGGCTGGTGTCCAGGATGCTGAACCTCCCGATCAGCGAATTCGATCTTCGGCGGACCGGTGACCTCGTCTCCAGGGTCGGGTCGGACACGACGCTGCTGCGCGCGGTGCTCACCCAGGGACTGGTCGAAGCGATCGGCGGATCCCTCACCTTTGTCGGAGCCCTCGTCGCGATGGCGATCATCGACCCGGTGCTGCTCGGCCTCACCGTGCTCGTCGTCGCCGTCTCGGTCCTCACCGTGGTCACCCTGTCCGGCCGGATCCGGGTGGCGAGCAGGAAGGCACAGGAACGGGTCGGCGACCTGGCCGCCGCCGTCGAACGCGCGATCAGCGCCATCCGTACCGTGCGTGCGTCGAATGCGACCGAGCGGGAGATCGCGACCGTGCAGAGGAACGCGGAATCCGCCTGGGAGATGGGCATCAGCGTGGCGAAGATCTCGGCCCTCGTCGTACCGATCGCGGGCATAGCGCTGCAGGTGTCGTTCCTGGTGGTGCTCGGCGTCGGCGGTTTCCGGGTGGCGAGCGGTGCGATCACGGTCGCGAACCTGGTGGCGTTCATCCTGTTCCTGTTCCTGATGATCATGCCGCTCGGCCAGGCGTTCGGCGCCATCACCTCGGTCAACCAGGCGCTCGGCGCGCTCGGCCGCATCCAGGAGATCGTCGATCTCCCCAGCGAAGCGGATGGCGATTCCATCAGCTCCGAATACGCGATGTCGCCGGTGTCGACGGATGCCGCGATCAGCTTCGACGACGTGCACTTCACCTACCCGGCCGGCGCCAGAAGGGACGAGACGTCGAAGGTGATCGCCGAGGCGTTGGCTGCGGCTTCCTCCGGTGCTTCCGACGCCGCCCTTGCGGACTTCACCCCTGCCGACGCCACGGTTGCCCAGTCCCTCACTGTGCTGCACGGCGTGAGTTTCAGCGCGGCGCGCGGCCAGCGCACGGCCTTGGTCGGACCATCCGGCGCCGGAAAGAGCACCATCCTCTCGCTGATAGAGCGGTTCTACGACCCGACGAGCGGGGCGGTCCGACTCGACGGCGTCGACATCCGTACCCTCGATCGTGACGCTCTGCGCTCCCAGATCGGCTACGTCGAGCAGGACGCCCCGGTGCTCGCCGGCACGATCCGCGAGAATCTGCTGCTCGGTTCGCCGAACGCCAGCGACGACGACTGCATCGCCGTGCTGCATTCCGTCAACCTCACCGAGGTGCTCGAACGCAACGAACTCGGATTGGATGCCGCGGTCGGCGAGGATGGCGTCATGCTCTCCGGCGGAGAACGCCAGCGTCTCGCGATCGCGCGCACCCTGCTCGCCGCCCCGCCGATCCTGCTGCTCGACGAGTCGACGTCGTCGCTGGACGGACTCAACGAGCAGATGCTGCGGGAGGCGATCGACGCCGTGGCCGAGAATCGCACGCTCATCGTCATCGCGCACCGGCTCTCGACCGTCGTCGACTCCGACCAGATCGTGGTTCTCGATCACGGACGCGTCGTCGGCGTCGGCACCCACTCGGAGCTGGTGAAGTCGACTCCGCTCTACAAGGAGCTGGCCAAGCACCAGCTGCTGGTCTGAGGGGCTAGTCGGCGAGCGCCCACATCGCGACCGCCGCCGTCGCCGCGACGTTGAGAGAGTCGATCCCGTGCGCCATCGGGATCGACACCACCGTGTCGGCCGCCGCGATCGCCTCGTCGGTGAGTCCGTCCCCTTCTGCGCCGAGCACGATGGCCACCCGATCGGGCGCTGCGGCGGCGAACGCTCGAAGGTCGACCGCGTCATCCGTCAGCGCCAGGGCCGCGACGTGGAATCCGGATGCCGCCAGCAACTGCCGTGTGGACGTCCAGTCGCCGACGCGCGTCCACGGCACCTGCAGCACGGTCCCCATCGAGACCCGGATCGCGCGCCGGTAGAACGGGTCGGAGCAGCGCGGGGTGACGAGCACGGCATCCGCCCCGATCGCGGCGACCGAGCGGAAGATTGCGCCGACGTTGGTCGGGTCCGCGACGTTCTCGAGCACGACGACACGCTTCGCCGAGGCGAGAAGGTCGGCGGCGTCGGGGAGCGGCGGACGATCCATCGAGGCGATGAGGCCGCGATGCAGGAGATAGCCGGTCAGCTCCGCGAGCAGCTCCCCTGGCCCGGAGAAGATCGGCACATCGTCTCCGACGAGCGCGATCGCCTCATCGACCGTTCCGCCGAGGGCCAGCACCGAGCGCGGCCGATGCCCTGCCCGCAGCGCCCGCTCGAGGACGAGCGCCGACTCGGCGATGTACAACCCGCCGCCGGTCTTCTTGAGCGCGACATCCGTCTGGTGCGAGAAGTCGGCCAGGCGAGGGTCGGCCAGGTCGGCGATCTCGATTACGGACATCCGTCAATTGTGGCGTACCGATCGCCAGGCGACAGCAGCCGGACGAGGACCTTCCGAGATCATGACTCTTGCTCCGTTGATGCCGATCGAGTTGACGATGAATCCGAAGTCGCGATGACGACACCGGCCGCGCCCATACTGGCGACGGCTACCGCGCTGGATTCCGGCGCGACTCCGGCGACCAGGTCGGTAAGCAACCGCACCTTGCGGCCGTGGTCGACGGCACCCATCGCGGACGCCAGCACGCAGTAGTCGGTGGCGATGCCGACGACATCCACGTCGATGATCCCGAACTCGTCGAGCTTCTCGGCGAGGGTCGCGCCGTCGTCTGTGACGCCGTCGAAGATCGAATACGCGGGCTTTCCCTGGCCCTTGCGCACCTGCACGTCCACGGACGACGTGTCGAGCTCGGGGTGGAATTCGGCCCCCTGCGTACCGGCGACGCAATGCCGCGGCCAGGTGGTCACGAAGTCGGGCGGGTCGTTCGTGGCGAAGTGGCCGCCGTTGTCGTTGTCCGCGTCGTGCCAGTCGCGGGAGGCGAAGACGTGGTCGTAGCGATTCGGATGCTCCGCGAGCATCCTCGAGATCCCTGCCGCAACAGCCGCGCCGCCTTCGACCGCGAGCGCGCCGCCCTCGGTGAAGTCGTTCTGTACGTCAATTATGAAAAGCGCCCGGCTCATGGCCGCCTCCTTCGAGGACAGTTCAGCGATGTTCAGTTATTGGAGAGGTTGTCGCCGCACTTGTACGCAGCGGTTGTGACGGTATCGAGGGCCGCCATCGCCGTGCCCTTGACCGGTCCGAGGGCGTAGAACGCGAACGCGAGCGCCGTTCCATCTGCCGCGTGGACTATGCCTCCGAGGGTATATGCGCCGATGATCCAGCCGGTCTTGGCGTTGACGCTGCCCCGTGCGACGGCGTTTGCCCCGGTGAACCGCCCGGCGAGCGTCCCGGTCTTACCCGAGACCGGCAGGGCGTTGTAGATGATGCTGAGATTCTGGCCGCCTCCGAGGACCTTGGCCATCAACTGCGAGACGACGATGGGCGGGACGCCATCCTGCGGGCTCTCTCCCGAACCATCCTTGATCACGAGCCCCGGCGTCTTAATGCCGTAGCCGGCGAGCGTCTTCGTGTATACGCCGGTGAGCGACGCGGCCGATCCGCCCCCTCCCGCGACCTTCGAGCTCACCCGCGCGATCATCTCGGCGAGAGTGTTGTCGGAGACCGGAAGAAGCTGACCGATGAGCACCTTCAGCGGTTGCGACTTCACTTCGCCGATCGGATTGCCGGTCGACCCGGTTCCCTTGCTGAGCACCGCCCCGACAGCCGACGCGCCCAGTGCCGACTGGAACGCGACGCCGGCCGCCTGGACGGGATCGGCGCTACGGGGGCTGTCCTGCTTCGCCGGATTCGCCCGGTCGCCGTCCACCATGAGCGGCACGATCAGCGGCTGGTAGCCCTGGGTGCGCTCGGATGCCGGCCAACTCGGGTCCCACGCGTCCGCGATGTTCCACATTGTCGCATCGAGCACGATGCTCGTGATCGGTACGCCAGGGTTGGCCTTGGACCAGGTCGTGTTCACCTGGTTCGCGAGATCGCTGAGAGTCGGCGCACCGGCGTAGACGGTGCCGTGACCGGCGCTGAGGGTCGGATCGCCGCCGCCAACCAGGACGATGCTCCCCGGGGTGGTTCCCGCGAACACCCTCGTCGAGAACTGGTAGTCCGGCCCGAGAACGGCGAGACCGACCGAGGTAGTGAGCGTCTTCATGACGCTGGCCGTGGCCCCAGGAACGCCTGCCGACCGGTCGAACAGCACCTCGCCGGTCTTCGCGTTGATGACGCTGCCCTCGAACTTCCCGAGCCTGCCGTCGCTGGCCATGGCGGCGATCGAACAGGTGCGAAGTCGGGCGGGCGCTGCGAGGGAGGCGGGGACCGGGCGCGGCGGCTCGACGGTTGGCGTTGGAGACTTCGGGCTGGATGACGCCACCGCTGCGGCATCGGACCGCCCCTGTTGACCGACGGCGGCCCCGGCGAAGACTGCGCCGGTTCCGAGCAGCACGAATACAACGGCGAGGGTCGAGAACAGCCAGGCCCTCGGATGGCGCGCGATGACCGCGGCCAGTCCGCTGGTCGGCGGCGTGCCGGCATCCGAAGCACCGGGACCACCGCGCCGACTCAGCGGTTCAGACGCCTGCGGTTCGGGCGACTGGGGCTCCTGTGGCTCACTCACACCCCCATGCTATCTGGCCGGGCGGCGGGAGTAACGGCTCGGCAACCAGGTCACTCCCCTGGGTAGACCAGGCCGATCTGGCGGCGGATTTCGTCGAGCGTCTCCATGATCGCGACGCTCTCCGACGGGGGAAGGATGTCGCCAGCGGGCAGTCCGGCCTCCACCAGTCGCTCGAGCTCCCAGGCCTGGTATTGCATCCCGCGCGGGCTGACTTCCGAGGAGAACTTCTCGACGACTCCGCCCTGCGAGTCGAAGACGGTGAACGAGGTCGGGCTGTACCAGACCCTGTCGATTTCGATCCAGCCCTCCGTGCCCATGATGGCCGCGCGGTTCGGCCCCTCCGTGTCGAGTGACACGTGCAGGACGGCCTGCTGCCCATCGGCATAGCCGAGGATGATCGCGGTCTGGCGATCGACTCCGGTGGCCGTCGGTGACGAGTTGGCCTGCACTGTGCTGGGAGCACCGAACAGGTCGGACGCGAACGAAACGGGGTAGATACCGAGGTCGAGGAGCGCGCCGCCGCCGAGCTCCGGGTTGTTGATCCTGTGCGCCGGGTCCTTGGGGAGCAGGCGGTCGTGGTCGGCGATGAGCGTGCGCACCTCGCCGATGGTGCCGGCTGCGATGATCTCGCGGATTCGCACCATATGCGGCAGGAAGCGAGCCCACATCGCCTCGAGTACCACGACGTTGTTCTTCGTGGCATGCTCAACGACCGCGGCCGCCTCGGCTGCGTTGACGGTGAACGGCTTTTCGAGAAGCACGTGCTTGCCAGCGTCGAGAGCGAGCAGCGCGTTCTCGGCGTGGAACGGATGTGGCGTCGACACGTAGATCACGTCAACCTCCGGGTCAGCAACCAACGCCTCATAGCTGCCGTGTGCCGTAGGAATTCCGAATTCGGCGGCGAAGGCATCCGCGGATCCCTGGGTCCTCGATCCCACCGCGGTCAGGGTGAAACCGTTGCCGATCAGATCAGCAGCCTGGCTGTGGGCGATCCCGCCTGTGCCAAGAATTCCCCAACGAAGCGCTGCCATGATTCCCTCTTTCCGCGACCGAGAAACCGTCGTTCAAGCGAATCTAACATTCTGCGCCGGGCGCGAAGTCCCACTCTTGTCGGCAGTTCCCTAGCAGCTGATCCAGCGGGCAGCCGCCCGGGCGAAACCGTATGGCTCGTTGGGGATTCCGCCGTGCACCATCGCGAAGGCGATACACACGTGGGCCGTGCTTCCCGCATAGCTCGGACGGTACAGCGATGCCCGGTGCGAGAGCGAGTCCCACCACTTCTGGGCGACCGTTGCCCCGGTGTTTCCGGAACCGCCGGCGAGGTTGCCGTCACAGCCGACGCTCGGAACGCCGTCGCTGCGCACCGACCCCATGTGGCCCCAGGCGCTGAGCGGATCCGTGCTCGGATCCTCCGCAATCCAGAACAGCCGCGTCTCCATGCAGGAGTCGTAGCGGATGTTCGCCATCGGGATCGGCTGAAGACACTGGGCCACCCGGATGGCGTTGAACTTGGCCGCGAATGCCGCGACGTCGGCAGAGGTGGTGCCTGCGACCCCGCCGGCTGAGGTGCGGCTCGGAGCGCCGCCGGCCGAACCGCCGACGTTGCCGGGGCACGAGCTTCCCGCGGCCACAAGAGCAGCCTGGCGTTGCACAACCGTTCCACCGGTGCTGGACTTGCTTCCGGTCGACTTGGCCTTGGATGAGCTGCCGCCACTCGGCGCGGCGGGCGGCGGAACAACAATCTTCGGCACAGGCTTCTGCGCCAGGTGCTCCGAGTCGACCTTCAGCAGCGCGGTGTGAGCTGAGATGGTCGTCGCGATCCGTGGGTCGCTGATGTACGCGCTGGCGGTGGTCGCCTGCGGAGCAGCCGCAACGGCGGTGACCGGTGAAGCGAACCGCGGAAGCGTGCTCCCCGACACCGTCGAGGATGCGAGTCCCGCTGCCAGGGACGGGCCACCGCCGCCGACAAACGGCAGCACCAACGTCAGCACCGCCGTGAAAATAGTGGTCAGTAACGCGAAACGCTTCATTTCCCCCGAGCCCCCCAACCGCCGACCACGTACCCCAAATAACACGTGACCAGAGGTCTTCCCTTCGCCCAACGTTAGGGCCGCACCAGTACAGACGCAAGCCGAGACGGGGCGGAACTGACTATTCCTCCCCCGGACTGGGGGCGTTTCGTTGCACGGGAACCGCCTTAGACAGGGGCGTTTGTCCCTCCCCTGTACCCCGTTCTGGGGATGCTCCCGAACAGGAAACCCGCCAGCGATCCGTCGTAGACGCGCGGACCACGATCACTCGAGCTCTCGCCGATGTCCATCTCAATAGACCTCGTTGGCTAGCGTCTGGTCCGCATCAGCGACGTAGGCCTCGAGCAGGGGATCGGCGACAATAGCGGAGACGGCCTCCGCGGTCCCGCCCACGAAGACGCTTCGCCCATAGATGTCGTTCCCAACGCACCACGCTCCGTCGCCGGGGATCCACCACATTGGCGACCGGCCCAACGGGTGTCCCGACGGCGCAGTCTCGATCGATTGGGTCGCATCCGTTACCCGGCCACTGAGAATGTGCATCCGTCGCGAATGGGGTGCGACTTCGACGGTGGCTGCGGTTCTCACTTCTGGCCGCAGACCGCCGTAGCCCTCCCACACCAGGAAGAAACACTCGTCCGGTGTCGTCGTACGCGTCACCAGAAGTTGGGCGAGTCTGTTCGCGATCGCCGCGTCGACGGTGCCCGAGTAGGGTTCCCACGGGTCGCGAGAGTCGACGTGGCCCGCGGCGGCGATCTCGGGCCACTGGGTCGTTGAGTCCACCTGCGGTGCACCGATCTCATCCCATCGGATGTCGGCGTCGCGCCGTCGCGCAGGGTTCAGAACTCGTGCGTAGGCCATCATTCCGGGCAGGAGAAGTTGCCCTACAGAGACCTCGTCGGCCGCGCCATCCGGCAGACCGTTCAGGATCGGAGGGCGCTGTGCGCATGGCCGCAAATTCATCTGCCAACGCTAACGGTCTCGCGCGAATATCTCTGCGTTTCCTCACTTCTAAGCGTCGCCCGACTTCGGCGGCAGCGAATTCTGCCGCCGAGCCCGGAGTGAATCAGGCGGCCAAGGTGGCGGTGGCGAGGACGCGCGTGAAGAACCGGGCTGCATCCTCGGTCTCGACCCAGGGCACTCGCTGGTGCGGGCCGGGAGTCACGTGCATGACCTTCTCCGCGGGCCCCAACGCGTCGAAAAGGGCGAGCCCGGACTCCCGATCGATCTCGAGGTCATCCCACGGCAACAGGTACAGCACCGGCGCGGTGACGAGCTGCGCGGCCTCGATGAGGGGCTCGGAGGCAAAGGCCGAACCGAGCACGGCCGCGCCGATTCTGGGTTCGGCCACGGCTAGCCGCATGCCGATTTCGGTGGCGAGTGTCATTCCGCTGTAGCCGACGAGTCGGTCCTCGTCGATCTCGGGCAGAGCCTGAAGGGCGTCCAGGGTCCTTTGCCATTCGGGAACGGCTCGTTCGGCGATCGAGGCGTTGAAGGCCGAGACGATCGAGCCGAGCGGTTCTCCTGCAGCGCGTGCCCGCATGAGCTGGTCGACCCACCGCGCGTCTTCGGCGGATCTCGGCCGGTCGCCGTGCCCGGGCGCGTCGATCGATGCGACGTGGAAGCCTTGGGTGGACACGAGATGGATGGCCCGGGCCACGAGGCCTTCCGCCTTTTTGTGCAATCCGCCCGGGTGCCCCATCAGAACGAGGGGTGCCGGACTCGGCAAGGCTGGCGACCAGAGGACGCCGGGAATGTCATCGAGCGTGAAACTGCGTTCGATGACGCCGTTCGAGGATGTCTGAGAAGTGAAATGCATGAGTGTTGCCTTTCGGGGTTACCGATTCACGGCGCTCTCGACGACACTCAGGTCAGTCAACCGCCCGTCGCAAAGACGGAGAGCACCCAATGGATACGACGCTCACGGGACACCACCTCCTCTTCGCAAAACGGACTCTTGGGAGCATACCGGGACAGTCGCGCGATCGTCTACGCCACAGACTGGTACCGGACAACTGCCTGCGAGTCGCGTTGAATCGACTGGTGAGGTACCGAACCAAGAAGGCGCTGCTTACGCTTCGTCCAGCTCAGCGTCAGGATTAGTGCCAGTTGCTGATCTGGACGTCGTTCGGATCCGGGTAGCCGGTGCCGGATTCCAGAAGCGACTTCAAGCTCAGGAGGAAGGTCGCCCATTTGGTACTGCAATGGTTCATGAACTCGACTGGCTCCTTCCACCCTGCGTGGCTGAAGAGGACGATTGTGTAGTCGCCATCCTGTTTGATCTCCCAGTTGACAGTGGTCCCGATCCACTCCGCTGGACCATCGACGACCTCCCATCGCACACTCGCGCATGGCGTGAGCTCTATCAATTTCAGGTCGAATCCGCCGGGCAGAAAGCGAAGTTGGATCACGCCGCCGACGTCGACGGATCCGCTCGTGTCGCTGGCCCACCAGCTGGACAGTCCACCGAGCGTGGTCAACGCGTCGAAGACGACGTCAGCAGACGAGTCCTTGACTCCGATCCTGTGAAGGATGTCTACCACTTCTTGCTCCTAGTCTCGCGTTGTTTTTTCGATTTGATTGTTGGCGCTCTGGATCGCTTCAGCGATGTGCTTGATCCGGCGGAGCCGCCCATCCCAGGCCGTCCCGACCAACGCCAGTTGAGATACCGCGCGGGCAAACTGGGCATTGTCGATTCGGTAGCGCATCTCCCGGCCCGCTGCCGTCCCACGTACCAGCCCCGCACGATCGAGGACGGCTAGATGTTTCGAGACCGCCTGGCGCGTAACCGGCAGATGTTCACTGAGGCTCGTCGCAGTACCACCGCCGTCTACCAGAAGAAGATCGAGCATCCGGCGACGTGTGGGGTCTCCGATGGCAGACCATAGCCTGTCGTCAATGGCTGCCGTCATGAGGACGACACCAGAACTGCGACGTATTCGCCAAGTCGCGGTATGAAGTAGTCCCACCCATGGGTATGGTCCAGGTATTTCTCCTCCAGCACTGCCGCTTCCCAACCCTGTTCGCGGAAGCCGGATTCGGTCATCTTCACGAGAGTTCCATTGCCGACCGGTTCCAGATCGAAGGTCACGAGGAGGGAGTTATCCGGACCTGGGACCGCGCCTGCGGTGAAGTCCCAGCGGAAAGAGAAGCGGTGCGGATGGCGTGCCTCGATAACCATGAGTGGGACGATCTTGTTGTCGTCCGCTCGGTCGCCGCGGAAGAGTACGTGGCCCTCGTCACCAATCGTCTCAATCTCCGCCTCATCCGACCACCACTTCGCGATGTGCTCAGAGCTGCTGACCACCTCGAAGACAACCTCTGGCGAGGCTTCGAGATAGATTTCACGCTCAATGCTTCCGTATTCCATGCTCGTCCCACTTTCCGCAATGCTTGGTTGCGCATAAATCTATCTGATCGCCTTCGCTTGCGCAACCTATGGTTGCGCTAAATCCAGGCCCGGCGCATGTAGCGCTAAGACGGCTGCCTGCGGCACCATCGGAAGATAGTGATTCGCGGGAGGGAGAAACCGGTGGACGAAATCCAGGGAAACGGCGCAAATGGCCGGCTCATCGTCAACATGTTCATGACGATCGATGGAGTGATGCAGGGGCCGGGCAGCCCGGACGAGGATGACGAGGGCGGCTTCGCGCACGGAGGCTGGCAGGCTCCATTCGCGGAAGCGGAGTCCGGGCGGGTCATCCTGGACGAGCTCCTGCAGATGGACGCTCTACTCGTCGGTCGGAAGACGTACGACATCTTTGCCGCATATTGGCCGAATGCCCCAGCCGACAACCCGATCGGCACCCACTTCAATCGCATTCCGAAGTACGTCGCGTCACATTCTGCGATGCACACCGACTGGAGCGGGACGACCGTTATCCGGGATGTCCCGCGCGACGTCGCCGACCTGAAGCGCACCCACCGCGAGATTCGCCTGATCGGCAGTGGCGACCTGCTGCAGACGCTGCTGGCGCACGACCTCGTGGATGGACTCAGCCTCTGGATATTCCCGGTGACCCTGGGTTCCGGCAAGCGAGTGTTCAGGAACGGGGCGATCCCGGCCGCATTCGAACTCGCCGCACCGCCCCTCGGCTTTGCCAGCGGCAGCGTGCTGCTCAGCTACCGGCGCGCGGGCGATCCGGGGTACGGGGACATGTCGGAGGCCTGACTCGGCAGCGGAGACGGACGGATTTGAATGGGACACTCGACGTACGTTTGCGGATATTCGTGCGGCCGAGGAGCGCTAATCCC
>JAODMG010000210.1 GCA_025464895.1 Microbacteriaceae bacterium | reverse complement strand
GACGCCGTGCTCCTCGAGGTATCGGCCGGCCGGGCTGTCCAACTTGATGTTGCCTGCTGGGCTGATGTGGTCGGTGGTGACAGAGTCGCCGAGCTTGGCCAGCACCCTGGCGCCGACGATGTCGCTGACCGGGGTCGTCTCCATCGTCATGCCGTCGAAGTACGGTGGCCTCCGCACGTAGGTCGACTTCTCATCCCACTCGAAGGTGGCGCCGGTCGGTGTCGGCAACGAGCGCCAGCGCTCATCGCCATCGAAAACGCCGGAGTATTCGTGCGTGAACATGTCGGTCGAGATGGACTCGTCGATGGTCTTCTGGACTTCTGCGGCATCCGGCCAGATGTCCTTGAGGAACACCTCCTCGCCGTCGGTGCCGATTCCGAGTGCGTCCTTCTCGAAGTCGAAGTTCATCGACCCGGCAAGGGCGTAGGCGATCACGAGCGGCGGGCTCGCGAGATAGTTCATCTTCACGTCGGGGTTGATCCGACCCTCGAAGTTGCGGTTGCCGGACAGTACGGCGGTCACGGCGAGGTCGTTCTGGTTCACCGCGGCCGAGATCTCGTCCTCGAGCGGTCCAGAGTTTCCGATGCAGGTGGTGCAGCCGTAGCCGACCAGGTAGAAACCGAGGTCTTCGAGGTAGCCGTTCAGGCCGGCCTTCTCGTAGTAGTCGGTGACGACCTTCGAGCCGGGAGCGAGCGTGGTCTTGACCCACGGCTTCGACTTCAGGCCCTTCTTGCTGGCGTTCCGCGCGAGGAGCCCTGCGGCGAGCATGACGGAGGGGTTCGAGGTGTTCGTGCAGGACGTGATCGCCGCAATGGCGACCGCGCCGTGGTCGATCGTGAATTCGCGGCCGTCCGGCATCGCGACTTCGGCGGGGTTCGACCGGTTCTCCGGACGGTGGCTGTGGTGGCGGGAGTCGTGGCTCGAGTGCGAGAGCGAGTGGGCGGATGTCTCGTCCTGCGCCGTGAATCCGATCGGATCGGATGCCGGGAATGTTCCCTCGACCGCCGCATCCACCTTGGAGAGGTCGATCTCGGCATAGTCCTCGAGATCCTTCTGGAACTGGCTCTTGGCCTGAGTCAGTTCGACCCGGTCCTGCGGACGCTTCGGCCCCGCGATGGACGGAACGACGGTGCCGAGATCGAGCTCGAGGTACTCGCTAAAGGTGGGCTCGACGTCAGGGTCGTGCCAGAGCTTCTGCAGCTTCGAGTAGGACTCGACCAGGGCGACCTGCTCCTCGCTGCGCCCGGTGAGGCGCAGGTAGTCGAGGGTGACATCGTCGATCGGGAACATCGCCGCGGTCGAGCCGAATTCCGGGCTCATGTTGCCGATGGTGGCGCGGTTGGCCAGCGGCACGGCGGCGACGCCTGCGCCGTAGAACTCGACGAACTTGCCGACCACCCCGTGCTTGCGGAGCATCTGGGTAATGGTCAGCACGACATCGGTCGCGGTGACTCCGGTGGGAATCGAGCCGACGAGCTTGAACCCGACGACCTTGGGGATGAGCATCGAGACCGGCTGGCCCAGCATCGCGGCCTCGGCTTCGATGCCACCGACACCCCAGCCGAGTACCCCGAGCCCGTTGACCATTGTGGTGTGCGAATCGGTGCCGACACAGGTGTCCGGATATGCCTGCAGCACCCCGTCGACCGTGCGCGTCATGGTCGCCCTGGCGAGGTATTCGATGTTCACCTGGTGAACGATCCCGGTGCCGGGTGGCACCACCTTGAAGTCGTCGAACGCGGTCTGGCCCCAGCGCAGGAACTGGTAGCGCTCACCATTGCGCTGGTATTCGATCTCTACGTTCCGCTCGAACGAGTCGACCGTGCCGAACAGGTCGGCGATGACCGAGTGGTCGATCACCATCTCGGCCGGTGCGAGCGGGTTGATCTTCTTCGGGTCTCCCCCGAGTGCCTCGACCGCTTCACGCATGGTAGCGAGGTCGACGATGCAGGGAACCCCGGTGAAGTCCTGCATGATGACCCTGGCCGGGGTGAACTGGATCTCGGTGTCCGGCTCCGCGCTCGGGACCCACGATCCGAGTGCCTCGATCTGCGACTTGGTGACGTTCGCGCCATCCTCGGTCCGCAGGAGGTTCTCAAGCAGCACCTTCAGGCTGAACGGAAGCTTGTCGTGTCCTGGGACGGAGTCGATGCGGTAGACCTCGTAGTCGGTCGAGCCTACTTTCAGGGTGTCCTTCGAACCGAAACTGTTGACTTGCGACATCGCGTCGTCTCCCTTGCTGGGCTGTGCCCGCTCACTACCGTGCCAATACTCGCCGCCCGTCGAGTGGGTTGCCAGCAAGGCAAGCCTAAGTCTCGATCACGCATCCGACGAGGGATCATCGGAATCAAAAGTATCTTGATATCAAGATAAATATAGCACCCGATGCCGCCACTCACGGCGCTCATTCCGCTCGTGTCGCGCCGTTCCGAACGCTCGCGCTTACCGTGGTTCTGGTGCCGCCTGGGACCGTGCGTAGACCGCGCGCACGAGCAGCCAGCTGACCCAGAGCATGGCCGCGTAGAGCGGAACTTCCACCAGCAGCCGAACGGCGAAGAGCCCGACCCAGAGCCAGGTCGCGATGGTGAGCACCCTCGCCTTCGCCCGATCTTTGCGCCACTCCGTGCCGTCGTTGGACAGGAATCCGACGATCACGCCGATCAGCGGCCAGCGCACCAGGAGGCTCAGAAGGAGCACCCCCGCGGAGACGACATTGATGATAATGCCGGGAATGAAGCTGTCCGCAGCGTTGCCGGTGATCAGCGCGAGCACCGCAGAGATGGCGATGCCTGCCACCCCGGCGAATGCCTGGGTGATCGGAGTGCGGGACACCAGCCGGATGACCACGAATACCAGGGAGAGTGCCACCGGAATCAGGACGGAGAGCGGAACGTTCTTGGTGATGCTGAAGACGACGAGAAATCCGAGGCCCGGCAGGATCGACTCGACCAGTCCGCGTGCCCCGCCGACCGCGCCGAGCAGCGACCTGGCCGTGGGAATCTCCCCTGGGGCGACCTGCCCGAGCCCGCTCCTCCGCATCGCGGCGCCAAGGCTCTCCCGGAAAGTTGGGGGCTGGTTTTCGTGGTCCGACCCTGGATCGGTCATCGTCAGTCGATCGTCGTTTCGTCTGTCGATGCCGTCTTCGGCATATGCAGTGGAATGAGGTCGCGTGGCGGCATAGGCGTGGTGCCGCGAACGACCACGACGCTGCGGAACAGGTCTTCGATCTTGGCCGCGGCCTCCGCGTTGACCGCCCCGTCTCCGGCGATGACTCCGCGGAGGAACCATCGTGGGCCGTCGACGCCGACGAACCTGGCCAGTCGGGTCGAGCCGGCCTCTCCGGGTGCCGTGGCGGGAATCTCGGCCAGCAGCTCGGGGCCGAACGGACCGACCGAGAGTTTCGTCGTGCCGCCCTGCTTGGCGATCTGGTCGGTGATCTGCTCGCGAATCTCGTGCCAGAGCCCGCTCGAACGAGGCGCTGCGAATGGCTGCACCTGAAGGGTGGAACCCGCGTAGTCGAGACCGACCGCGACAACACGTTGGCTGCCCTCTTCGACCTCGAGCCGCAGGTGAAGGCCCTCGCGCGGAAGGATCTTCACGCCCCCGAGGTCGACGTATGGACGGACCGGGTTTGCTTCGTTCTCGTCGAGGGGTCCGGCGATCGCGCGATCCTCAGGCGCGGACTTGGCCTGCTCGTCGGCCTGCCCTGGGAACTCTGGGCTGGTGGGAGTGGTGTCGCTCACGGGCGATCTCCTTGCGTAGTGACTCGATAGCCGGTGGAGCCGAATCCGGATTCACCCCGGTGGCTTCCGGGAAGGGTGTCTACCGGAATGAATCTCGCCCTCGTCACCGGCATGATGATGAGTTGCGCGATCCGGTCACCGACTGCCACAGAATACGGCACTTCAAGGTCGGTGTTCAGCAGAGTGACACGAATCTCGCCCCGGTAGCCGGCGTCGACCGTGCCAGGACTGTTGACGATGGTGATGCCGTGTTTGGCGGCGAGGCCGCTTCGCGGCAGCACGAAGGCCGCAAAGCCGTCTGGCAGCGCAATCGAGATCCCGGTACCGACGGTGGCTCTCTCCCCCGGTGCGAGAATCACGGATTCCGCGGCGGCGAGGTCGGCACCGGCATCTCCCGGGTGCGAATAGGCCGGGACGCTCTCCCCGGTGATGAGTACTTCGACGCTTTCAGCCACGTGACGAGGGTAATGCAGAACATCCACCGGTCCGAAAGTCTGTTCCAATAGGAGCATGAGAATTTACCGCGAGCGAGTGTGGGCCGCGCCCTATATGTTTTTGGCGACCGCGCTGGTCATTCCCGCAAGCCTGCTGGTCTTTCTCCCGATCAACACGACGGTCGGCCTCATCACCGCGGTCGTCCTGTACGCCGCATGCGTCGTCGTCCTCATCGTGGCGTCACCTGTTGTCGAGGTGACCACCGAGTTCTTTTCGGCAGGCAAGGCCCGCCTGCCGATCGGCTTTGCCGGCGAGGCGACGGCCTATCGTGACGAGGAGGCGACCCTCGAGCGAGGGCAACGGCTCGACGCGCGCGCCTGGCTGATGTTGCGGGGATGGGTGAGGCCGGTGATGAAGATCGAGATCACCGATCCCGATGACCCGACGCCGTATTGGCTCGTGTCGACCCGCAGGCCGGAGAGAGTCGTTGAGGCCCTCTCCGACGCGCGGTCACGCGTTTAGGCTGCGCACTCCTGGCAGATCGGACCGAGCTTCTCTTCGTGATCGATCTGGGAGCGATGCTTCACCAGGAAGCAGCTCACGCAGGTGAATTCGTCGGCCTGTGGCGGAAGGACGACCACGTCGAGGTCGAGATCGGACAGGTCTGCACCTGGAAGTTCGAAACCACCCGGGTTGTCGGCGTCATCGACGTCAACTACTCCGGACATCTTGTCGGGAACGCGTTCCTTCAGAGCCTCGATCGAGTCAGAATCGTCGTCGGTCTTGCGGGGTGCGTCGTAGTCCGTTGCCATGCCCATCCACTTCCATTTGCGCCAATTGATCTCAATCGGCGGCCACAGTTTGCATCATCTGATTCCGAATAGCAAACCACCGCAACCCATGCGCCGATCCATCGCTACTGAACTTGCGGCACGCCCGGGATATTCCCGGCTTTCGCTAGCGATCATGACACCCTTGGATCATCGTTGACAGCCGGAGAGGCGATCCAGTATGCAAGACCTGAGAGTCATCGGAGTCGAGAGTGGCGCGTTGCTCGTCGCATCGGACGATGGAACCCGCTACAGGATAGCGATTGACGAAGTGCTTCAGTCGAAACTTCGCCAAGCGATCCCCGACCCGGGCGCCGGCCGCAAACTCGCGCCGAAGGAGATCCAGGCGCATATCCGGTCGGGAATGTCTGCCCAGGATGTCGCGTCGATCACGGGCGTTCCGATCGAATACATCCAGAAATTCGAGGGTCCCGTGCTCGCCGAACGCGAGTTCGTCGTGCAGTCTGCCCTCAATGTCGCCGTGCACACCGCGATCGACACCGACCCGATGAACCAGGGCACCACCTTTGGATCGGCCATTCGCGAACGGCTCTACGACCTCGGTGCGATCAACGAGCGCTGGGCGAGCTGGAAAGAGATCGGCGGCGGTTGGATCGTCAAGCTCGCCTTCACCGCGGAACAGATCGATCACGATGCGAGGTGGCGTTACGATCCGAAGAAGGCTGCCCTCGCCCCGCTCAACAACGAGGCCATCACCCTGTCACAGCAGGGAGAACTGGCCGGAGCGCTCATTCCGCGACTGCGTGCGGTGGTTGGGGAGGAACGGGTTCCCGACTCGTCCCGTTTCGACAGTGGTGCGTTCACCGACGAGGAGTTAGCGGCGCGGGATACTGCGCACCGCGTCGACCCACTCCAGTTCGGTCGGCCGGGCGATCCGCCGACCGGGATTTCGCCATCGGCGATCAATCGAGATCCTGACGAAGAATACGAGTCCCACCCGAGCGTCACCAACCAGACCGCAGACCTCCTCGAGGCGCTGCGGCGTCGACGGGGCGAACGAGAGTCCGCGCAGTTCGACGATGGCGACCCGATCGATCAGCATTCGACCAGTGCGCATCCGTCCACCGGCAGCATCCGACTGGTGAACGTGCCTTTGGACGGCTTCGCGGAGGCCAGGGACGAGCGGCTCGGAAGTACAGCACCGCAGCCTGGAATGCCTCCAAAGTCGAAGAAGGGCCGCACGGCGATGCCCAGTTGGGATGACATCGTGTTCGGTGCTCGCTCGGACGACGACCTGGGTTGATTCGATCGGGCTGTTTCGATCGGACTGTTTCGGTCGGGATGGCCCGGCGGGCGGCCTCAGACGGCGTATGCGCCGAACCTGAGTAGCGGCACGTTCGACTCCTCTGGAGACCACGAGCCGTGCTGGCCGATCATCGATCGAGCCTGCTGGGAATTCGCCCTGGAGTCGTAGTAGGCGATGTTCTTACGCGCGGCTACCAGGATGTCGCCGATTCGAGGAGCCACTTCGTCGTCGACCGCTCCACCGAACCACCCCGATTCGATCGCCTCGTCGCGGGTCGCAATCCATGCGCGGTCTCCCTCGGCTGCTCGCCACCGCTCCACCACCGCGGCTCGATGAGCCTCGGTCGCATCCGGTTCGAAGTGCAGCTGAAGGCAGCGCGGTTCTCCCGCGACGAACCGAATCCCGTCGACCAACTCCGGTTCAGTATCGAACAGCACCTGGGCGTGCTCCGGAACATCCAGCACGCCGTGGTCTGCGGTCAGCACCAGGCCCTCGTCTTTGCGGAGGGTGGCGACGAAGTCGCTCACCGCGCGATCCAGGGCCTCGAGTTCGCCGGTCCACCGTGAGGACTGCCACCCGTGCGAATGTGCGGCCTTGTCGAGCTCGGGAACGTACACATAGACGATGGCACTCTCGTTGGAGTCCAGAATGGCGCGGGCGCGGTCCAGTTTGTCGGCAATCGACACCCCGCTGCCGTAGTCGGCTCCACGCAGCACGGCCGCGGTGAACCCGGAGTGCCGAAAACGCTCCGCCGCGACCACGAAGCTCGGTACGCCATCATCCGCTGCCGTCTCGAACACCGTCCTCGCCCGCTGCCAGGTTGCGGGGTCGAGGTGGGTGTCCCAGCCGCTCAGCTGGTTCACGATCCTGTCGTGTTCCGCATCGAGAACGGTGTAGCCGACCAGCCCGTGAATGCCGGGGCTCGTTCCGGTCGTGATCGTGGCGATCGCCGCCGCGGTAGTCGTGGGAAACCCCGCGCCGATCGTGGTCGACGCCGACAGCATCGGAGCGAGGGTGCGGGAGTGACCGGACCTGGCTTTCAGCGACGATGCGCCGAGGCCGTCTGCAACGAGCACCACGGCCTTGGCGACCGGGGGCAGGCCGAGTCGGTTCGGCCGTCCCAGCACGGATTGGTGAGAACTTGGGAGAACATCGGCAAGGCTAAACCGGTGTGTTTTCGTGGCCGGTAGCATGGTCGCAATCCTATGACTACTCCTGAGTTCCCCACTGCCCCAGAGCCCGCAGAAGTCGGCTCCGGCGAGCGTATCGACGTTGTCGATGTGTCAGCCGAAATGGAAGGTTCCTTCCTCGAATACGCGTACTCCGTGATCTACTCGCGCGCACTTCCCGACGCGCGAGACGGGCTGAAGCCGGTGCAGCGGCGCATCCTGTACATGATGACCGAGATGGGCCTGCGCCCGGACCGCGGCCATGTGAAGTCGGCCCGCGTCACCGGCGAGGTGATGGGCAAGCTGCATCCGCACGGCGACGCATCCATCTACGACGCCATGGTGCGATTGACGCAGAACTTCATCATGCGAGTTCCGCTCATCGACGGCCATGGCAACTTCGGTTCACTCGACGACGGGGCGGCCGCGCCGCGGTACACCGAGGCTCGCCTCGCCGCTGCCGCGATGGCACTGACCGAGAACCTCGACGAAGACGTCGTCGATTTCGTGCCGAACTATGACAACCAGCTGACCCAGCCGGATGTCCTGCCCGCCGCATTTCCGAACCTCCTGGTCAACGGCGCAAGCGGCATCGCGGTCGGGATGGCCACCAACATGCCCCCGCACAACCTGATCGAGGTGGTCGGCGCCGCCCGCTACCTGCTCGACAATCCCGCCGCGACGCTCGACGAGCTGATGGCCTATGTTCCCGGGCCTGATCTGCCTACCGGCGGCACGATCATCGGCCTGGCCGGAATCAGGGATGCCTACGAGTCGGGGCGCGGCGCGTTCCGTACCCGCGCCAGGGTCGCGATTGAGAGCCTCACCGCTCGCAAGAACGGCCTGGTGATTACGGAGCTCCCGTACATGGTCGGCGCGGAAAAGGTGATCGAGAAGATCAAGGACGGCGTCAACTCGAAGAAGCTCAGCGGCATCTCGGATGTGACAGACCTCACCGATCGCAAACACGGACTGCGGCTCGTTGTGGGCATCAAGACCGGGTTCAGCCCGGAGGCGGTGCTCGAACAGCTCTACCGGCACACGCCGCTCGAAGACTCGTTCAACATCAACAATGTCGCGCTGGTCGACGGCGGACCGAAGACCCTCGGGCTCCGCGAACTCCTGCAGGTCTATATCGACCACCGCCTCTCCGTCGTCACGAGACGCAGTCAGTTCCGCCTGGCCCGGCGGCTCGAGCGGCTGCACCTGGTCGAGGGCCTGCTGGTGGCGATCCTCGATATCGATGAGGTCATCCAGGTGATCCGCACGAGCGACGACACAGAGCAGGCGCGCACGAGGCTTCGCGAGGTGTTCGATCTGAGCGAGTTGCAGGCCGAGTACATCCTCGAACTGCGCCTGCGCCGTCTGACCAAATTCAGCAGGATCGAACTCGAGGCGGAGCGCGACCAACTGCGGGCCGAGATCGCCGCGCTGCGGGAGCTGCTCGCCGATCCGGCGCGACTGCGCCAGCTGGTCTCACGTGAGCTCGAGGAGGTGGCAGAGCGCTTCGGCACACCGCGGCGCACTCTTCTCACCGAGGCCCGCCCGTCGCTCGCCACCGCCTCGGCATACTCGCGCAAGCTGGCGCCGATCCTCGAAATAGCGGATGCGCCGTGCCGCGTGTACCTGTCGACGACCGGTCGAGCCATCCGGGTGGATATCGGCGAAACGGTCGGCGACTCAGCGGTGGTGCGGCGGCGAAGCAAACACGACGCCATACTCTCGGCTATCGACACAACGAGCCGCTCGGAGCTCGGCGCGATCACGAACCTCGGCCGCCTGGTCAGGTTCACCGCTGTCGACTTGCCGAGCGTTCCCGAGAACTCGATCCAGCTGGCGGCCGGCGCCAGGATCTCGGACTACCTGGCACTCAGCAACCGCAGTGAGCGGGTGCTCGGCCTCGTGTCTCTCACGGCCGACGTTCCGTTCGCCGTCGGTACCGCGCAGGGCGTCGTCAAACGCGTCACGCCGAGCGGATACCCGACCAGACCCGATTTCGAAATCATCTCGCTCAAGCCGGGAGACGAAGTGATCGGCGTCGCGCAGGCGACCGACCAGGACGAGCTTCTCTTCGTGAGTTCAGATGCGCAGCTCCTTCGCTTCTCGGCCACGACGGTGCGCCCCCAGGGGGTTGCCGCCGGCGGCATGGCGGGGATCAACCTCGGCAAGGCCGCAACGGCGATATTCTTCGGCGCCGTTCATCCGTCCGCGGAGGTAATCGTCGCGACCATCTCGTCGTCGACCGCGACGATCGCAGGAACCGACCCAGGCCGGGCAAAGCTCTCGTATTTGGCCGAGTTCCCGGCGAAGGGGCGCGCGACCGGCGGTGTTCGAGCGCACTCGTTCCTCAAGGGAGAAGATTTGCTCTCGATCGCCTGGGCCGGGACAGCGCCTGCCGTTGCAGTGGGCCAGGACGGCTCGGTGCGAACCCTTCCAGAGCCCGGCTCCAAACGGGATGCCTCCGGCTCGCCCCTCGAGGCAGTGGTCGGGTCGATCGGGTATTCGCTGTAGTGCCTCGGCGTGCCTCCGCCGCCGCGATAGTCGCAGTTGCGGCGGTTAGTGGTCGCTGCAGCTGTCACAATCCGCCGGAACTGCGACAATCGGCGGTCTAGCTCGAGCTCGACAGAATGCGGCTAGACGTCGATGCGCTCCCTGGCCAGCCCGTCGGAGCCGGCGATGATGAACTCCTTGCGCGGGGCGACATCGTTGCCCATGAGCAGCTCGAACACGCGCTCGGCGTTGGCGGCATCGGTGATCTGCACCCGTCTAAGGGTGCGGTGGCGACGATCCATCGTGGTGGTCGCCAACTGGTCGGCATCCATCTCTCCCAGGCCCTTGTAGCGCTGGATCGGGTCCTGGTACTTCTTGTTCGAGCGCTTGAGGGCGCTCAGCACCCCGGTCAGTTCGGCCTCGGAGTAGGTGTAGATCGTCTCGTTCGGCTTGGTGCCCGGGTTCATTACGATCACCCGGTGCAGGGGCGGAACCGCGGCGTAGACCCGCCCATCCCTGATCATGTCCGGCATGTAGCGGAAGAACAGTGTGAGCAGCAGCGTCCGGATGTGCGCGCCGTCGACATCCGCGTCGCTCATGATGATGACCTTGCCGTAACGGGCAACCGACAGGTCGAAGCTGCGGCCGGAGCCTGCGCCGATCA